>NZ_CP071448.1:2525000-2871666 GCF_017352115.1 Flavobacterium endoglycinae
AAACTAAAACTTTAGCATTAACTATTACAAATTCTACAAGTTCGACTCAGACCGAAACTGCGTGTGACAGCTACACTTGGGCTGAAAACGGAACAACGTATACATCATCTGGAACATATACGCATACTGTAGGATGTGATACTAAAACTTTAGTATTAACCATTACAAATTCTACAAATTCAACCCAGACGGAAACTGCATGCGACAGCTACACTTGGGCTGAAGATGGCGTGACCTACACATCTTCTGGAACATATACGCATACTGTAGGTTGTGATACAAAAACTTTAGCATTAACTATTACAAACTCTACAAGTTCTACACAGACGGAAACTGCATGCGACAGTTATACCTGGGCTGTAAACGGAACAACTTATACTAGTTCTGGAAATTACACAGCAGTTGTAGGATGTGAAACTAAAACTTTAGCATTAACTATTACAAATTCTACAAGTTCAACCCAGACAGAAACTGCATGTGGCAGTTATACGTGGGCTGAAAACGGAACAACGTATACATCATCTGGAACGTATACGCATACTGTTGGATGTGATACAAAAACTTTAGCATTAACTATTACAAACTCTACAAGTTCTACACAGACGGAAACTGCATGCGACAGTTATACCTGGGCTGAAAATGGAACAACATATACTTCTTCGGGAACATACACGCATACTGTTGGATGTGATACTAAAACTTTAGTATTAACCATTACAAATTCAACAAATTCAACTCAGACGGAAACTGCATGCGACAGCTACACTTGGGCTGAAAATGGAACAACGTATACTTCTTCGGGAACATATACTCACACTGTAGGTTGTGATACCAAAACGTTAGCATTAACTATTACAAACTCTACAAGTTCAACACAGAATGAAACTGCCTGCGACAGTTATACTTGGGCTGAAAACGGAACAACATATACATCATCTGGAACGTATACTCATACTGTAGGATGTAGTACAAAAACATTGATATTAACAATTAACGATTCATCTGTAATTGTAAAAACAGTTATTTTAAACTCTGGAGTATTAACTGCAGGTCAATCAGGCGCTGCTTATCAATGGTATAAATGTCCAAACACATTGCTAGCAAGTGAAACCAGCCAATCTTTTACGCCATCAGCGGCAGGAGATTATAAAGTTGAAATTACAGTTGGAGGATGCACTGTTTCTTCTAATTGTATTACAGTAACCAGTCTAGGAACGGATGAATTTAAAGTTGCCGACTTTAAAATGTATCCTATTCCAAGTAAAGGAATATTGAATATCGTAACGAAATATGATGGAAATTATATCATCATTGATTCATCTGGAAAAATTGTAAAATCAGTTGTTTTAACTGAAGGAATAATTAATAGTATTCATTTAGAAAATCTTGCTGATGGAATATATTTAATCCAGAATATAGATAACAGCAGATTTAAAGCTCAGAAATTTATCCTTAAGAAATAAAACACTTTAATAAATAAAAACTCCCAAACTACAAATTGTAATTTGGGAGTTTTTTTATCCAAAGATTCCAAAATTTTGGAATTTGGAATTTATAAAATTGGAATTTTTTACAAAATCATTGTCAGCTGAATTCTTTTTCTATCCTCATCAACCTCGGTCACTTTCACATCAACATGCTGGTGCAATTTGACAACTTCGTTTACGTCGCTTACATAACCTGATTTTAGTTGAGAAATATGCACTAAACCACTTTCTTTAATGCCGATGTCAACAAAACAACCAAAGTTGGTGATGTTATTAACAATTCCTGGTAATATCATTCCGGTTTTCAAATCTTTGATCGATTTTACGTTCGCATCAAATTCAAATACCTTAGCCGACTTTCTCGGATCTAATCCGGGCTTTTCAAGCTCTTTAATGATATCTTTTAGCGTAAGTAAACCAATTTCAGGTGTTACATACTTTTCGGGCTTAATAAGCGCGGTTTTCTCTTTATTAGCAATTAAGTCATTTAAAGAAATATTCAAATCTTTCGCCATCTTTTCAACAACCGGATAAGCCTCTGGATGCACCGCCGAATTATCCAGCGGATTTTTAGCATTTGTAATTCTAATAAACGCCGCTCCCTGCTGATAGGCTTTATCTCCTAAACGAGGCACTTTTTTCAGCTGTTTTCTATCTTCAAAAGGTCCGTTTTCAGAACGGTATTGTACAATGTTTTCCGCCAGCTTCTCCCCGATTCCGCTTACATAGCTTAATAAGTGCTTACTTGCGGTGTTGATGTTAATTCCAACCGAGTTTACGCAGCGAATAACCGTATTATCTAATTCTTCTTTTAATTTCGTTTGGTCCACATCATGCTGATACTGCCCTACTCCAATCGCTTTTGGATCGATTTTTACCAATTCAGCCAACGGATCTGAAAGTCGTCTTCCAATAGAAACCGAACCACGAACCGTTACATCATAATTAGGGAATTCTTCTCTTGCAATTTTTGAAGCCGAATACACCGAAGCTCCAGCTTCAGAAACCACAAATACTTGAATTGGTTTGTCGAACGCTATTTTTTTGATAAAAAATTCGGTTTCACGAGAAGCTGTTCCGTTTCCAATCGAAATTGCATCAATTTGATACGCGTTTACCATCGAACGAATTTTTTTTATCGCCATTGTCTCCTCGTTTTGAGGCGCATGCGGATAAATTGTTTCGTTGTATAATAAATCGCCTTTTTCATCCAGACAAACTACTTTACAGCCGCTTCTAAATCCTGGATCGATTGCTAAAATACGTTTTTCTCCCAACGGCGGCGCCAATAATAACTGACCTAAATTGTTAGCAAAAACCTGAATAGAATTCGCATCTGCCTTTGCTTTTGCTTCTTGCAGCGTTTCATTTCCAATTGCTGGATTCAACAAACGTTTATAACTATCTTCAATTGCCAGCTGTAAATGCGCTGTTGTATTGTTTTGCTTTTTAATGATGATTTCGTCAATAACATCGTAGGCATCGTCGATATCAACATCTATTTTCATTTTTATAAAACCTTCATTTTCTGCACGAAGCATTGCCAACAAACGGTGTGCTGGTGCTTTTGTCAAAGGCTCTTCCCAATCAAAATATTGACTGAATTTCTGTGCTCCTTCTTCTTCAGCTTTCTTTTTAACCACTTTGGTAGCAATCGTCGCTTTTCGCTGAAATAATCTACGAAGCTGTTTACGAACATAAATATTCTCATTAATCCATTCCGCTACAATATCTCTTGCGCCTTGAATAGCGGCTTCTTCGTTGACAACATTTTCATTAATGTATTGTGTCGAAATAAAATCGATATCAACATCACTTTCAGATATAATTAGTTTTGCTAAAGGCTCTAAACCAAATTCGCGCGCTACATCTGCTTTTGTTTTTTTCTTCTTTTTATACGGGAGGTAGAAATCTTCAATTTCTTGTAAATCAAAACTGTCTTCGATCTTTTTCTTCAATTCTGGCGTAAGTGCTTTTTGCTCCTCGATCGATTTTAAAACTGCTTCTTTACGTTTTATAAGCGTATCGTATTCTTTCTGCAATTTCGCAATCAGCTCAATAACAGTTTCATCAAGATTTCCTGTCGCATCTTTTCGGTAACGCGAAATAAACGGAATCGTACAATCTTCCTCTAATAATTTTACTGTATTTTGAATACTGACTGCGGGCGCCTGAACAGACTTGGCAATGAATTGAATGTTGGTCATGTTTTATTATTTAAAAAAGATGTAAAAAATGCGAGATTTTACGAGAATCTCGCATTTTATAATTTATAAGATTTTAAAATTTTATTAAATTGCTTAGATTTAATAAAATTGTGTTTTATTTTGTTTACCTGTATTTTTTCTAAAAAACCTAAATTTTCAAGATTATTCAAATCTGTCCTAGCTGTAAAATTTGAAATTCCAAATCTATTTTCCATTTCTTTACTACTCAAAACTCTATCTGAATCTTCGTTTAAAATTTTTAAAATTTGTGCTTGACGTTCATTTACATTTGGAATTTTTATAAATTTTGCTGCTTGGATTACTTCATTTTGTTTTCTACCAATATATTCTTTCAAAGCTGTAAATGCTTTCTCCATTGTTTTTATATGATAGGTAATAAAATAAGTTAAATCATTTTGATCAATTTCTGAATATAAAAAAGCCTTTTCATATTGAACTTTTGTATCTTTTATAATTGTTGAAATTGTTAAATATTCAGTAAGCCAATAACCATTTTTAAGCATATACCAATAAAATAATGCGCGTGCTGTTCTTCCATTACCATCAGAAAAAGGATGTATCCAACCTATCATAAAATGAATTATAATTCCCTTAATAATTGGATGAATAAACGTTTTTTGCTCTTCATTAAAAAACAAACATAAATCATTAATTAATTTTTGTAATTCTTCATTTTTTGGTGGTGTATGTATTACTTCACTATTAGAATAATTCACTACATAAATATCATTATTCTCTCTAAATCTTCCTTCATCTTCAACATCTTCTAATGTGTTATTTGATATAAGTTTATGAATGTATAAAAGATTTTCTGGTGTCAAACTATCATTTTTATGCTGAACAATATATCTCATTGTGAAATAATTATTCATAATCATTTGTTCTGACTTATTTTTTGGTTTACGTTCTTTTTGAATCATTTCTTTAGCAGCCTTTCTAGTAGTATTTGCACCTTCCATTTGACTACTTGAAATAGCTTCTTCCATTATCGAACTTATTAGAAATTTGTTTTTATCTGTATCTGTTATACCAATATTACTTCCTAAATTTCCTCCAATATGTAAATCAAAATGGTGTAAAAGCCTAAGAATATAATCTGTTACATTAAAATTAAATGAATAGGTTGCGAACGAAATATTTTGTTTATTTAACGATCTTGATAATTTAATAGCATTCCAATATTGTTCAGGTTCAACAGATTTTGTTTTATATTTAATTTTATCCCAATATAAATATTCATCATTGATTTCCTTTAGCTCTCCTGATAATGTCAGCTGAGTAAGTAAGTTAACAGTGTTATTGTCATATTTCGATATAGGA
The DNA here is from genome assembly GCF_017352115.1 of Flavobacterium endoglycinae. NCBI lineage: Bacteria > Pseudomonadati > Bacteroidota > Flavobacteriia > Flavobacteriales > Flavobacteriaceae > Flavobacterium > Flavobacterium endoglycinae. The sequence goes on from NZ_CP071448.1 coordinate 2,530,036, forward strand.
GGACTTTCTAACATATAACTTTTTTATGCTAAATTAGTAAATAATGCGAGATTTTACGAGAATCTCGCATTATTTACTAATTTAAATATTTTCTTAAATATTTCTACTAATATTCATTGAATCCAAAATAATATCTTTGTCATTATTTTTTGGCGAATGGAAATTTTATTACTGTATTTTTTATTTATAAATATCGTTCTTTTTATAATTGCTGGCTATGACAAATCTCAGGCTCGAAAAAATAACCGACGTATTCCCGAAAAAACCTTGTTTCTCATGGCCTTAACTGGTGGTTCACCAGGGTTATTAACAGCAATGTTATTATTTAAACATAAAACGAGTAAAACTTCTTTTATTGTGAAGTTTGCATTGATTATAGCAATTCAAACAGCGATTATAATTGCCTTTCTAAACTATAAAAAATAGATATTAACATTGTTGATAACTCAACAAAAAGGTATTTTATAGTATATTAAAAAACTGAATTATAAATACTTAAATAAAACACCGGACAAATTAAAAAATCGGCCCGGTGTGTTTATGAATAGGTGCGAAGCACCGAATTTTTGGATTTTTTACAAACAAGCAATTTTATTCACTCTGTTTTGATGCCTTCCGCCTTCAAAAGCGGTATCCAAGAAAGTTTCAACGATTTCAACAGCTTGATGAATAGAAGTAAATCTTGCAGGAATACTTACAATGTTTGCATCATTATGTAAACGTGTTAAATACGCGATTTCTTTAGTCCAGCATAAACCAGCTCTTACTTTCGGGTGCTTATTAACAGTCATTGCGATTCCGTTTCCGCTTCCGCAGATTACGATTCCAAAATCGGCTTTTCCTTCAGATACATCATTAGCAACTGGGTGTCCAAAATCTGGATAATCCACAGATGCATCAGTATCTGTACCGTAGTTAGTTACTTCATATCCTCTAGCTTTAAGCATTTCAACAATTGCTTTTTTATATTCGGGTCCTGCGTGATCGTTTCCTATCGAAATTTTCATTTTTATGTACTATTAAGTTGTGTACTGCAAATTTAATTAAAGAATACGGAAGTAAATCTTTTTAGAAAGGAAAATATAGATTTCAGCCACGAATTCACGAATAATCAACAATCTTAAAATTCTATAACTTTAATACCTCACGTCTTTAAAAAATTCTTGAATTAGTGACTAATTACAACTCCCTTACTTTCAAAACCTTATAGGTTATCAACAATTTTCATAACTCTATAACTATCTCAAAATCAATAAATAAAAAGCAGAATATTTGTTAAAATTTTATGGTGTTAATACGAGTTTGTAATTCGTTGATATTCAGTTAACTTTAAATTAACAGAAAATGTTAATAAGTTCGAAAAGAAAATTAGAAGTTTTTTTTGGTTGTTTCAGAAAAATACTTAATCCAAAATCGAAATTAAATATGCAAGAAAAGTTTCATGAATTTTTGGAAAAGTTATCAATATCAAAAATACCATTTTCAACAACTATGAACATATCAACTTATTTACAAAATGAATTCATTTTTGGTTGTCAACCGTTGTTAATTAAAATACAAAAAGTCTTATAAATTAATTATTTAACTAAAAATAACTATGTTGATAACTCAGAATAAATAAGTAAAACGAGATTTCAATGACTTTAAAAAAAAATTTATTCGACATATTAACAAGCTATAATAACCATCAAATTTTTTTAAATTTTTAAAAATCTTTTTTGTTGTATTTAATATATGTTGAAAACTAAAAAAGTTGAAAAGGAAAAAATTTTATTTTGAATTGAATTTTACCCATTCAAATTCGAAATTGAATTTTGAAATTGATTTCTGTTTCAGACGATTTTGAGAGGATTGTTGAGATTGTCGAGGATTTCTTGAACTTGCTCGAAATCGTTTGGATGAACTTTGAGTTTGATGCCGCCCAGCGCCGTTGAATATAGTGGAACGACTGAAAGTGTCATTTCGTTTTCAAAAAAATAAGGGATTTCTTCTTGTTCTAGTAAGTGTTTGAGAACCACTGTTTCGTGCAGATAATTGAATACGGCTATCGTTTTAAAGCTTTCCATTTTAGGTCTTTTTGTAAATGTACGAAAAGTTATAATTTTAATAATTCTAATTGTTAAAATCTGTAATCTGATTTCTTATTTGTAATTTTAAACCTTATAAGAAAAGATATATGAGTAAGAAAATTAGAAAGCCGATAAAAAAAGAGAAGGATTTCTCTGGAAAAATACTAAAGATTTTATCGCAAAATGCTAATAAACCTTTCAATTACAAACAAATAGGAGCTAAGCTTGAATTAGACGATACAAAAAGCAGAAATCAAATTATAAAAGATTTAAAAATTCTTGCCGCTCAAAAGAAAATTATAGAAACAGAACCTGGAAAATACTTAATTAAAGCAGTAAGTCAGGATTATTACGAAGGAACAATAGATATGACGAGTAGAAAAACGGCATATTTTATTTGTGATGAGTTTGAAGAAGATGTTTTTATTCCAACCAATAATTTGAATCGTGCATTAGATAAAGACAAAGTAAAAGTTTACGTTTATAACAGAAGAAAAGGAAAAAGACCTGAAGGTGAAGTAATTGAAGTTATCGAAAGAGATAAAACAGAGTTTGTTGGTGTAATTGATATGCAGCCAAACTTTGCCTTTGTTTCGACTGCCAATCCTAAAATGTATACCGATATTTTTATTCCAAAAGATAAAATTGGTGAAGCAGAAAATGGAGATGTAGTTTTAGTGAAGATTGAAGACTGGCCAAAAAGAGCCGATAGTCCGTTTGGATCTGTAATTCGTGTATTGGGTAAACCTGGTGAACATAATACTGAGATTCATGCCATTTTAGCTGAATATGGTTTACCAGCAGATTTTCCGGTAGAAGTAGAGGTGTTTGCCCAAAAACTAGATACTTCAATTCAGGAATCTGAAATTGCAAAACGTCGTGATATGCGTGATACGCTTACGTTTACGATTGACCCGAAAGATGCAAAAGACTTTGATGATGCCTTGTCTTTCAAAAAGTTAGAGAACGGAAACTACGAAATCGGAATTCACATTGCCGATGTTTCCTATTACTTAGAAGAAGGTACTATTCTGGATGATGAAGCGTATCAAAGAGCCACTTCGGTGTATTTGGTAGATAGAGTAGTGCCAATGCTTCCAGAAGTGTTATCTAATTTTGCGTGTTCCTTACGTCCAAATGAAGAGAAATATACTTTCTCTGCAGTATTTGAAGTTTCTCCAACAGCTCAAGTTATTAACCAATGGTTTGGAAGAACTGTAATTTATTCAGATCAGCGTTTTGCTTATGAGGAAGCACAGCATATTATTGAAACAAAAGGAAATAATACCATTCCAGTTGATATTTCAATTACTGGAGATTCGTATGTTGTTTCAGATGAAATAGTGGAAGCTACTTTAAAACTAGATGAATTAGCGAAGATTTTAAGAAAGAAAAGAATGCAGCAAGGCGCCATTTCTTTTGATAAAGTCGAAGTAAAATTTAATCTGGATGAACAAGGAGAACCTGAAGGTGTTTACTTCAAAGTATCAAAAGATGCCAATCATTTGATTGAAGAATTCATGCTTTTAGCCAATAGAAAAGTGGCTGAATACATTGGAAAACAAAAGAAAACCTTTGTGTATCGTATTCACGATGAGCCAAATGAAGACAAATTGATTGCGATGCAAACGGTAATTGCGAAGTTTGGTTATAAAATTGATTTCAGATCTAGAGGTGATATTTCCAAATCAATCAATGCTTTAATGGAAGAAGTAAACGGTAAAAAAGAACAAAATCTTATTGATACTCTTGCTATTAGAAGTATGAGTAAAGCCAAATATTCGACAGATAATATTGGTCACTACGGTTTAGCTTTTGATTATTACAGTCATTTTACTTCGCCAATCCGTCGTTATCCAGACGTTATGGTACACCGTTTGCTGCAATATTATCTAGATGGAGGAGCTTCTGTAGATGAAGAAACCTACGAAACCAAATGTCTGCATTGTTCAAATATGGAAAATTTAGCGACAAATGCTGAGCGAGATAGTATTAAATACATGCAGGTGAAATACATGCAGGATCATCAAGACGAAGAATTCCTTGGAGTTATTTCTGGTGTTACTGAATGGGGAATTTATGTTGAAATCGTTTCTAATAAATGCGAAGGAATGGTGAGAATCAGAGAAATAAAAGAAGATTATTATACTTTTGACGAAAGACAATACGCTTTGGTTGGAGCCACTTCAAACCGTTTATTACAATTAGGAGACGAAATTTATGTTAAAGTAAAAAATGCCGATTTAGTTAAAAAACAACTGGATTTTCATTTTTTAAGAAGAGCAGAATAAGTATTAATTTTTAAAAATAAAAGTATGAAAAAGCTAATTATAGGAGCAGCAATTTTATTTGTACAAATGTCTTTTAGTCAGGTTACTAAGCAATTAGGAGATTTTGATACCGTTAAAGTTTACGATAAGTTAACTGTAAAACTAGTACCGTCATCTGAAAATAAAATTGTTATTAAAGGAACAAGAGAAGCAGAATTAGAAGCTGTTAATAAAAATGGTATTTTAAAATTAAGAATGCCTTTTCCAAAACTTCTTTCAGGAAATGATCTTGATGTAACATTGTATTACAAACATTTAGAGCTGATTGATGTAAATGAAGGCGCTACTGTTACCAGCAATGAAACCATAAAAGCAACTTCTTTTAAAGTAAGTGCACAGGAAGGTGGAAAAATTAATGTAGATTTGAACGTTGATAAACTGAAAGTAAGTTCTGTTTCTGGTGGAGAAATTACCGCAACAGGTAAAGCAGATAACCTTGAAGCAGGATTAGGAGCTGGAGGATATTTCCTAGGAAGTAAATTAGCCACGTCTCAAACGAAAGTAAGCGTTTCTGCGGGCGGAAAAGCCGATGTGAAGGCTTCAACCCTTGTAGATGCAAAAGTGAGCGCAGGAGGCTCTATTTACATTTATGGAAATCCAAAACAAATAAATCAGAAAACAGTTTTAGGTGGAAAAATTGAACAAGTAAAATAACAATCTATTTTGATGATAAATGATATTCTGGCTGGACTGCCATGGGGACTTTTTTTAAGCTTTATGGTAGGTCCGGTATTTTTTATACTATTAGAAACCAGTATTACCAAAGGATTCAGAGCCGCATTAGTTTTTGACTGCGGTGTAGTTTTAGGTGATATTTTCTTCATTGCAATTGCTTATCTTGGAAGTTACAGATTGATTTCCAGTTTAAAAGATAAGCCGGCATTGTTTATTTTTGGCGGTATTATAATGCTTGCTTACGGAATCATTTCGTTTGTGAGATTACGAAAAGAAGAAAAAATAAATGAAGAAGAAATTGATCGAGATATTATAAAAAGAAATTACGGAAGTTTATTTGTAAAAGGCTTTCTACTGAACGTTATCAACATTGGAGTTCTTGGTTTTTGGTTAGCAGTAATTATTTCTGTAGGACCAAAATTAGAAATGCAGAATTCAAGAATGATTACTTTTTTTACTTCAGTAATTATTGCTTATTTGTTGGTTGATTGTTTTAAAATTCTATTAGCCAAACAATTAAAATCAAAAATGACACCTAATAATATTCTAAAAATCAAAAAAGCAATCAGCATTGTTTTAATGGTTTTCGGATTAGTGTTAATAACTCAAGGATGGTTTCCAAAAGAAAAAGAAATGGTTAAAAACGCTTTCGAAAGAATAGAAAATAAATAGTTGTTAAATAACCAAAATCATATAAATCCTCTGATTTTCAGAGGATTTTTTTATGTTTATAAGTGATGTTTAAAAACTTTGACAAAGTTGACTATTTGCAGATTCAGTTTGTCATTTCGACGAAGGGTATTAACAATATTGTGGATAAAATAACAAACCCGACAGGTTTTTAAAACCTGTCGGGTTTACTTATAAAATTAAACATAAAAACTTTCAAATTGCTTTGAAGGTTTTGAGGCATGGTTTGGATTCTAACCAATATTTTTAATGTTTAATTTTTTCTAAAAATTAAACATTAAAAAAACTTCAAATTGCTTTGAAGGTTTGAGGTATTGTGCGGATTCTAACCAATATCTTTAATTAATTTTTTCTAAAAATTAGCCATAAAAAAACCTTCAAAGCAATTTGAAGGTTTTGAGGCATGGTTTGGATTCGAACCAATATTTTTAATTAATTTTTTCTAAAAATTAGCCATAAAAAAACCTTCAAAGCAATTTGAAGGTTTGAGGCATGGTTTGGATTCGAACCAATATTTTTAATTAATTTTTTCTAAAAATTAAACATAAAAAAAACCTTCAAATTGCTTTGAAGGTTTTGAGGCATCGTCCGGATTCGAACCGGAGTAGGAGCTTTTGCAGAGCCCAGCCTAGCCGCTCGGCCACGACGCCATTACTTGAACGGTTGGCAAAAGTAACTAAAATCTTTAAAATTCAAAAGTTTCAAATGAACTATTTTAAAAAAATACAGATTTAATTATGGCCATTACTTTCTAAATTCTGTCATTTTTATAGTAACTGACTCAACATCACCACCAATAGGAGGATTAATTTTAGAAACCCAAACTGTTGTTTTTTCTACTGTTTCTATCTCTGCCAGCACGCGAATATTGATTCTTTTGGCTACATGCTCTAATAAATGCGAACGAATAGCCATTTCTTCGGTTACAATTTTGTTCAAATGAACGTAATCTACCGTGTCTAAAAGATGATCTGTTTCGGCTGATTTCTGTAAATTGGTTTTAATTTTTAGATCAACAGTATAATCAGATCCAATTTTTCCTTCTTCAATTAAACATCCGTGGTAAGAAAAAGTACGGATATTTTTAAGTTTTATAACTCCCATTTTAAAATTTAGTTTCAAGTTTTAAGTTTCAAGTTTAGAGTAAGTTTCCAAAGAAAACCATAAACCATAAACTATAAACTATAAACTTTTTTATCTTTGCTAAAATTACTATAAAATAATGGCATCAGAAGAGAAATCACTCAATTTTATTGAACAAATCATAGAGGAAGACGTAAAATCAGGTCTTTCAAATACTAAACTTCGCTTTCGTTTTCCACCAGAACCTAATGGTTATTTACACATTGGGCACGCTAGTTCTATTGCTTTAAATTTTGGTTTAGGAATTGATTATCAATCTCCTGTGAATTTACGTTTTGATGATACAAACCCTGAAAAAGAAGAACAGGAATTTGTTGATGCTATTAAAAAAGATGTAGAATGGTTAGGATATACTTGGGCAGAAGAATGTTATGCTTCAGATTATTTCCAGCAATTATATGATTGGGCCGTTTTCTTAATTAAAAAAGATAAAGCGTATGTTGATAGTCAATCTTCTGAAGAAATGGCGATTCAAAAAGGAACTCCAACAACTCCAGGAACTGACAGCCCGTACAGAAATCGTTCAGTTGAAGAAAACCTTGATTTATTCGAAAGAATGAAAAACGGTGAATTTGAGGCTGGTACACATATTCTTCGTGCAAAAATTGACATGAAATCAACAAACATGTTAATGCGTGATCCAATCATGTACAGAATTTTGCACAAACATCACCATAGAACTGGAGATGCTTGGAAAATATATCCAATGTACGATTGGGCACACGGACAAAGTGATTATTTGGAACAGATTTCTCATTCATTTTGTACGCTTGAATTCTTGCCTCACCGCGAATTATACGATTGGTTTTTAGATCAGATTTTTGAGGATAATAAGCTTCGTCCAAAGCAAAGAGAATTTGCCAGACGTAACTTATCACATACTGTTGTTAGTAAAAGAAAATTACAGCAACTAGTTAAGGAAAAGCATGTTAACGGTTGGGACGATCCTAGAATGTCAACTATTTCTGGATTGAGAAGACGTGGTTATACAGCTGCTTCATTGCGTAATTTTGCTAACACAATAGGTATTGCAAAACGTGATAATTTAATCAATGTTTCGGTTTTAGAGTTTTGTATTCGTGAAGATTTGAACAAAATTGCACCTCGTGTAATGGCTGTTTTAGATCCTGTAAAATTGGTAATTACCAATTATCCAGAAGGAAAAGAGGAGTGGTTAGAAGCTGAAAACAATCAAGAAGATGAAAATGCAGGTTTCAGAAAAGTGCCTTTTTCTCGTGAATTATACATTGAAAGAGAAGACTTTTTGGAAGAAGCGCCAGCTAAATATTTCCGTTTGACTTTAGGAAAAGAAGTACGTCTTAAAAATGCGTATATTATTAAAGGAGAATCAGTTATAAAAGATAGTGAAGGCAATATTACTGAAATACATGTAACGTATGATACTGATTCTTTAAGCGGAAGCGGAACAGAAGCAAGCCAAAGAAAAGTATCTGGAACCTTACATTGGGTTTCTATCAAACATGCTTTGGAAGCAGAAGTTCGTTTATACGATCGTTTGTTTACAGATGAAGCTCCAGACAGTTATAAAGAAAAAAATTTCTTAGATTTTGTGAATCCAAATTCTCTAGAAATCGTTACTGGATATGTTGAACCAAGTTTATCAACAGCTCAAAATGAAGATAAATTTCAGTTCCAGCGTTTAGGATATTTTACTGTTGATAAAGACTCAACTCCTTCAAAATTAGTATTTAACAAAACGGTTGGATTGAAAGATGCTTGGGAAGAAAAAGGTAAAAAAGAAGAAAACAGCATCAATAATTCTTTAAAAGAAATCAACAAATATTTTAAAGTTGAAACAAAAGCTGATCGTATTGCAATTGAAAGTGCAATAGGGGAGAACATCAAAAATATCTCAAGTTTCTCTTTATTGCAGAATTCATTAAAGAAAAATATCAACAATAATAAGGCTTCGCTGTTGTTTTCTCAGTTTATTTTGAAGTATTCAAATTGGAAATCTGCAGATTTTGAAGAAGAAGATATCAAAAAATTGTATTCAATGTCTTTAAAAAGTGAATCGACTTATGTAAGATCAAAGGCACTTTTGAACTTAAGAGATATTGAAAGTGAAAATTTGAGAAATCAATTTGATGATGAAATTTTGAAATTATATTCAAATCCACCAAAAAATGCTTCGGAAAGAGAAATTGAAATTCTTTCTGAAATGGTTAAGAAATAATATCAACTAAATTTATGAAAAGCGCTTTATAAGCGCTTTTTTTTATTATATAGATTTACTATCGATAATTTAAATTTTATAATTTTTATAGATTAAAATTGACTTTCATAAATTAATTTTAAGATAAAATAAAAAATAGTCGAGTAGAGAAGACCTTTTTTTGTTTTTAATTCTTTAAAACTCTTTATTTCGATTTTTTAATTTTTATAACTTCAATTTCATGTCAAAAAATTAAAATTAAAGTTTTTTCTTATTTTTAAAGTTTCTGATTTCGATTTTGTATCCATAATTTTTGATTATTATTTTTTATAAAATTTAGTTTTTAATTATTATTTATAAAAATGATTATAAATTTAAAAATAATAGTTTTTATATATTAATTTTAACCTTCATAAATTAATTTTAAGACACTTTTTTAAATGATTTAATAGATAACTCGTTTTTTGAATTATTGTTTATTTAGGGTCTTTATTTTAATTTTTGCTGTTATTTTAGTCAGTTTAACGGCTTGTTAACACACAATTGTTTATAAAACTGCTATTTTTAACTCAATACTAAAGTCAGAGATGATTTTTGTAAAAAATTAAAATTTGCCATTAAAGAATCTAAACTGAAATTTATTGTTTTTAAAAACTCGTAATTTTTATTACAGTAAATTTTCAAAATTGATTTCCCAAAAAGACAATTTTATGTTCTCATTTTTATTATGATGTAATTTTGATAATATTTCGCGTAAAAGGTATTTTTCAATTTGCATCATAATGTATAAAATTCCATAATGTTGAATTTGTGTGAAAGTTTAGTTTTTAAATTTCTAGTCTGACAATTTTTAATTTAAATCTAATAATCATGAAAATTTTATATTTTACGCTAGCGCTATTATTTGCAAATGTTGCAATATCACAAACACATCAAATTACAAAACATAATGGTGAACAACTTGATGTTAATTTCATTAAAAATGAAAATGGTTTAATTTACTATTCATTGAATGGAAGTTCAGAAGAAGTTAAAATCAGTAAACATGCTGTTTCATCTATTACAAATAAACAAACAAAGCAGACTCAGAAAATTTCTGATAAAATAGTAGTTGATTCAAAAGACGATTATAAAATGGTAACTGTTTTACCTCAAGAAAAGACAATAGGATTGAAGCAAACAGGAACATTTACAGGAGTGTTGACGAGGACAAAAGGTGAACCGCCAATTGCAAATCAAAAGCAAACTGCTATGAGAATTAAAAGTAAGTCAGCTTCAAATGGTTCGCCGTTTGTAAGTATAGCTGAGAAAGATGGTAAATACGAAGCTACAACTTATGTGTATTAATTAGATTGTTAATTTTTTGTAAATAACAATTAATCAGAAATTTATAAGTTCAAAAAAGAGTATCTTTATTAATAATTTAAAATTGTAATATCATGTCTAAGAACTTAAATACAGCAGCAGCCATTTTAGCTGCAGCAGCTGCGGGAGCGGCAATCGGAATTTTATTTGCTCCAGATAAAGGATCTAAAACTCGAGCAAAAATTAAGGAAGGTATTGATGATGCGAAACATAATATAAAAGATTCTTTTGATGCTAGTTCTGAAGTTCTTCGTGAAAAGTTTACAAGTGCAACTCAAAATCTTGATGGAACATTAACAGAATTACTGTCAAATGTTAGTTACAAAACAGAAGAAGTGATCACTTTTTTGGAATCTAAATTAGCTGATTTAAAAGCACAAAACGCTAAACTTCAAAAATAATAATAATCATAAATAGCACATTACTTGCTTATTTTTATAAGGAAGTTTTGTGCTTTTTTATTTTTTTAAATTCCAATTATGGCTTTCGAAGAATTAAAAGAAAACACCGAAAAAATTCAGGAACAAACAAAAGTCTACATAGATAGTCATTTAGCTTATTATAAATTATGGGGTTTTAAAGTAGCAATGAAGTCAACAACTTTAATATTTAAGTTTACGTTGATTTTATTATGTTTTAGTATGGTAATGATTTTTGGATCTTTTGCAGCTGCTTATGCATTTGGTTCTTTATTTGAAAGTAATGCACTTGGATTTTTAACAGTTGGAGGGATCTATTTAGTATTTACTATTTTACTTTTCTTTATAAAAGATAAGATGGTCGAAGGCCCAATTTTAGAGAAATTTTCAGAAATATTTTTTAATGATTAAGGATTATGGAGAAGAAAAAATACTCATCTTATGCGGAAATTGAAAGAGACTTAGAAATCCTGAAGTTGGAAAAAGAGATCAATTATCAGAAATTGGTTTTAAGTTTTCAGAAAACCAAAGACAGCATTACACCACAAAATTTAGTTAATGGATTTGTTTCATCTTATACAGATTATGTTAAGAAATCATATCCAGAAATTTTACAATCAATTATTCCCTTTATAATCAATTGGTTTATAAATAAAAAAAGAGGCAGTTAAGCCTCTTTTTTTATTTTGTCATTATTGCTGCACATCTGGTTGAATGTCATCTTCATATCCAGATTGAGGCTGAATAGGTTTTGGTTTTTCTATTTTTTTACTGTGCTTTTTCATCATTTCACCAACCTGGTTTGATGCTGAAAAAGAAGCTACCATATTATTCAACATATCACTTCCGGCTTGTGGAGAATTTGGAAGTAAGATTAAGTTAGAATTTGCATCGGCACCAATGGCTTGTAATGTATCATAATGCTGCGTAACTACAATTAGGGCAGAAGCTTCCTGAGAATTAATTCCAACATTGTTCAAAACTTCAACACTTTCTACAAGACCTCTTGCAATTTCACGACGCTGATCTGCAATACCTTGACCTTGTAAACGTTTACTTTCTGCTTCAGCTTTTGCTTTTGCAACAATTCTAATTCTTGAACTTTCTGCTTCAAATTCTGCTGCAGTTTTTTCTCTATCAGCAGCGTTGATTCTGTTCATTGCATTTTTTACCTGAATGTCCGGATCAATATCGGTAACCAAAGTATTGATAATATCATATCCATAAGTAGACATTGCTTCGTTCAATTCACGTTTTACTGCAACTGCGATGTCATCTTTTCTTTCAAAAACATCATCCAATTTTAGTTTTGGAACTTCGGCACGAACCACATCAAATACATAAGAAGTGATCTGATCATGAGGATATTCTAATTTATAAAAAGCTTCATATACTTTTTCCTGAATTACTTTAAACTGAACAGAAACTTTCATTTTTATAAAAACGTTGTCTCTTGTTTTGGTTTCGATGATAACATCAAGTTGTTGAATTTTAAGATTTACACGTCCTGCAATTCTGTCAACAATTGGAATTTTTAATTGTAGTCCTGAATTTCTAACACTTTGAAATTTTCCAAATCGCTCGATAATTACTGAAGATTGTTGCTTTACAGTAAAAAATGAAGACATGAAAATAAAAAATGCGAATACTAATAAGATAATAAATGCTGTACCCATGGTTGTTTTAATTTATATTTATGATTTTGGTAAATTACGAAAATTCTTCTAAATTAAAATTATCAAATATTAAAAAAACGCAAAGAACATTTTGTTGATGTTTCTTAGCGTTTCATTTTTTTTACCATTAGGCATTAAGTAAATTAAGTCAAGCTTTGTCAAGATAATTAAGCTAAGCTTATGAACCTAAAAACTTTTTTTACCATCAAGTCGAGTTTAATTTTCTTAATATCTTAATGGTAAATTATTTTATAAAGTTGATATAGCTTTTTGAATTCTAGAAATAGTTTCTGTTTTTCCAATGATTTCTACAATGTCAAATAGGTGAGGACCTTTAAGTGCTCCCACCAAACTTAAACGGAAAGGCTGCATCACTTTACCCATTCCAATTTCGTTTTTGGTTAACCAATCTTTCACCACTGCTTCAATATTTGCAGAAGTAAAATCTTCAATATTTTCTAAAACAGAAATCAATTCCTGCATTAAAGCTGGTGTTTCTTCCTTCCAATTTTTACTTGCTTTTTCATCATAAGCAGTTGGTGCCTGGAAAAAGAAATCCGTTAAATCCCAAAAATCAGAGACGAAATGTGCTCTTTCTTTAATCAAAGAAACTATACGAGTTGTCACTTCAAGCGAAGTTGAGAAGCTTTTTTCTTCTAAAATAGGAGAGAAGCTTTTTGCTAAATCTTCATCATTTTGTTTGATTAAATATTGATGATTGAACCATTTGTTCTTTTCAGGATCAAATTTTGCTCCCGCTTTATGAACTCTGTTCAAGTCAAAAGCTTCAACCAATTCTTCAAGAGAAAATAATTCTTTGTCAGTTCCGTCATTCCATCCTAATAAAGCTAGGAAATTTACAACCGCTTCTGGGAAAAATCCTTTCTCTCTGTAACCAGATGAAACACCTTCTTCTGTTTTCCATTCTAAAGGAAATACAGGAAATCCTAATTTGTCACCATCTCTTTTAGATAATTTTCCGTTTCCAATTGGTTTCAGAATTAATGGTAAGTGTGCAAATTCTGGAGCATCCCAGCCAAAAGCTCTGTATAATAAAACGTGAAGTGGCATCGATGGCAGCCATTCTTCACCACGAATTACATGTGAAGTTTCCATTAAATGATCATCCACAATATTGGCCAAATGGTACGTTGGCATTCCATCACTTTTGAACAAAACTTTATCATCAAGTAAGTTAGTTTCGAACTTAACATCACCGCGAATAATATCTTTCAAATGCAAAGTTTCATCAACCGGAGTTTTAAAACGAATCACATAATGTTCTCCATTTGCAATTCTTTTAGAAACTTCTTCAGGAGAAATTACTAAAGAAGTATCTAACTTTTCGCGATTATGATGATTGTATATAAATGTTTTTCCTTCAGCTTCGTGCTGTTTTCTATGAGCATCTAATGCTTCAGGAGTATCAAAAGCATAATAGGCCCAACCAGAATTAATCAGTTGATCGGCATATTTTTGATATAAATCTTTACGATCACTTTGTCTGTACGGACCAAATTTTTCATTTTTCCCAACAGTTTCTTCAGGAGAAATTCCTAACCATTCTAATGCTTCCATGATGTATTCTTCGGCACCTGGTACGAAACGAGTCTGATCTGTATCTTCAATTCTCAGATAAAAAACACCATTATGTTTTTTTGCAAATAGATAATTAAATAGGGCAGTACGAACACCACCAATATGTAATGGTCCTGTTGGACTTGGTGCAAAACGCACACGAACTTGCTTTGACATTTGTATAAATTTTGATGCAAAGATACAACTCTCAATTAGAAAATTCGGTAATGAGAAAATTAGATAATACGTTGTGTTAAGCTTAATTGACTAATTTTCTAATTGATCATTATCTAATTAATAATTACTACTTTTATAGGTTATAATTAAAAGAGATTTTATTTTGAAAACATCATCTGCAATATATCAGAAGTTAGAAGGATTTATAAAGAAATATTATATGAATGAACTAATAAAAGGAGCACTTCTTTTTATTGGTTTTGGTCTTTTATATTTTTTATTTACACTTTTTGTGGAATATTTTCTATGGCTGAAACCCATAGGAAGAACACTTTTATTTTGGTTATTTATTGCAGTCGAAGTTTTCTTGCTGTTCCGATTTATATTATTTCCAATTTTTAAACTATTCAAACTTCAAAAAGGAATTGATTACAATCAGGCTTCAGCCATTATTGGAAATCATTTTACAGAAGTAAGCGATAAGCTGACTAACTTTCTGCAGCTTTCTTCAAATGAAAATTCTGCTGAAAGTTCAGAATTAATGCTGGCTTCAATTGAGCAAAAAGCAAATTCTTTACAGCCAATTCCGTTTGGGAATGCGATTAATTTTAAATCAAATAAGAAGTACTTGCCATTGGCTTTGATTCCGGTTTTGTTGTTTGCTGTGTTTTTTATCTCTGGAAACAGCAATATAATTTCGCAGAGTTTTAATAGAGTAGTTCATTTTAATGCTTCATTTTTACCGCCGGCTCCTTTCAAATTTGTGGTTTTAAATGACAATTTGCAGACCGAGCAAAACAAAGATTTTATTGTAAAAGTAGAAACAGAAGGAAATATTGTTCCCGAAAATGTCATGATCCATATTGGCAATGAAAGCTATTTTATGGAATCTTCGCAAACTGGAAAGTTCGAATTCAAGATTGAAAAACCAACTTCGAATGTTGCTTTTTCTTTTGAAGGAAATTCAGTTTCATCAAATGAATACGAATTGAAAGTGATAACTGTTCCTTCAATTGCCAACTTCGAAATGATCTTAAACTTTCCATCTTACCTAAAAAAGAAATCAGAAATTATTCAGGGAACAGGAAATGCTATCGTTCCAGAAGGGACAACTGTAACCTGGAGAATGAATACACAGTCAACTCAAGAGGTAGTTTGGAAGGATCAGCACTCAACTTTTAACTTTAAAAAGGATGAAAACGAATTTAAACTGGCTAAAAATATAGTTCAAAACACAGAATATCAAATTCTTACTTCAAATAATAAGGTCAAAAACTACGAAAAATTAGATTATCAGCTGTCTGTCATCAAAGATCAGCATCCAACAATTACCGTTTCGCCAGCTCCAGATAGTTTAAAATTAGATAAGAATTATGTTTTAGGAAGACTGGGTGATGACTACGGTTTATCAAAATTACAGATAGTATATTACGAACGTAACAAACCACAAACTGCAAAACGCGGAACCATTCCTGTAAAGCAGGCGGTGTTCGATCAGTTTGTTTTTAACTTCCCAAGCAACCTTGCTGTTCAGGAAGGAGTATCTTATGAATACTATTTTGAGATTTTTGATAACGATGCTTTGCATGGATTCAAGAGTACAAAATCTTCTACATTTTCAGATCGGGTTTCTACTACAGATGAAATTCAGGATGCAGAATTGCAACAGCAAAATGCTAACATAAACAGTTTATCGAAGTCATTAAAAAATCAAGAAAAGCAATTTTCTGAAATGGATAAACTGAAAAATACAGGAAAAGAAAAAGATAATTTAGAGTTCAAAGATCAGCAGAAAGTAAATGATTTTATCAAACGTCAGAAACAACAAGACGAAATGATGAAACAGTTTGCTGAAAAAATGAATAAGAATCTAGATAAATACAGCTCTGAGAAAAAGGATAAAACGGCTGATGATTTACAAAAACGTTTAGATAATGCGGAGAAAGATTTAGAGAAAAATCAAAAACTATTAGATGAACTAAAGAACCTAAACGACAAATTGAACAGCGAAGAACTGTTTGATAAGATGGAAAAGTTCAAACAAATCAGTAAAAACCAATCTCGTAATTTAGAACAATTAGTTGAATTAACGAAACGTTTTTATGTAGAAAAGAAAGCAGAACAAGTTGCTGAGAAATTAAATAAACTGTCAGAACAACAGGAACAGTTATCTAATAAAGACAAAGAAAATACCAAAGAGAAGCAGGATGATATCAATAAATCATTCGATAAAATTCAGGAAGATCTTAAAGATTTAAAAGACGAGAACAAAAGTTTAAAAGCTCCTTTGGATATTCCATCAGATGCTTCAAAAGAAAAAGAGGTAAAAAATGATTTGAATAAAGCCTCAGAAGAGTTAAGTAAAAACAATTCTTCTTCGGCAAAACAGAAACAAAAGAGCGCTTCAAAGAAAATGAAGAGCATGTCTCGGGAAATGAGTTCGAGTATGGAAGGTGGAGAACAGGAAC
Source organism: Flavobacterium endoglycinae (assembly GCF_017352115.1). NCBI lineage: Bacteria > Pseudomonadati > Bacteroidota > Flavobacteriia > Flavobacteriales > Flavobacteriaceae > Flavobacterium > Flavobacterium endoglycinae. Next base: position 2,546,802 of record NZ_CP071448.1, read on the forward strand.
AATTAGAAGAAGATGTTGCGATGCTTCGTCAGATTTTGGATAACCTTTTGGCATTTTCATTGTCTCAGGAAGATGTAATGAAACAATTTAAATCGATGAAATTAGGTTCTTCGGCCTTTACTAAAAACATAAAAATACAGCAGAATTTAAAACAACAATTCAGACATGTTGATGACAGCTTGTTTGCAATGTCACTTAGAAATCCAAAAATTGCAGAAGATGTAACTAAGGAAATTGGAAACGTACAATATAATATGGACAAAGCAATTGAAGTTTTAACCGAAGTACAAATACCAAAAGGAGTTTCTCATCAGCAATATGCGGTATCATCAGCAAATAAATTAGCAGATTTTTTAAGTGATCTTTTAAATAATATGCAGATGCAAATGTCTAAACCGGGAACAGGAAAACCAAAACCAGTGGATGGACAAGGAATGCAGTTACCGGATATTATTCAAAAACAAAAAGGTCTGGCTGATAAAATGAAAGAAGGAATGAAGCCTGGCGATAAACCTGGAAGTGGACAGCAGGGAAGAAGCGGAGAAGGAAAACCAGGACAAGGTAACCAGAATGGTCAGGGTAAAGATGGAAACGGAAAAGGAGAATCTGGTAAAGAGGGTAAAGACGGACAAGGTAAAAATGGTCAGGGAAATAAAAATGGAGGTAAAGGCAATGACGGAAATGAAGATGAGGATGGAGAAGGAGATGCTGAAAAGATTATGGAGATTTACAAAGAACAGGTAAAACTTCGTGAAGCATTACAAAAGGAATTATCTAAAAAAGGATTAGATGCACAAGGCAGACCTGTTATTGAACAGATGAAAGCTTCAGAAAAACAAATTTTGAATAAAGGTTTTAAGAATGAAAACTTGCAGAGAATTTTAAATATTCAACAGGAGTTATGGAAATTAAACAATGCAGTTCAAGAACAAGGCCAAGATACGAAGCGTCAATCTGAAACAAATAAGACTGAGTTTTCTAATAAATCAAATGCGTTACCAAGCTCATTAACTGAATATTTAAATAGTGTAGAAATTTTAAATAGACAATCGCTACCTTTGCGCTCAAATTTTAATCAAAAAGTTCAAGAATATTTTAACACAAAATGATAAACTTTAATTACGAAACCGAGTTTACTTTAGAAAACGAACAAGCCTATAACGATTGGTTAAGTGCAGTAATTGTTTCTGAAAAGAAGAACGAGGGAGAAATCAATTATATATTTTGTGATGATGAATACCTGCATAAAATAAATGTAGAGTATTTAAATCACGACACACTTACTGATATTATCAGTTTTGATTATACAGTTGGTAATGAAATCAGCGGAGATATTTTTGTTTCTGTAGAAAGAGTAGAAGATAATGCTAAGGATTTTAATGTTTCTTTTGAAGAAGAATTAAAGCGAGTTCTTGCGCATGGTATATTACACTATTGTGGATATAAAGATAAATCAGATAAAGATGCAGAATTAATGCGTTCAAAAGAAGATGAAAAGATTAGCATGTTTCACGTGGAACAATAATTAAACATCTTAAATAATTAAAACAAACGTGTTCCACGTGAAACGTTTTTTAGATTAGATGAAAAATATTCATGTTCCACGTGAAACAATCTAAAGTGATTTCTTGATAGCTTGATGTAAAACGTTCCACGTGGAACGTTTGATTTTGAATCAGAAGTTCTTCGATTTTAAAAGTTTTGAGCTGTTCCACGTGAAACGATTTTATAGTAAAGAGCTTAAGTTTTGAAATTTTAATTCTTTTAAAACTGTGTTCCACGTGAAACATTTTGCATGTAAAAAGAGCTTCGTTTGATTTATTGAGATATGCTGAAAAAGTTATTTGAGAGTTGAAAAGGAAGTGAAAAGTTCCACGTGAAACATATTTGTTTTGGAATTTGGAGTTTTTAAATTGGAGTTTAGAATATTTGGTTCCACGTGGAACAGAAAAGAAAAAGTAATTCTGAAACGTTCGTAGAACGATTTTCGGAGAAAAAATAAAACAAAAATGTTTTTAGAAGAATACGATGTTATTGTTGTGGGTGCCGGTCATGCCGGTTCCGAGGCCGCGGCAGCGGCAGCAAATTTGGGTTCCAAAACTTTGATGGTTACAATGAGTTTGCAAAACATTGCACAAATGTCTTGTAATCCTGCGATGGGTGGAATTGCAAAAGGACAAATCGTTCGTGAGATTGATGCGCTTGGTGGATACTCCGGAATTGTTTCAGATCGAACTGCAATTCAGTTCAAGATGCTGAACAAATCAAAAGGACCTGCAATGTGGTCGCCAAGAGTTCAAAGTGACAGAATGCGTTTTGCAGAAGAATGGAGAATGATGTTGGAGGGAACTCCAAATTTGGATTTCTACCAAGAGATGGTAAAAGGGTTGATTATCGAAAACGGAAAAATAAAAGGAATCAGAACTTCACTTGGAGTTGAGATTCGTTCGAAATCGGTGGTCTTGACAAACGGAACTTTTTTGAATGGTTTGATCCATATTGGAGAAAAACAATTCGGTGGAGGAAGAGCAGGAGAAAGTGCTGCAACCGGAATTACCGAAGATTTGATCGCAGCAGGATTTGAAGCGGGAAGAATGAAAACAGGAACGCCTCCAAGAGTCGATGGTCGTTCTTTGGATTATTCGAAAATGAACGAAGAAAAAGGAGATGCAAAACCGGATAAGTTTTCTTATTCGGATTTAACGGTTCCGTTAACGCTTCAACGTTCTTGTCATATGACGTATACGTCATTGAATGTTCACGATATTTTGAGAGAAGGTTTTGATCGTTCGCCAATGTTCAACGGAAGGATAAAAAGTTTAGGTCCGAGATACTGCCCATCGATTGAAGATAAAATTAATCGTTTTGCTGATAAAGAACGCCACCAGCTTTTTGTTGAACCGGAAGGATGGAAAACTTGTGAAGTGTATGTAAACGGATTTTCAACTTCGCTTCCAGAGGATATTCAGTTTAAAGCTTTGCGTTCGGTTGCCGGTTTTGAAAATGTAAAATTTCTTCGTCCGGGTTATGCAATAGAATATGATTATTTTCCGCCGACACAATTGAAACATACTTTGGAAACAAAGTTAGTTGAAGGTTTATATTTTGCCGGACAGATTAATGGAACAACAGGATATGAAGAAGCAGCTTCGCAAGGTTTGATGGCCGGAATAAATGCGCATTTAAAAGTGCATGAAAAATCGCCTTTGATTTTAAAACGTGATGAAGCCTATATTGGAGTTTTGATTGACGACTTAATTACGAAGGGAACAGAAGAGCCGTATCGTATGTTTACATCAAGAGCAGAATATAGAACATTGTTGCGTCAAGATAATGCCGATTTCAGATTGACGCCAATGTCGTATGAAATTGGTTTAGCTTCTGAAGAAAGAATGCGAAGAATGGAACACAAATTAAATGAATCTGAAAAGATGGTTGCGTTCTTTAAAGAAACAAGTGTTACGGTTGCCGAAACAAATCCAATTTTAGTTGAGAAAGAATCGGCACCAATTTCACAAGGAGATAAAATGTTTAAAGTTTTCTCACGTCCACAGATCGAATTGGAGGATATGTTGAAATTTGAAAAAGTAGATGCATACATCAAAGAAAATAATCTTGACGAAGAAATTGTAGAGCAAGCCGTAATTCAAGTTAAGTATTCTGGATATATCGAAAAGGAAAGAAATAATGCTGATAAACTAAATCGTTTAGAGGAAGTAAAAATTCCAGAGAATTTCGATTACCATAAAATCAAATCAATGTCGATTGAAGCGAAACAAAAATTAAGTAAAATTCGGCCAGTTACAATTTCACAAGCATCAAGAATCAGCGGTGTATCACCAAGTGATATTTCCGTGCTTTTGATTTATATGGGAAGATAAAAGAATAGACAGTCGCAGTTTTCAATCATAGTTTTACTGTAAACTTAAAACTGCGACTGAAACTAAAAATGTTCCACGTGAAACTATTTTAAAAATTTAATAATCTCGGTTTTCAAAAATAAATTGGAAGAATAAAAAATATAGAATAGAAATCCTAAAAATGAAAATTTTCGCTTTTAGGATTTGTTATACAATTAAACCAAAAAATAACTAGAATTTAAAAATGGACGTTTTAAACAAAAAACATTTTCTTACTGTAAAAGACCATTCTGTTTCAAAAGAAATTTTCGATTTGTACTATGATGAAAATTTGGATATGCTGATTACTTCTCCGCAGCCGGAATTAGAAAATTTAGGAAGATATTACGAAAGCGAAGATTATATTTCACACACAGATAACAAACGTTCCGTTTTTGAAAAAGCATATCATTTTGTAAAAAGTATTGCTTTAAAAAATAAATTGAATTTAATTAATTCCGAACAATCTCAAAAAGGAAAAATTTTAGACATTGGAGCTGGAACAGGAGATTTTTTATTGACGGCAAAAAATGACGGTTGGGAAACTTTTGGAATTGAACCAAGCGACCGAGCAAAAAATATTGCAAAGCAAAAAGGAATTTCATTTGTGGAAGAAACCAGTGAACTTGAAAATAATTCTTTTGACGTAATTACGATGTGGCATGTTTTGGAACACGTCCCAAATTTAGAATTACAAATCCAGGAATTGAAGCGACTTTTAAAACCAACTGGAACATTAATTGTTGCGGTTCCAAATTTCAAATCGTACGACGCAAAACATTACGGAGAATTTTGGGCCGCTTTTGATGTGCCGATTCACTTTTGGCATTTTTCAAAAAAAGCCATTCAGTCGCTTTTTGAAAAAGTCGATATGAAATTAGAAAAAATACTTCCCATGAAATTTGATTCTTTTTACGTGAGTCTTTTATCTGAAAAATATAAAACCGGAAAAATGAATTTTGTCAAAGCATTTTTTGTTGGTTTAAAATCAAATATGAAAGCTTCGAGTACAAAAGAGTATTCGTCACACATTTATGTCTTAAAAAACAAATAAAACGTAAAATAAGCGCTTTTAAGGCGCTTTTTTCGTGTTATTGAGGGTTTGTATTGTCTTTTCTGAGAAAACCGCTCTAATAAAAGCTATTAAAGTCACTTTTTATAGGGTTGTTTTATAGTTAATCGAGTAGCGATAAAGAAAACTAATACTTGAAAAATGGTTCATTTTTTCTCAAATTTTTAAGGATTTATTCGTTTTTTAATTTTCAATTTTTCCAACTTCGAAAAATGAAAATTTATTTTAAGATTGAATTTTTATGTGGTAATTTTTGAAAATTTAAAATATGCTTCCCAAAATTTAAATGGCTGAATTTTTTTAAGCAATCAGATAAAATTTTCAAATTTTAGAGAGAAAATACCTTTCATCTAACTTTTGTACTTCAAAAGTAATAAAAACTCAAAATAAGCGTTTTTAAAGCATTATATTAGATAAAATGGTGAGTTTATATTCCTTTTTTGAGAAGATTGTTTTAAGAAAAGATATGAAAGCCATTTTTAATAATGATAGATTATAGAATAAATATGATCCATAAAAAAAACTAATATGCTAAAATTCCAGCATTTTTTAAACTTTATGTCGATCCTATTTATTTTTTTATATTTTTGTCTTCAATACATAAAAAAATAGAAATTTAGAAAATGAAAAAAGCATTAGTAATTATCGGACTTTCAATTTTGGCTGTTTCGTGTAATAAGACGGCAGAAGTTAAGGAAGTAAAAACAGCTTATATCGATACTTCACTTTTAATGAAAGAATACACTGAGGCAAAAGATGTTGAAGCCAAATACAAAGCTCAGGCAGAAGAAAAAGGTAGACAATTGCAAGCTGAAATTAATCGTTTTAAACAAGATGCTGCTAATTTTCAAAGTCAGGCGCAGGCAAATGGCCAGCAATGGGCACAACAAAGAGGTGCTGAATTACAAAAAAGAGAGCAGCAGTTAGGATACGCTCAACAACAATTATCACAGCAATTACAGCAGGAAAGTGGTGTTGAAATGGACTCTTTGATAAGCGGAGTTAAAAAATTCATCAAAGAATACGGTAAGAAAAACGGTTATGCATACATCTATGGTACTGGTGATGCAGCAACTGTATTGTATGCTGAAGATAAATATGACATCACAAAAGAGGTTATTAAAGCTTTGAATGACAAATACAAAGCTTCTCCAAAAGCTGAAGAAAAACCAGCAGCAAAAGAAGAGGCTAAAAAATAAAAAATGCCAAACTAACTAAAACTAAAATTGGAAAAACCTAAATCACTTGCTGATTTAGGTTTTTTTCTTTTATAAAAATGCGATATTTTTGACGTTTAATATCTGCATAATGCAAAACGTTTCTGAAGCAGCTGCTTACACCTTACAATTCATAAATCAGACGCAAAAATCGATCTTCTTGACTGGAAAAGCCGGTACAGGAAAAACTACTTTATTGCGCGAAATTATTGCCACTACACACAAAAATACAGTTGTTGTAGCACCTACAGGTATTGCGGCATTAAATGCAGGAGGTGTAACGATACATTCGATGTTTCAGCTGCCATTTTCAGCCTTTATTCCCAGTTATCAAGACAGTTCTCAGTTTACTGAAACCGTAAAATTTGAAAACAAAGAATCACTTCGCAGACATTTCAAAATGAACAATGTAAAGCGAAATGTGATTCGAAATATGGAGCTTTTGGTCATTGATGAAGTCAGTATGCTGCGCGCTGATCTGCTGGACGCTATCGATTTTATGATGCAGACCGTTCGTAGAGATACGAGAGCTTTTGGAGGTGTTCAGGTGCTTTTTATTGGAGATTTATTGCAGCTTCCGCCCGTAATTCGTGATGAAGAGTGGCGAACACTGCGAAATTATTACAAAGGAAAATTTTTTTTTCATTCGCATGTAGTACAACAGAATCCACCGTTATATATCGAATTATCAAAGATTTACCGCCAGAGTGATGATGTTTTTATTTCGGTTTTGAACAACCTTCGAAACAATCAGATCAGTAAAGAAGATATCGAGGTTTTAAACCAATATGTAAAACCAGATTTTGATTTAAAATTGAATCCGGGATACATAACTTTAACAACTCATAATGCAAAAGCAGATACTATTAACGAACAGGCAATCAATGATCTGAGCGGAAATGAATTTACTTTTCTGCCATTTGTTGTGGGTGATTTTCCTGAAAAAATTTATCCAGTTGAAGAAAACCTGAAACTCAAAGTAGGAGCACAGGTAATGTTTGTTAAGAACGATTTATCATTTGAAAAACGATATTTCAACGGAAAAATGGGCGTTATAAAATCACTTTCTGATCAAGAAATCTTTGTTCACTTTCCAGAAGAAAATAAAACCATAGAAGTTGAAAAATACGAGTGGAAAAACATCCGTTACAAAGTAAATGAACTTACAAAAGACATTGAAGAAGAGGTTTTAGGTACATTTGCGCATTATCCAATCAAATTGGCGTGGGCAATTACGGTTCATAAAAGTCAGGGATTAACTTTTGAAAAAGCTGCGCTCGATGTATCGCAAGTTTTCCTTCCGGGGCAAGCCTATGTAGCACTTTCTCGTTTAACGTCCTTAAATGGGCTTATTTTGCTTTCTGCAATGCAGATGAATGGACTTTCAAATGATCAAGATGTAATGGACTATGCTCTGAACAAGGCAAACGAAAACGATCTTAAAAATTCCCTTCACTTCGAAACCAAAAATTTTATTCATAAGTATTTGATAGACAGTTTCAACTGGACAGATCTTGCACAAGAATGGCGAAATCATCGTTTTAGTTATAATGAAAATGCGACAGGATCTGAAAAATCAAAACATTCGATCTGGGCTCATAAACGCTTAGATTCTATTGAACAGCTTGTAAATCCAGCTCAAAAATTTATTGCGCAGCTCAATAAGATTTTTAGTGGAGAAACCGTTGATTTGGTGTTTGTAAAAGAAAGGGTAGAGGCAGCCTACGATTATTTCTTTAAACCGATGGATAAATTGGTTACTGATATTTTGAATAAAATGGCTGAAATTCAGAAGTTTAAAAAAGTTAAAGAATTCTACGAAGAATTAGCATTTTTAGATGACCTGCAGACGCAGGCTGTTTTGCGGTTAATGAAAGCCAGACTTTTGATGGATATTGTGGTTTCCCGTGAAACCATTAACAAAGACAGTTTATCTTCTCCAGCCATAAAAAATTATAAATCTGATAAGATTTCGAAAATTAGAGACGAGCAAAAAAGCGCCAATACGGATATGTTTCACGTGGAAGAACCTCTCAGCAGGTATACTGCCAAAAAAGCTGATAAAACAGCCGAAAAAGGCCCAAAAAAGACTACTGTCGAAGAAACGCACGAACTCTGGTTACAGAAAAATTCAATTGATGACATTGCACGTATTAGAAAATTAACCGTGCAGACGGTGGAAACCCATTTTATAAAACTCATTCAGGCGAAGAAAGTAGATATTTCAGATGTGCTTTCGTATGATAAAATCCTTGCTCTTCGTGAAGCATTCCAGTTTTATCAGGAAGAATCTCTGGCACCTCTAAAAGAAAAATATGGTGACGAATTTACATGGGATGAACTTAAGATGTTCAAAGCCAGTATAAATTAATTTTGTTTCATTTTCATTTTTGAATTTTGTATTTTAGAATGGGATTCAAAATTTTGAATCCGTTTATAAAAACATTATGTAAAATAGAAAATTATGAAAAAGCTAGTATATATTTTATTCTTAATTCTTTGTATTCAAAATACTTTCAGCCAGGATCTGAAACCAGAATATAAAAAGTTCTTGAAAACATTTATCGACGATGTTAAAAACGATAGGAAAGAGGCTATTGCCAATAACATTTCTTATCCTTTGCATCGTGAAAACCCAATACCATCTGTCAAAAATAAAGCAGAATTTATAAAACGTTATTCTCAAATTTTTGATGCAAATTTGAAGAAAGAAATCTCATCTTCAAATATCGATAAAGATTGGTCAGAAGTGGGCTGGCGCGGTATTATGCTCAATAATGGAACCATTTGGTTTGACACCGATGGAAAACTGAAAACTATCAATTATGAATCAAAGTATGAGAAGGATTTAAAAGCAAAACTGATTTCTTCGCAAAAAAACAAATTACATTCTAGTATTGCTAAGTTTAAAGAGCCAGTTTATATTCTGGAAACGTCTAAATTTAGAATCAGGATTGATGATTTAGGAAACCAAAATTACCGTTATGCGTCATGGTCAATTAAAAAAGGAATGAGTGAAAAGCCTGATTTGATTATTACCAATGGAAAATGGACTGCTGACGGCAGCGGAGGAAACGGTAAGTTCGAATTTAAAAAAGGAGCTTATGTTTACGAATGCTATATTATCGTTTTAGGCACATCTGATGCCCCTCCTGCAACATTAACTATCTATCAGAACAAAAAGGAGATTCTTGCTCAAAATGCGAAAATTGTTCCACGTTAAACATAAAAAAAGCGATTCATTTGAATCGCTTTTTTTTATAATTTTTTTGATTTTATAGATTTTCAACCAAAATCCATGCGTCTGGATTTTCGCCTTTTTGTATTTCTTTTTGTGCTTTTTCAGCTTCAGACATTGTGGCGTAACTTCCGTATAAAACCGGGAATAATCCGTGTTTATTTTCGCCCAGCATTCTTGCCTGATAACCATCTTTTATCAATTGGTTATATGCTTTTCTGGCATTGGCTTCACTTCTAAAGGCGCCAGCCATAATGTGATACGGCATTTTTTTCTCTTCAACGGTTTCTGTTTTAGCAGAATCCACAGCCATATTTACTGCTGGAAGAGGATTTTGAATAAAAAAAGTAGCTTCCTGAATTTTGTTCTGAACTTTCTTTTGAACCGCTCCTTCTACCACAAGTGTTTGTGTAGCAATTTGATTTTGATATAATGGATATCCAATGCTTCCCGTAATTCCAAGACCTAAAACTAAAATCGCTGCATATTTCAAGAATGAACCAGATGATTTTGTTTCCTCATTTTCGTATAAAGGAACTGGTTTTTTCTCGGCAATCTGTTCTATCTTTTTCTCGAAAATTTCTTTCTTAACGAGCGGAGAAACAAACGGACTTAACCCGAATGAACTTGTCAAATAGTTGGTTTGATCGTTTGGTGTAAAGATGAAATTGTTCTCATAATTCAAACGAATATCACCAATGTTTTTAAGACTTATTACGCCATTTTCTTCCAGCGTTTTTTTCCAGTTTGTCACTTCATTTGCAATGGCATTTACAGCAGTACCGTACGATATACCTTCTGCTTGCGCAACATGATTTGCCAGCAGTCCGTCATTGTTTTTTAAACGGCTGTTAAATGAAATTAATTTTTTGGGTGGAAAAAACGAATTAGTGCTTTCATTCAGCTGAGCTGATTGAATTTCGGTTAAAAATGCTCCAAACCCTGGAACCGTTACACACTGGTAACGATATAATAACTGTGCTATGTAAGTCTCGATTTTCATATCAGCAAAGTTAGAGAATGAATATAGTTATCAAAAATTTATTCACAATTTTTATTAACAATTCACGATTTTTTATAGATAATTAATTTTCAATAATTTAAAATAAGAGTTATTCAAAATTGCACTATTCAATTTTTTAAAAATGTAATATTTATTAGGAAATTACTTTGTTTTAATGATATTTGCACCTCAAAAAGAAAATAGTTTTCGTTTCTATTTTACATAATATTTTAAAGAAATGTCAGATCAGGATTTATTTTATTTATTAGCCTTAATGAAGGTAGAAGGAGTGGGAGATATTATAGCTAAAAAGCTGATCACAAACTGCGGCAGTGCCGAATCTATTTTTAAAACCGGTTTGAATAAAATTGCTGCTATTGATGGAATTGGATCAGCACTTGTAAACAATCTGAAAGACAAAAGTATTTTTGAAAAAGCCGATAAAGAACTGAAATTCATTCAATCGAATAATATTCAAGTATCTTATTTTCAAGATGATATATATCCCGAAAGATTGAAGCATTGTATAGATTCGCCAGTCTTAATTTTTACTGCAGGAAATATCGATCTCAAAAACCGAAAAACCATCAGCATTGTTGGTACACGCCAAATTACTTCTTACGGAATTGAGTTTTGCCGAAAGTTTATTGAAGATTTAGTACCGCTTGATCCAGTTATAATCAGTGGTTTTGCTTATGGAGTAGATATAATGGCGCATCAGCTGGCTATGGAATATAATCTGCAAACGGTTGGTGTTCTCGCACATGGACTTAATCAGATATATCCCAAGAACCATAAAAAGTATATGGCAAAAATGGAAGAGAATGGTGGTTTTATAACCGAATTCTGGAGTACATCTCAGCCCGATAGAGAGAATTTCGTGCGCAGAAATCGTATTGTTGCAGGTATTAGTGAAGCCACAATTGTAATTGAATCGGCTGATAAAGGCGGTTCGCTCATAACAGCAAATCTAGCAAACGATTATAACCGAGATGTTTTTGCGGTTCCCGGAAGAGTTACCGATAAATACAGCCAAGGCTGCAACGATCTTATTAAAACTCAGAAAGCAAATGTATTAACATCTGCGGCAGATCTCGTATACGTTTTAAATTGGGATCTTGAAAAGAAATCCAAAGCAGTTCAGAAACAGTTGTTCGTGGAACTAGAACCTGATGAACAAATGGTTTATGATTTTCTTATTAAAAATGGAAAGGAATTGCTTGATAGTATTGCTCTAGAATGCAATCTTCCGATATTTAAAATCTCAGGTATTCTGTTAAACATGGAATTAAAAGGCGTAATTCGCCCTCTTCCAGGTAAAACTTTTGAAGCTATTTAACGAGTGACTTTGTTATTTATTTTTGTTTCTGAAATGCTTGAATAATCGGTACAAAACAAAAATAAACAGTATTCCGAAAGCTATATTTAAAATCTGAAACAGATAAGGCGGGATATCGTAATCTTCAATATACTTATTCATATTTTACTTCTAATATATTAATAATTATAAAGTTACGTAAAATTGATTGCAAGTTAAGTTATAAATTAATAAATATCCCGCTGAGAATGCTATTTCGACATTTCGATAGAAAAAATAACACTTGAAATTTTCCAGCGTCCATTTGCTTTTACAAGCTGCCAGTATTCTTTTCCCCAGTTGGTCATTGAATCTTCAGACCAAAAACTGTAATCGAAAGTTACACTGGCAATGGCATCATCATTTTGAATTTGAATGTTTTCGAATTTCTCCTCGCTCTTTTTATCTTTCATAATTGATTGAAAGAAAGCTTTATAACTGCTAGTAAAATAGTTTTTTGTTACGACAGGTTTCACCAATCTTTTTGTTTGCGTTTTTTCTTTCATCACGCCAATCCAGTTTACATTTTCTTCAAAAAACAAACTTTTAAAAGTAGCAGAATCTTTTGCTATAATGCTGTGCATAAAGGAATTTAAAATCTGGTGGATTTCTTCTTGATCTTTAGATAATTCTTGTGCCGAAACCAGGTTTAAGGACAAAATTGCAAAAACAGTAATAATGATTTTCATGAGTTAATGATTACGATTTAAAATATAATTTTTGATTTTAGCAGCTGGGTTTTCAATTGCATATCTAAAGATCAATCCAGTAATTAAACAAGCTGCGATACTGATTATGAACGTTAAGTTGCTTTCTTTTTCTAAAGACGTTTCCTCAATAAAAGATTGCGCGATATGTATAATTCCTTTGTGAGAAAGATAAACTGCATACGAAAATGCCGCAAGCTGCACACTCCAATTGGATTTAAAACGATACAAAAACGAAGATTCTGAAATGGCCGACATTACTATCAAACCAAAACTAATTGAAACTGCCGTAAATCCTAATACGGAAGCTAAATGTGATGTTTGATCGTTACAAATCCACATTGAAAAACCTAATAAAGCAATACCAACAAGACATAAATAATTGCCGTTTGAGTTTATAAATTTTTTAAACCAAAGTGCATTTTCATAAAAATAAGCAATGGCAATTCCTGTGAGCAGTCCGTCTAATCGGGTGTAGGTGGGATAGTAAATTTTCATGTACCAAATACGCCAAAAATCGTCGCCGTTTACATTGGGAACCACGAAAATCTGCCATGAAATTTCTCTGAGAATTATTGAAAAGAGAAATAAAAGAACCAAAAAATAGTTGAAAATTCTAAACTTTTTATAATGCAAAAAAAACGCTAATGCCAACGGAAACAAGAGATAAAACTGCTCTTCAATACATAGCGACCAGGCGTGGGAGAATGTTCCAAAATGGAAAAGATCCAATTCGATATTCTGTGTAAAAGTGATGAATTTCCAAATAGGAGGAAGGGATTCTCTTTCCCTAAAAAAAGGAAATAGAAAATAGAGAGAAAGCGTTACAACATAAGGCGGTACTATTCTAAAAAACCGTTTTGTGAAAAATGTTTGTAAGCCAATTTTTCCATTCGAATTGACTTCATGAAAAAGCTGTTTTGAAATTAAAAATCCGCTTAGAACAAAGAACAAATCTACACCCATCCAGCCAAAACGTCCGTAAGTATCGACCCATTCCGGATGAGCAAACATTCGGTAGTGGTATATTAAAACCATCGTAATGGCCAAAGCGCGTAAGTGATCTAGTCCGTGAAATTTTTCTGCAACTGTATGCATTTGTTTTTTTATACAAAGAGAACTTGATTTTTTGATCTTATTTTCTGATTTATTCAAACGGAAATAATTCTCATGTAAAAAGCAATGAATTGAATTTCAAGTGCATTTTTGGTTATCCACATTCAATTCATTGTTGTCCATCACGATTTGGCAGAATATGCTTTGTGATTGTTTATTTTTGAACCATGATTAAAAATTCAAATAATACTCAAAAACAGAAGATTATATTCCAAGTGATATTTTGGTGCGCCTTTTTTTTGATAGGCGAAGTCAAAATTTATGCAGAATATAAAAATCCTATGTTTTCCCAAATCATTCCGTATGATCTCACGCATTTGTTGTTTCAGATTCTGGCGGCCAATTTTGCATACAGTATTTTAATCAAAAAGTTGTTTTACAGAAAGCGATATTTCGTATTTATTGTTTCTTCAATCTTGGGTATTTATGGAATTTCGGTTTTAAATAGATTATTTACGATCTATATTGCTGAACCTTTTTTTATTGAAACACCACAAGACGATGTTTGGAATATTATAACAGATGTGAATTATTTATTCTGCTTTTATGTTATTCCAATTGTGACTGCATCTTTTATTTTTGTTTCGATATCATTTATGCTTGATTTAAGAAACGAAAAAGAGAATTCTGTACAATTACTCAAAGAGAAAGCAGAATTAGAATTAAAGGCCTTAAAAACGCGTTTAAATCCGCATTTCTTATTCAATACACTAAACAACATTTATTCTCTTTCGATAATCAACTCAAGCAAAACATCAGAATCCATAAGCCGACTATCAAATATGCTGGATTATATTTTATACAAAGCAGATAAAAAAATGGTTTTGATTTCGGAAGAAATGAAAGTAATCAAAGATTATATAGAATTGGAAAAGCTGAGGTATAGTGAAAGATTACAATTGGTTATTGCAGAAAACATCCAGTCTGAAAATCAGATTCCGCCTTTGCTGTTTTTATCTTTGGTTGAAAATGCTTTTAAACACGGAGCTGCCTGTAATACTGGGAAAATTTCTATTTTTATTTCCGTAGAAACTAATGTGGTCAAAACAGTTTTAAAAGTTGAAAACTCATTCATCCCGAAAGAAAATATGGATTCTAAAGGTCTTGGATTGAAAATCATTCAAGATCAGCTGAAGATTATCTACGGTGATCAAAGTCAGTTTGAAATTGAAAATAAAAACGGGTTTTTTAAAGTTCAAATACAAATTCCTGCCAATGAAAATTAATTGTATAGTAATTGATGATGAGCCGTTGGCAGTACAATTATTAGAAAATCATATTTCTAAAATTGAAGAATTGCATGTCATTGGAACTGCACAGAATGCTTTGGAAGCTTATAAACTCTTAAAAAAGAATCCTGTCGATTTGATTTTTCTAGATATCAATATGCCGGATTTAAACGGAATTGATTTTTTAAAATCTCTGCATCATAAACCTAAAACGATTTTTACAACCGCTTACCGCGAATTTGCGATTGAAGGTTTTGAACTCGAAGCTGTCGATTATATTTTGAAACCCATAACGTTCGAACGTTTCTTTAAAGCGGTTGAACGTGTTTTAAGACAAAATCCTGAAAATAAAGAGGAAGAATTCATTATATTGAAATCCAACGGACTGCAGCATAAAATTGCATTAACCGATATCTTATTTTTTGAAAGTCAGGGAAATGACATTAAGGCGGTTTTAAAAGGCAAAAAAGAAATTGCGGCAAAATATAAAATTAGTGATCTGGAAATGAATCTGTTTTCTAAAGGTTTTTTACGGATTCACCGTTCTTTCTTAATCAATCAAAAAGAAGTAAAAGCAATAGGAAACAACGAATTGATTATTGATAATTACTCAATTCCGGCTGGCCGCATCTATAAAGAAAATTACGATCAGCTGAAGCAAGATTTCAAAAGAATAGCAAATAAAAACCCGAAGGGATCATCAATCGGGTTTTTAAATTATTTAGTATCGTTATCATAATCCCAGAAGGCTTCTTTTGTCCCAGCTCCATCTAAAAGACAATAAGCAGCATACGAAATATCCATTAACCAGTTATCAATTTGTGTGACTTGTTCTTTCGAAATCAATTTATTACTCTGAAGCATTCCTTCAGGATGAACGGCCCACATTCTGCCCAAATGAGTAATTCCCATAATACTGCTGATGATTCTTCGGTCAACAAAATCCTTTTCCATTTCTGGAGCGAGTACTCTTAATGCCTGCATGATCAAATGGTAATTTTCTTCCCGAAGTTTTCCGCGAAATGGCCTCAAATGACCTAAGAAACCATTTTGCCATCGCTCACTTTCTACATTTGTATGAGCGCCGCATTGATACATTAATTCCTCAATTGCTTCTTCTGTAGTCATGATTTCAGTGCTAATTCTATATAGATATAGTCAGTTATTGTTTCTGATAAGCTAATAACAGCTCTCTGTTTTTCATCTATAAATTGAAATAATTTAGGATCTTTTACTTTTGCTTGATTATTAATAATTGCCTCCTTAACTTTTTTATTAATTTTCGTAAGTGATTTTGCTTTTTTTTCAATTACTTTCAAAATCTCCTTTTTTATTTCTGGATATTCTAAGCTTTCTTTAATTAGCTTTAAAACTGCCAAATAAAGAAGATAATTTTTCATTCTAATTTGATGTGCATTTGATAGAAGAGAAGGATTATTTAATTCCTGTTCTATTGTATTTTCAAATTTATCAAGACCATTAAAAACATTAATAATTCTAGATTGGCAAAGTTGTAAGAAATCAGGATTATCTTCCCATTCTTCTCCAATTTTTATTAAAAAAGCGGCACTATTGCTATCCAATCTGGCGTCGGGGTATTCTAATGGTGCTATCCATAAATTTACAGAAATACCTCCTGAACCATTTGCAGAAATTATAATATGACAATAGGCAATATTTTGATGTCCAATTTTTCGGGAAAGAATAATTGTATTTTTATTCCACATAGAATAAAGTGGTATAAAATTATATTCAAGAATTAATTTAGAGAACTCATTCTCAGCGGTGTAAAATGAACTCATTTTATTTAGAATTATTTTTTTAACAAGATATTTTTTATGTATTCAAAATTAAATAAAATTATTGTAATGTTTTTTGCTTAGTGATGTTTAGCAAAAAAAAAGAGCCTAAATAGGGCTCTTAAATAATTATAATATTTTAAATTTTAGTATTAAAAACCTAGTTTCTCACGAACTCTTTTTAAAACGCCATCAGCAATAACTGATGCTTTGGCAGCACCTTTTTTCAAAAGCGCATCTACTTCGTCGAGATTGTTTATGTAGTAGTTGTATTTTTCTCTTTCGGTTTTATATTTTTCACTAATCAATTCAAAAATAGCTTGTTTGGCGTGGCCGTAACCATAATTTCCACCTAAATAATTAGCTCTCATTTCGGCAATTTGACTGTCATCTGCCATTAAAGAATAAATAGCAAAGGCATTGCAGGTATCAGGATTTTTTGGAGCTTCAAGCGGAGTACTATCCGTTTCAATGCTCATAATCTGTTTGCGCAGCGCTTTATCATCCAAGAAAATATTAATGTAATTATTGGCTGATTTGCTCATTTTTCCACCGTTTGTTCCCGGAATCAGCATGCTGTCTTCCTGAATTTTAGCTTCTGGAAGCACAAAAGTTTCTCCCATTTGGTGGTTGAATCTTGCCGCAACATCACGTGTAATTTCTAAATGCTGTAATTGGTCTTTACCTACTGGAACAAACTCGGCATCATATAATAAAATATCGGCTGCCATTAACATCGGATACGTAAAAAGTCCAGCATTAACATCATCTAAACGATCTGCTTTATCTTTGAAGGAATGTGCAAGTGTCAAGCGTTGAAACGGAAAAAAACAGCTTAAATACCAAGTCAACTCAGTTGTTTGTACTACATCAGACTGTCTGTAAAATGTAACACGGTCAATATCCAATCCGAAAGCCAGCCATGTAGCAGCTACACTAAAAGTGTTTTCTCGTAATGTTTTTCCATCTTTAATTTGTGTAATCGAATGTAAATCAGCTATAAACAAAAATGATTCGTTTGCTGGATTGTTAGATAATTCGATCGCTGGAATAATTGCTCCTAATAAGTTTCCTAAGTGAGGCGTTCCTGTACTTTGAACACCAGTAAGTATTTTTGCCATTATTTTTATTTCTGAACCGCGAAGTTCGCAAAGTTTATTTCTATAAACCACAAAGTTCGTGATTTTTTTAGAAAGTTCTAATAGATGGGATTTTAATGGTTTTTTTACTGTGGTTTGTGCTTTGCTTCATATTTGAGATTTATTTACTAGATTTTTATATGTTTTTTACCGCAGAGTTTACAGAGATTTTCGCAGAGATTGCAGAGATTTTTATTTGAGTTTTTGCTTTTAGCATTGAGAACGCAGAGTTTTGTTTTGATGATGTAGATCTTACAAATTATTTATTACCCTTCTTATTCCATTTTTTAATAAAATTTCATTGAAATTTATGAGCAGACCGAGTTTATATTTTCCTAATTTTAAATAGGTTAAAGTTTGTGCAAGATGATTTACTGTCAGCGATTCAACACTTTTTATCTCGACTATAAATTTGTTTTCAATTAGTAGATCCACTCTATAACCACAATCGAGTTTGACTTCTTCGAAAACTAAAGGCATTGGTTTTTCCTTTTCAACCAGAAGACCTTGTTGTTTAATTTTATAAAATAAACATTCTTGATAGGCATTTTCTAATAAGCCAGGCCCAAGCGCTCTGTGTATTTGAATTGCCAATCCAATTACAATAGTTGAAATTTCATTTTCACTCATTTTAGTTATATCATTTTAACGCAGAATTTCGTATAAATATAGAGATTTTAAATATATCATTGGAATTTATTTAAAGAAGTTAAAATTTTGATTATAAGTAACTTACGAATCTTTGTGCACTTATTGCTTTAGCAATTTTTACAAAAACTCTTTTTCTCTGCGAAAATCTCTGTAAATTCTGCGGTAAAAAACCAATCCCAATTATTTTTTAATAGAATTCATTTCTGTTTCTTACTTTTGAAGTTATGAAAATATTAAAAATTGCTTTTTGGATTATCTGGCGCATATGGTTTTACGTTTTAATGGCGGTTCCAATACTCATTATGCTGCCGTTATTGCTTATTTCTATTATCTCTGAGAAAGGATATCCGTATTTTTTTAAAATGGCTCGCATTTGGGCTAAATTCATTCTTTTCGGAATGGGATTTTATTACAAAATCAAAAAAGAGCAGAAACTTATCAAGAATAAAAGCTACATGATTGTGGCCAATCATACGTCGATGACAGATATTATGCTGATGCTTGCCATTATCAAAAACCCGTTTGTTTTTGTGGGAAAAAAAGAATTAGTTAAGATTCCGTTGTTTGGATTTTTCTATAAAAGAACCTGTATTTTGGTGGATCGAAATTCTTCTAAAAGTAAAAATGAAGTTTTCAAAAGAGCGCAGAGTCGTCTTAATCAAGGTTTAAGTATTTGTATTTTCCCAGAAGGAGGAGTTCCTGACGATGAATCTATTTTATTGGATGAGTTTAAAGACGGCGCCTTCAGGCTGGCAATCGATCATCAAATTCCAATTGTACCAATCGTTTTTGCGGACAATAAAAAACGATTCTCCTATACTTTTTTGAGCGGAGGTCCTGGAAAAATGAGAGGTAAAATTTTACCATTTGTAGAAACTGAAGGTCTTACTTCAGAGAACAGAAAAGAACTCAAAGATAAAGTTAGACAAATCATTTACAATGGATTAATTGAATTTGAAAAGAAAACATCCAAAGTATTAGTTTAAAAAACAAACCCGGTAAACAATAAAGTCTGCCGGGTTTTCTTTTGAACTAAAAACCCCTTTTTATATTCAAAAAGCTCTTTATCTATGAATTATTTTTTCAGATATAAATCGTAATATTTTCTTAAACTTCAATTTGGTTTTTCTGCGGTTTTTATTCAGCAACGTTTCTAGTATTTCTTTCATGGCTAAAATATTATAGGTTTGGTTATTAAAGAGTTTCGTTAAAAACTCAGTTAATGGATAATATATTTAGATAACAAAAAATCAAAAAGGTTGGATTCTGAGAATAAAATTTTTGAATTATTTTTTAAAAACCCGTTAGTATATTAAACACCAACGGATTTTTACTGATAACCAACCAAATTTATTCTAAAAAAACCTTGAGAATGGGTATATGGCAATACCGCAAATCGCACGTCTTTTTATTAGATGAGGTTTTTTAAAAAAGGTTGCGCCATTTTTTTACTTTTTTTTAAAAAATAAAAAACCCGACAGCTTTACAGTGTCGGGTTTATGTGGTAAAGTATTGATTTTAAATACTTTTAGAAATATTAAGCATCTGCTAATTCTTTCATATGAGCTTTAATTTTTTCTTCAAGCTCTTCTGCTAATTCTGGATTATCTTTAATTAAGGCTTTAACGGCATCACGACCTTGTCCTAATTTTGTATCTCCATAACTGAACCATGATCCTGCTTTTTTAACGATATCAAATTCAACTGCTAAGTCAAGGATTTCACCTGTTTTAGAAACTCCTTCTCCATACATGATATCAAATTCGGCAGTTTTAAATGGTGGTGCTACTTTGTTTTTTACGATTTTCACTTTAGTTCTGTTTCCAATTACGTTTTCACCGTCTTTGATTTGAGCAGAACGACGAATATCTAAACGTACAGAAGCGTAGAATTTCAATGCATTACCTCCAGTTGTAGTTTCAGGATTTCCGAACATTACACCAATTTTTTCACGAAGCTGGTTGATGAAGAAAACCGTACAGTTTGTTTTGCTGATAGTTCCAGTAAGTTTTCGTAATGCCTGTGACATTAAACGTGCGTGAAGACCCATTTTAGAATCTCCCATTTCACCTTCGATTTCACTTTTTGGAGTCAATGCCGCAACCGAGTCAATTACCACAATATCAATTGCTCCAGAACGGATTAAGTTTTCAGCAATTTCAAGTGCCTGCTCTCCGTTGTCTGGCTGTGAAATAATTAAGTTCTCGATATCAACATTTAATTTTTCAGCATAATTTCTGTCAAAAGCATGCTCAGCATCAATAAATGCAGCAATTCCACCCGCTTTTTGAGCTTCTGCAATTGCGTGTAAAGTTAAAGTAGTTTTACCAGAAGATTCTGGTCCGTATATTTCAATAATTCTTCCTTTTGGGTAACCATTCACACCAAGAGCTAAATCTACTCCAAGAGAGCCAGAAGAAATCGTTTCTACCTCTACAATAGCTCTATCGCCCATTTTCATTACGGTTCCTTTTCCGTAGGTTTTGTCAAGTTTATCAAGTGTTAGTTGTAACGCTTTTAATTTGGCTTCTTTGTCTGCACTCATCTTTTCTTAAATTATCTAAATTGTTATTTTAAGCCCTCAAAATGAAAATCAAAAGAAGGAAATAACTTCTTGATTTTGGTTCGGCTTGGAAGTTGTAAAATTAGTCCTTTTTTTGAAGTTTGATTGTTCCAAATTGTCACAATTTTCATTACAAAAATAGCGCCTTTAATTCTGTCGCATCGGTAGGTTTTATTTTTCCTGCAAGTAATAAACTCAGCTGTTTACGACGTAAAGCGGCATCAAAACGTTGTATTTCAAGTTCGGTTTCCGGTACTATTGGCGGTACTTCAACTGGTCTTCCAGTATCGTCTACGGCAACAAATGTATAAATAGCTTCGTTGGCTTTTGTTCTGTTTCCAGATTCGCGGTCTTCTACCCAAACGTCTATAAAAACTTCCATAGAACTTTTAAATGATCTTGAAACTTTTGCTTCGACAGTCACAACACTTCCAAGAGAAATTGCTCTGTTAAAAGCAACGTGATTTACAGAAGCCGTAACTACAATTCGGCGTGAATGTCTGCGGGCAGCAATACTCGCGGCGCGATCCATTCGGGCTAATAATTCGCCTCCGAAAAGATTGTTTAAAGGATTAGTTTCGCTCGGTAAAACTAAATCTGTTAAAATAGTTAGGGACTCTGAAGGATTTTTTGGATTCATTTTTTTGAAATTTAAAATAATTGCGGCTGATAAATTAATTCAGCCAGTATACTGCTATAACGGCAGGAATAAAATATATAACAATGGTTCTCGCTCCATCGTAATCTTTGGCTAATCGTTGTCCGAAAAGCATCATTAACAAACTAATACAAGAAAATATTGCACCGTAAAAGCCATATTCGCGTCCGCTGTTTGTCAACAGCTGAATAATGCCAACGGCACTTAAAATTCCGGCAATTAATTCTACTACCAATAAGTGAAATAAGGCAAGCGGAACTTGGTTTTTTAATTTGGTTTGGGCAAAATGCTCTTTGAGCCAGGCAACATTATCTTTCCAGTAAAAAATCTTCTCATACCCTGATTGTAAAAAAGTTAAGGTTAGAAAAGCTAACATTAAAATTGAGGCAGCATTATTCATTTTAGCATTATTTTTTATGAATTAAACGAGTCAGTTTTATAGATAAATCCGTGAGGATTATTTTGGCATTTCCGTTTCTTTCAATGTGGTATAAAGCATCTGAAAGTTCTTTAAAAATCTCATGAATGTTATTTCCGTTTACGAAAGGCGCAAAATTTTCCAGTTTAAATTTGTCCACTTTTGGCTCTATGTAAACCAAACTTGGCGCTTCATAATTTAGTAAAAGTGCCTGTCTGAACATTTCGATACAAAACTGAATGAATTTTTTCTGGCTTTCGCGTCCTAATGAAGCGATTTCTTCACTCCACGAAATCAAATCTTGAATAGCGGCTGCATTTCCTTTTGCTCTAAATGCCGCACGCACCCAATTTACAAACCATTGTTCAAATGGAAATTCAGAGTCATCTTCCTTTAGGAGATGCAGTGCTTTATTGAAATTTCCCTGAGCCTGATGTGCTATTTTTTTAGCATAATTCAAATCAATGTTTTCTCTTGCCACTAAAGCCTCGGCAATTACTTTTTCGGGAAGTGCGCTAAACTGAATTACTTGACAACGAGAGCGTATGGTTTGAATAATATCTTCCTCATTTTCAGAAATCAAGATAAACATCGTTTTGTCTGAAGGTTCTTCAAGAAGTTTCAGTAATTTATTTGAGGCAGCGATATTCATTTTATCGGCCATCCAGATAATCATGATTTTATAACCGCCTTCATAGGATTTTAACGAAAGAGATTTTAAAACTTCCTGAGCATCTTCAACCCTGATTTCTCCCTGTTTGTTTTGAACGCCTAAAATTTTATACCAGTCAAATAAACCTCCATAAGGCATTTCCTGAATAAAAGTGCGCCAATCCTGAATAAAGTCTAAACTTTTGGGTTTGGTTTTTACATCTTCGGTAGTAACGGTTGGGTATATAAAATGCAGATCTGGATGCGAGATGTTTTGAAATTTCAAATTACAGGATTCGTTACCATTTTCGTTTTCGTTTCCTGTATTGCCGCACAAAATATACTGCGCATAAGCGATTGCTGTCGATAAAGTTCCGCTTCCTTCAGGTCCAATGAATAATTGTGCATGAGGAATTCGTCCGGAAGAAGCACTTTTTATTAAGTGACTTTTGATGTAATCCTGACCTAAAATTTGAGAAAATTGCATGAAGCAAAGATAACAGAAAATGATGTAGTCAAAAATTTTAGTGGGAAAGATTATTGGGGATATTTTGAGAGGAAAAATGGCAACGATTTTTCATTAAAAAAATTGTGTGTCCTGAACCAATTTTTGTTAATAAAGTACTTCGTGCTAGCAGATATCAAGACTTTTTTGTTAATATTTTTTTGCCTAAATCGACAAACGTAAGTTTTTTTTGACTATTTATTTATACCTGATTGTTGTTTTTCATAAAGAATATCTTACGTATTAGCTGTTAACAAATTTAACAAAAACCCCGTTAAAACGCACATTTTCTCGACATAACACTGATTTTTAAGGTTTTTTTAAGTTTTTTTTTGAAAAAAAAAATGAAGAAAGTTGCAATTTAAGTTAATTTCTATATTTTTGTTTGCATCAACAACCAATTATATAATAAGAATTTATGAAAGGGAAAATTATTTTATTTAGTGCATTTTTTATCATGACAACTGCAGCTGTTTCGGCTCAGGCAAAAAACGCTCCAAGAAGTATTATTAGTACAACGGCTCTTATTCGTAAATACCATGATCAAAAAGAATTGAGTGGTATGCAAAAAGGGGAACTTTTGGAATTGTACATTGAGCGAATTAAAGTATTAGTGAAAACTCTCCCTTACATTGCTTTGGTTACTAAACCAGGTGTTACTATGGCAGACTTAGGTATTCCGGACGATGGTGATCACAAGAAAATTTTAGATAACCAAGCAGTTGGTACATCAACATTCTTAGATACTACAGTAGAGTTCCAAAGAAAAATGATGCCTTACTCAGATAAAGGTAACCTTATCGCAGCTATTTTATTTTACGAAAACACATTAAAATCTTTACACGAGTTCAACGAATTGAACGAAATGTAATTTTTTTCAAAAAAATAAAACCTTTTTTAAACCAGTTACGTAAATCGGATTTGAATTTATGTAACATTTTGGAAAAGATAAAACATCAGCTCGTTCTCGATTATTCTGAAATTTTATTAGAAAATTCGAGATGAGTTTTTGCATTTACGCATACCCAAATTTATTATTAACCTAATACACACCTTTATCATGAAAAAAATTACTCAATTGATCTGCGTTCTTTTGACAGTTACGAGTATGAGTGCTCAACAAGAGAAAGGAATTATGGGCTATACTAACTGGTTAAATAACTGGACAGAATTTAAGCCAAACAAAGTAGAGTATGGAGAGCCAAACCAAATTTTGGCTGGAAACATTTCTGTAAACACAAAATTGCTTAAGAGAAATATTTATGTTCTTCAAGGGAATGTTTATGTAACAAACAATGCAGTTTTAACAATTGAGCCAGGAACTTTAATTATTGGTGATTTCGAAACAAAAGGAACATTGGTAGTTACTAAAGGTGCTCAAATCATCGCTGACGGTTTAGAAACAGACCCAATCGTATTTACATCTAACAGAAGCCAGAAAAAAGCGGGTGACTGGGGTGGACTTGTAATTCTTGGTGATGCACCACTTAACAAATTCGGTAACGTAGGATCTTACAATATGGATCTTGATCCATCTCTTACTACTTACGGTGGAGACAACGCTGCTTCTAACTCTGGTATTTTAAGATTTGTTAGAATCGAGTTTGCAGGTAAAAAAGTAAAAGGAGTTGATACTTTCAACGGTTTAACTCTTGCTGGTGTTGGTAACAAAACAATCTTAGAAAACATTATGGTAAGCTACGCTGGTGGTGATTCATTTGGTTTCTTAGGTGGAGATGTTAACGCTACAAAATTTGTATCATACAAATCAATCAACGATGACTACAAATTCTCTCAAGGAGTTCAATGTCGTTTTTTCAACTCTTTAGCAGTTAGATCTTCTTACTTCTCTAGTACAAAAGACGGATCTCGTTGTATGGAAGTTAAATCATACGAGAAAAAGAGCGAAACCGATTTTACAAAAAAACAAACTTTAGTTGTGGCTTCAAACATTACTATGGTTAATGACAGTGAAAACATCAACGCTGATATTCAAGCAGGATTAGTAAAAGAGGCTGTTTATGTAGCTGAAAATGCTTCTCTTGAAATGAAAAGAAGTGTAATCTCTGGATTTAACCCTGCAGTATTATTAGACAGCAAAACTGAAATTAACGATGCCAACCTTAAAAAAATCAAATTTGAGGAAATGTATTTCAACTTATGTAAAGGAAACATCTTTACTGAATACAATTCTAACAACGAAGATTTAGAAAGCTGGTACGGTAATAGTGTATTCTTCAACGTTTACTCACAAAGTGATAACAAAGAGACATTTATTGATATTTTCAATCCAAAAAGACCTGACTTCAGACTTCAATTAGGAAAAATTACAGCATCAAGCGGAAAATAATAGATAAAAAGATTTCGATTTTTATTTCCAAGCGTAAATTTTATTAATTAAGTCCCCAGACACAATTTATGTATCGTCTTACTAGGACCAAATAAAGATCAAAACATAATGGCTCTATCTACAAAAAAATATTTGTTACCTATAATATTTTTGGTTGCTCCTCTTTCGATTAGTCTGTACGCACAAAGCACAGAAAAACCTACTGTTTCTGGCTGCGAAATGACTTCGACTGCTGTAGTGAATCAAAACAACGAATTAGCTGTTAAAAACAGCGTCAAATTAGATAATTCTAATCAGTTTATGGTAGGGCTGTCCATCCCCAAGGACAGCCTTACTGTGGCAGCTGAAAAGAGTTCATCTACATCTGAAGAATGCGAAGAAAACACGTTTATTAGTTCTACCTCAATTCTTGCAAAAGATATTATTGAGAACTATAAATATGACTTTTCTGAAACATTCATTGATATCTTGTTTTTTGAGCGTATAGACTTAGCAAGAACTCGTACTATATGATTCGAAAAACTACTTTATCTTTTTTTAAAGTTTTATTTCTGTTTAGTATACTGTTATGTACTAAATCGAATTCTTATGCTCAAACAGCAACACTAGTTGGCCAGCAGCTTCCTTTTGACAGGATCTGTGCCGGATTAATTGTTAATGGACAGCCTTTTAATGAATATAATGCTACGTTTAGTTATTTAAATTTTCCTGCAGGAACTACTTTTGAAATAGAACTTTCAGACGAAAATGGGAGTTTTACAACTCCTACCGCAACCACTAAACTTTCTTTTGTTGACGATCCTGCTACTCAGCAGCAAACCATAAAATTTGCTATTCCAACAGATTTAAAAGGATCTGATACATACAGTATTCGTGTAAAAAGCAACACAGCAACTCCGGTATATAGCCAAAGGTTTAGAAATTTGCAAAACCAAACTACGTTTCC
This sequence comes from Flavobacterium endoglycinae, assembly GCF_017352115.1. Lineage (NCBI taxonomy): Bacteria > Pseudomonadati > Bacteroidota > Flavobacteriia > Flavobacteriales > Flavobacteriaceae > Flavobacterium > Flavobacterium endoglycinae. The sequence goes on from NZ_CP071448.1 coordinate 2,573,320, forward strand.
TGCTTTTTACAGAACATATGCCGAAAACTTTTTTATAAATGATAAAGAGTCAACAGCTACTATGTGTACTGGTGGAAATGTCAGCCTTTCTGTGTACAACCCAACGCCTGGAGATATTCCTTCATCGCCTGCAAACTATCCAAATTTAACTTATAAATGGTATAAAGATGATGTGCTAATTGCAGGACAAAGTGGTACAACGTTATTGGCAAATGCACCAGGAGTTTACTATGCACAAATTAATTACGGAGGCTGCGACGATGAGAACTTAAGTTCAAATCGTGTTACGGTTGTTTCTTCAAACGGCGGTTCTGCGGTAACTATCAATTCAAGTTTAGGAAATCCTTTTTGCTCAAATGGTACAGGAACTGTATTAACAGCAACTTCAGGAAACAGTTATAAATGGTACAAAGACGGCACGCTGATTACAGGTGCCGTTAACCGTACTTATTCAACAAATGACTCAGGTGTTTATACAGTTGAGGTAGATTTTGGAGGATGTGTTTCTTCTGGAAGTATAAATCTTCAGAGTAATGGTTTTAATGCCAGTATTGATGTGGCTGACCAATATGAGTTAAAAGAAGGTGAAACGTTAAACGTATCCGTAACCACTGATGCAACAACTCCAAAATTTGAATGGTATTTAAATAATATCCTTATTCAGGGTGCCACAACCGCAAATTATGCAGTAAGCGTAAGAGGACTTTATAAAGTAGTTATTTCACAAGAATCAGGCTGTATTGCCACGAAAGAATTTACTTTCAGAGTAACCTCTGAAGCAGATGCTACAACCACAGTAATACCAAATATCGTAAAGCTAAGCGGTAATTATCCATATTGGAATATTCCAGATGTTTATAAAACAGCGTCGACTAAACTTATAATTTTAAGTTCGAATGGAGAAGTAATGTTCGATGATGTAGGGAGCAATTACGATCCGGAACTTAATTCTTTTATTAAAGATTTTAAAAATGTCAATCCAGTTTATTACTATGTCATTCAATCCGACACAGGTGAAAAAAAAGGATCAATTACTGTAATTAAATAATATGAAGAAAATTTTACTATTCATCACTTTATTTTACAGTATTTCAAATACACTCTATTCTCAGGATAAAAATGAGAATGGAGTTGTTTCGTTTTCGTTACCTATAAGAAATTCGTTAAAGTTCAATAGATATATAATTAACCCAACGTTCAGTTTTGTTCGCGAATCAAACCCTTACGCAAGTTTCTATAACAAGAGACAATGGGTACAGTTTGAGAATGCTCCACAGACTTATTTAGCAGGTTATTCGGGTCGTTTTAGAGAAAATGAAGCTTTTGCGTTTGGCTTATTCCAGCAAAATTATGGTCTAATGACTGTTTTTGGCGGAGTAGTCAATTTTGCACATAACGTCGTTTTACAACAAGACAGCAATTTAACCTTCGGATTAAATGTTGGAGCTTATAAAAGTGGTTTAGATAAAGGAAAAATTATATCCGATGACGTAGATATTTTGAATGGAGAATATCCTTCAAATATGCTGCTTACTGTAAATCCTGGGATCAATTATGGAACCGCTTTCATGGATTTCGGATTATCGATTAACAATTTAGTTCTTTATAATTTCGGTTCTGGAGTGGTTAAAGAAGATCCTGAAAGAGCAATAGAACTTCATGCGATGTATACAGGTTATATAGACAGCTATGGATTTTTTGAGCAAAGTAAATTTTCAGGAATTGTAAAAACAGAACTTAAAAAAGACAAAACCGTTATTTCTGGTCTTGGTATGCTTTCTCTTAAACAAGGAGTTTGGGCACAAGCAGGATATAACACGCTGTATGGAGTTTCGGCAGGTTTGGGTGTGAATATTTCACCAAGTATTGCCATTGAATACAACTATGAAAGAGGAATGGGAAATTTTACCAATATGGGACCTTCTCACGAGTTTGCCATAGCATATAAATTCAAAAATAGAAATTACTATTATGGTGATGACGAAGAAGGTGCTTTAATCGATCCGTCAAAGCCTAAATCAAAAACAGTATTAGCTAAAGATGTAGCATCTGCCGAGCCGGTAAACAGAGCAGAAGTTGCTGAGAAACAAAAATTAGCTGCAGAAGCAAAAGCAAAAGCCGATGCCGAAGCAAAACAAATACGACTTGCAGCAGCAGAAAAAGCAAAGGCAGATGCAGAAGCCGCAGCAAAAGCAAAAGCTGAAGCAAAATTATTAGCAGACAATAAAGCCAAAGCAGATGCGGAAGCTAAAGCAAAAGCAAAACTTGATGCAGATAATAAAGCTAAAGCAGATGCCGAAGCTAAAGCACTAGCTAAATTAGAAGCAGACAATAAAGCCAAAGCTGATGCTGAAGCAAACAAAATACGATTAGCAGCAGAAGCGAAAACAAAAGCAGATGCAGCCGCAGCAGCAAGAGCTCAGTTAGCAGAAGCAAACAAAGCACAAGCAGCGGCACAAAAAACACAAGCGCAGTTAGCTGCTGATAAAGCAAGAGCTGATGCAGAAGAAAGAAGATTGAAATTAGCCGCTGATAACAGAGCCAAAGTTGATGCAGCGGCAGCAGCAAGAGCACAGGCAGCAGCACAAAAAACAAAAGAACAATTAGCAGCAGACAAATCTGAAGCTGATGCAGAAGCATTAAAATTAAAATTAGCAGCTGATGCAAAAGCTAAGGCCGATGCCGAAACGTTACAAGCAAAATTAGCTGCAGCTGAAAAAGCAAAAACAGATGCAGAAGCGGCAAAAGCAAAAGCAGCAGCAACTAATGCAGCAGCGCCAACACAACAAAAAACAGCAGCACAACTTGCCATAGAAAAAGCAAGGGCAAATGCTGAAGCAGCAGCTAAAGTGAGATTGGCAGCAGCAGAAAAAGCAAAAGCCGATGCTGAAGCAGCAAGACAAGCAAGAGTAGCAGCAGCCGAAAAAGTAAAAGCAAATGCAGAAGCAGCACGCGCAAAATTAATAGCTGATACACAAGCAAAAGCCGAAGCAGCAGAAGCTAAACGTAAAGCCGATGCAAAAGCAAAAGCTGAAGCAGCTGATTTAGAATCAATACTTGCAGCTGATGCAAAAGCAAAAGCAGATTCAGACGCACTTCAGGCAAGGCTAGCAGCAGAAGCGAAGGCCAAAGCAGCATCTGAAGCTAAAACCAAAACGGCTATTGATGCGGCAAATAAAGCCAAAGCAGCAGCAGATCTAAAAGCAAAAGCGGCTGAAGAAGCAGCACTAAAAGAAAAATTAGCAGCTGATGCAAAAGCGAAAGCAGATGCAGAAGCAAGACAAGCAATAATAGCAGCTGAAGCAAAAGCAAAAGCAGATGCAGAAGCACAGAAAATAAAACAAGCTGAAGAAGCGAAAGCCAAAGCCGCAGCGGAAGCTCAGGCTAAACTTGACGCAGAAGCTAAAGCTAAGGCTGATGCAGAAGCACTTCAAGCAAAATTAGCAGCGGATGCAAAAGCGAAAGCAGACGCAGAAGCACTTCAGGCAAAACAAGCAGCAGAAGCTAAAACTAAAGCAGATGAAGAAGCACGTCAGGCGAAATTAGCAGCCGATGCAAAAGCGAAAGCAGATGCAGAAGCACTTCAAGCAAAATTAGCGGCGGATGCAAAAGCTAAGGCTGATGCAGAAGCACTTCAGGCAAAACAAGCAGCAGAAGCTAAAACTAAAGCAGATGAAGAAGCACGTCAGGCGAAATTAGCAGCCGATGCAAAAGCAAAAGCCGATGCAGAAGCATTACAAGCTAAGTTGGCAGCGGACGCAAAAGCTATGGCAGACGCAGAAGCACTTCAGGCAAAACAAGCAGCGGAAGCTAAATTGAAAGCCGATGAAGAAGCACGTCAGGCGAAATTAGCAGCCGATGCAAAAGCAAAAGCCGATGCAGAAGCATTACAAGCTAAGTTGGCAGCGGACGCAAAAGCTAAGGCAGACGCAGAAGCACTTCAGGCAAAACAAGCAGCGGAAGCAAAAGCAAAAGCAGATGCAGAAGCATTACAAGCTAAGTTGGCAGCCGATGCAAAAGCAAAAGCCGATATGGAAGCATTACAAGCAAAATTACTTGCTGATGCTAAAGTTAAGGCCGATGCAGAAGCTACTGCAAAAGCGCAAGCAGAAGCTGAAGCTCAAAAGTTAAGAGAAGCAGAAGAAGCACGTCAAGCGAAATTAGCAGCCGATGCAAAAGCAAAAGCAGATGCAGAAGCACTTCAAGCTAAGTTGGCAGCAGATGCAAAAGCTAAGGCCGATGCAGAAGCACTTCAGGCAAAACAAGCAGCGGAAGCTAAAGCAAAAGCAGATGAAGAAGCTCGTCAAGCGAAATTAGCAGCTGACGCAAAAGCGAAAGCGGATGCAGAAGCATTACAAGCTAAGTTGGCGGCAGATGCAAAAGCTAAGGCCGACGCAGAAGCTCTTCAGGCAAAACAAGCAGCGGAAGCTAAAGCAAAAGCAGATGCAGAAGCATTACAAGCTAAGTTGGCAGCAGATGCAAAAGCTAAGGCCGATGCAGAAGCACTTCAAGCGAAACAAGCAGCAGAAGCTAAAGCAAAAGCCGACGAAGAAGCTCGTCAAGCGAAATTAGCAGCTGATGCAAAAGCAAAAGCAGATGCTGAAGCACTTCAAGCTAAGTTGGCAGCAGATGCAAAAGCTAAGGCAGACGCAGAAGCGCTTCAAGCGAAACAAGCTGCTGAAGCAAAAGCAAAAGCCGATGAAGAGGCTCGTCAAGCGAAATTAGCCGCAGATGCAAAAGCGAAGGCAGATGCTGAAGCAAAAGCCAAAGCAGCCGAAGAAGCTCGTTTAGCTAAGTTAGCAGCTGATGCAAAAGCTAAGGCAGACGCAGAGGCAAAAGCAGAAGAAGCACGTCAGGCGAAATTAGCAGCTGATGCGAAAGCGAAAGCAGATATGGAAGCCGCTCAAGCTAAATTATTAGCCGATGCAAAAGCGAAAGCCGATGCAGAAGCAACAGAAAAATTAAGAGCAGAAGAAGAGTCTAGAAAACTAAGAGAAGCAGAAGAAGCACGTCAGGCAAAATTAGCAGCGGATGCAAAAGCTAAGGCCGATGCAGAAGCGGCAGCAGCAAGAGCAGCGGCGGCAGCGAAAGACGAAACTGCTAAAGCAATCGAAAGTTTAACTCAGTCTATAGAAAGTTCAAGTAAAACGCAAAGTGATTTATTAGCACAATTCAATGCCACTGTAGCGAATAAACAAAAAGACTTGAACGACTTAAAAGAAGAGAACGATTTAAGTGAAAAAGGTATTTACAGAGAGCCAAAACCGTTCAAGAGTGTAGCGGCTGAAAATAGCCAGATCGAAGCTTTAAAATTACAATTGGCAGATGCCAGCAGAGCACAAAAAGAAGAGATTGCGAAGCTGACAAATTTATATAATGAAAGGCTTAAAAAGGTTCCAAATAAAAACGACGCTTTAAACAAAACGTATCTTGAAAAGATCAATCAGTTAAAAGCAGCTCAATTGAAAATGGAGCAGGATGGTGCAGCTTTATTAGCAGATTTAGAACGTATCAAAGCTGAAACTGAAATCGAGAAAAAACGTAGAATTAAACGTGCGGCTTATGAAAATGATCAAGGAAGATATGCACAGGATCTAGCAGCTCTTAAGCGTATTAAGGAAACAACAAAAGTCAGCAGTACGCCATTAACAGCAAGCGACTTTGATTTTGGAGAAGATCAGTCAAATATGCAGATCATTAAGAATATTAAAAATTCTGAAAATGGTTATTATATGATTCTTGCAGTACACAATAGTGTTGAGAAGAGGGATCAATTCCTAACCAAAGCGGTACAAGCCGGATTGACAGATATTAATTTCTTCTATAATGTGACGACAAGTAAATATTACATCTATTATGAAAAATTTGATGGTTTACAAGAAGCAACGAAAGCATTAGAATCGAAAGGGACTAAGCCATATAACGGGAAAATGGCTATCGTAAAAGTTGAAAATTAGTAAAGAATTATATAGATCTAGACTTCTTTGAAAAAAGAATAGGAACAATAAAGTAAATTTTAAATAAAGATTATATGCTGTTTCTTAAATGCCCCTTTAAGAAACAGCCGTTAAACCGAAACCATAGAAACATGAAGAAACCTACTACTTTAAAATTAGTTTTAGCTGTATTACTTTGTATTCAAAGTTTTGTTATGTTCTCTCAGAAAAATTTCACCCCTCGTTTCGATACGAGTTTAAAAGGTGATATGCTTTTGATTGGTAATAATATTTTGAATAGAGATGTTAGGAATAATGAGCGCCCAAATAACGCTTTTAATTCTACGAGCCAGAATAACAACGATCTTAATATGCAATATATTGATATCGATAATGATAATACTACATTCAGCTCAAGCTCGGCTAATTTAGCTGTTCCTCAAACAAGCAGGGAGTGTTATAAAATTGTTTATGCGGGACTTTATTGGGCGGGTATTTACAGCCAGGGAGCCGTAAATAACGGAACAGTAAATCGAAACAATTTAGGTTCTATTAAAATTAAATTACCTAATCAGACTGCTTATACTGATATTACCGGACAATTAATTTATGATTATTACCCGTCTACTTCAAATGGGGATCAAATGCCGTATGCTTATTATTATGATGCTACAGCATTAGTTCAAGCATTGGCAAATCCAGAAGGTACTTATACTGTTGCGAATATTATTTCAGGTAGAGGACAGATAAATGGTGGTTTCTCAGCAGGATGGAATTTATTTGTGGTTTATGAAGATCCAAAATCTTCTGCTAAATATATTACTTCTTTTGATGGTTTCAGATGGATTCAGGCTTCAAGCGGACCAGTAACGTATGATATCTCGGGATTTAAAACGATTCCAACCGGTTCTGTAAAAGCAAAGTTAGCTTTTGCGGCTCTAGAGGGTGACGTTAACTTAACGGGTGATAAATATTCTATTAATAATACTGATATTTCTACAGCAGAACGTCCAGTTAACAACTTTTTCAATAGTACTATTAACGATACAAACGGTCCATACACTGCCCGAAATCCTGCCAGTGGTAACACGCTTGGCTTTGAAGCCGGTATTCTAAATGTACCCAATCCAGCGACTGCAGCATACCCCGGTGGTAGTGTTATAAAGAATAACGATACTTCGGCACAATTAAAACTTACCACAAGTGGTGACGGTTACGGATTATTTTTCAATGCATTCAACGTTGAGATTATTGAGCCTAAAATTGTTTTAACGAAAATTGTAAAAAATGCGGCTGGAGCAAACATTGGCGGACAGAACGTAACAATGGGCCAGACGCTTAATTATGAAATTGGTTTCAGAAACACAGGTAATGATAACGCTACTTCATTTACAATTAGAGATCAGCTGCCTATTAATATTATTTTTAATTATCCTGCTGATATTGTTTCACTTCCATCAGGTGTAACGGTTCAGAGTTATAATGCTACTACAAGAAATATTGTTTTTGCAGTAAATAACAATGTTGTTAAAGTGGGTGACCCTGAAAAAGTAATCAGTTTCAAAGTTCAGGTAGTTCCGGATTGTCATATGTTAAGCGAAGCTTGTTCTAACAGTATTGACAACTCGGCTTATGCTACTTATAAAGGAACACAGAATACTACTTTTACAATTTCTGATGACCCGAGTGTTAACACGAATACAGGATGTATCTTAGTTCCTAAGGCAACAAACTTTTTGGTTGGAATTGACGGCTGTAAATTTTCTGAAAACGTTACGTTATGTGGTGAAACTATCAATTTAACGGCAGCTAACGGATATACTAATTATACTTGGTATAGCGATGAGGCACGTACACAGCAAATAGGAAGCGGACAAACCATTACAGTTAAAGATCCTGGTACTTATTATGTGTATAACCTTGCGGCAGCACCTTGTAGATCAATTTCTCAGGAGTTCGTTGTATCTCGATTTGGAGCAACAACACAAAACCCTGTAATACCTTTTGCAGATCAAGTAGTAACTTGTCCTAATGATGGTAAAAAACTGCCGAATATTTTCTTATGCGGCGGTAATGCATCAAGACAAATTACAACTAGTATTTCTGACGCTTCAAGTATTATCTGGGAAAAATTAAACGAGGGTAGTTGTGCTGCGGTTACAAATCAAAATTGTGCCAATGAAAATACATCTTGTACTTGGACTCAGGTAGCAAGCGGACCTAGTTACAATGCCAATATTGCAGGGCAGTTCCGTTTGACATTAAATTATACGGGAGGATGTTTCAACCGTTTTTACTTTAATGTGTATACAAACGCATTAACTCCAACCGAAACACATAAAGATATTACTTGCGGTACTCCGGGAAGTATTACCATTGGAGGTGTTCCTGCTGGATATGAATATGCGATCAGTACAGATCCAAACGGAACGATTGGTGCTTACCAGTCTAGTAATACTTTTACGATCAATACTCCAAATTCGTATACAGTTCATATCAGACAAGTGGGTGTAACTACTAATCCTTGTATTTTTACTGTTCCTAGTATTTTAATTAGAGATAGAAGTTTAAATATCAGTACTGTAGTAACTCAGCCTTTATGTAATGGACAAAAAGGAACGATTAAAGTTGGAGCAGAAAATATTGATCCACAATACTACTATTATATCTACAACAGCGGTGGTACTTTAGTGAACAGCTTTGGACCAACTGCTAATGCAGATTATACATTTGCAAATTTAGATCCGGGAACTTACCGAGTAAGAGTTACGAATGGCGCTGTAGGTGGAGCACCTGCACCTACTTGTGACAAATCTGTAAATGTTACTATTAACCCAGTTCCAGCAGCATTGAATGCTACGGCTGCTTTAACAGTACCGTTAACATCATGCAGCAATGGAAAAATTGTTGTTACAACAACAGGAGGAACTGCACCATATTATCATTTCATAAACGGATCAACAACATTCCAATTATCAAATGAAATTGAGGTAACGGCTCCAGGTACATTTAATATTTTAGTTGTAGATGCGAACAACTGTAGCACAACTACATCTATTACAGTTACAGCTAATCCAAAACCAGTTTACACGATTTCAAAAACAGAAATCAACTGTAATGGTGAAACGGCTCAAATTAGTGTTAACGTTACTAATGCTAACGGATACACTTTACAATACAGTATAGATAATGGCGCAACATTTAGCAGTAATCCTGTATTCCCTAACCTTACAGGAGGTACTTATAATGTTGTGGTGCGCTATACACTTTCAGGAACAACTTGTACTGATCCTGCTGTTGCACTTGTAATCGATGCTCCTGCAAATGCTTTATCGGCATCAGCGGGTGTTTCTGAATTAGCAGGTTGCGACCCTTCAGGAAACGGATATGGTAAAGTTCGTATTACAAATCCTCAAGGAGGAACACCTCCTTATACTTATAGCTTCAATGGAGGTACATCTTATGGAACTTCAAATGAAGCTTATGTTGCTCCAGGAACTTACACGCTTTATGTAAGAGACTCTAAAGGTTGTACATTTGCAATGCCAGGTGTGGTTTTAGATCCAAAACCAGCAGATCCTACAATTGCAGTGGGTGCACCAGTTTACAACTGTAACGGTACTGCAACAAGTACTGTAACAGTAACCAATAACGGAGGAGCAAATTATACTTATGAGTATTACCTTGATAATGTATTAAATACAAATACACCTCCTAACGTTTTTCTAAATGTTCCTTCTGGATCTCATACAGTAAGCGTAAAATATAATTTAGTTTCTGTTCCAACATACAGTAATTTATTAATTGAAGATTTCGGGTCAGGAGGAACTACAACAACTCCTGGTATTGCGTCTGCATACTGTTTCAATGATCAAAGAGTTAACCCTCCTTATACTTGTTCTTTAAATGGAACACCAACTCGTTCTGTAGAGGATAACCAATATTCAGTAACAAGTTTCTTCTGGAGAGGTGATGATCCTAATAGTAATAACTCAGGAGCATGGTTTCATTTTAAAGACCACACTACAAATCCTAACAATTTAGCAGGTGTTGGGGATGCAAATGGAAGATATTTATTAGTAAATATTGGAGCTGCGGCAGGACCTTACGGAGTTTTATACAGTAAACCAATTATCGATGTTATTCCAAATCAACCGGTAATGGTTTCTTTATACGTAGGTAACTTATTAAATACTGGTGTAAATGGAGCAGCTCCTATCGTACGATTTGAGTTAGTGAATAGCGCTGGTACTGTAGTGGCTACAGAAGATACTGGTAAAATTGCTGAAGCAGCAAATGATCCAAACAGAACAAAATGGGTTCCAATTAATATTTCATTAAACCCAGGAAACAATACGAATTTAACCTTTAGAATTCGTTCTGGAAGTGTTCAATATGGTGGAAATGATATCGTAATTGATGATATCTGGGTACGTCAGATTCCAAAATCATGTATCAGCCAAAAAGATTTCCCAATTGTTATTGACAGCAATAAAGCATTTTCAGCTTCTATAACAGGAGTTAAAAATGTTACTTGTAATGGTGGAAATAATGGAGAAATTACTATTGCGGCACAAAACTTTAATCTTCCATACGGATTTGATTATTCTATCAACAATGGAACTACTTGGATAAACTCTAAAGTATCTCCTGTAACAATAACAGGATTAACAAGCCAAACATACGCAATTCAAATCCGTTATAACAATAGCGTATCGACTTGTAGCTTCCCATTCTCTCAACCTATTACAGCACCAGCTGCTTTAGCGGTTACAGCTCAGGTTACATCTCAGCCAACTTGTACAAATGGAGCTTCTATTACGGCGACAGTAACAGGAGGAACGCCTAGTTATCAATATGAGTTAAGACAAAATAATGGAACTACAGTTGTAGTACCATTCCAAACGTCGAATGTATTTACCAATATTCCTTCTGGAACGTATAGAATAGTAGTTAGAGATGCTAACTCTTGTTCATCTCCAGCTTCAGCAACGGTTAATATTACCTCTCCAAATGCTCCAACAGCTTCGTTAGCTGCAAGCTCTGATTTATGTTACGATACCGTAAATCAAGCAACACTTGTAGTAACGGCTACTGGAACTGGAACTTTAACTTATAGTTTAGATGGTGCTGCAGCTCAGACTTCTAACACATTTACAAATGTTGGTCCTGGTACGCATAACATCTTAGTAACAGATAGTAATAACTGTACGGCTGCTATCAGTAATATTGTTATTGCACCACAGTTGCAAGGAAGTGCCACTATCTCTAAAACATTAGATTGTACAACATCTCCAAATGCTACTATTACAGTTTCTATTACAGGAGGCACAAGTGCTTTCACTTATAAGGTGAGAAGAAATAGTGCTGCTTATGGTTCTTCAATCAATGTAACGGGTAATTCATTTGTGTACACTGCAACAACAGCAGCAACTTATACTTTTGAAATTACAGATTCTAAAGGATGTATTACCACAACAAGTGCTATAATCAGCCCTCTTACAAACCCTACTGTAACGGCAACTAAGGTTGATGCAACTTGTAACGGTGCTTCAACAGGTTCTGTACAATTAGTAGGAGCTGGTGGATCAGGTTCTTATACTTACTTGTTCTACAGAAGTACAACAACTCCTGTTCCAACGACTTATACAACACAATCAAATTATACAGGTTTAGCAGCAGGAACGTATAACTTCCGAGTTATGGATAGTAATGGTTGTACCTCTGCTGTTGGAAGCATTACTATTGCTGAACCAACAACTTTAACAGCCACTGCATCTGCGACAGCATTTTCTTGTAATGCATCAAATGTAAAACAAGCAGCGACTGTAACAATTGCCGTTCCAACAACAGGAACAGCTCCATATCAATATAGTTTTGATGGTGGTACAACTTTCTCAAGCACACGTACATTATCTGTTACAGATAACGGCACAAATCAAACTATTTCTTATGTAGTAAGTGATGCTCAAGGTTGTAAAACTCCTGTTCAAACTATTACAATAAACAGATTAAATCCTCCTACTGATATTTCATTCAGTTCAAATGCAGTAACTTGTACAGCAACAACTACTACAGTTACAGCAACTGCAACAAATGGAGTAGGAACATTAACATATTCAATTACATCACCAGCTGCATCTGCTGCTTCTAATACAACAGGAGTATTCCCAGGATTAGCTGCAGGAACTTATAACTTTAGAGTTACTGATGCAAACGGATGTTATTTTGACAAACCTTACACTATTACTCCAGTAACTCCAATCGCTGTTGTTGGAAACAAAACAAGCGATGCTCTTTGTAAAGGAGGAGCTACAGGATCTGGTACTTACACAGTTTCTGGAAATGCTACTGTAGGTGCTTATACATTTACATTAACAGCAGGAACATTAGGTTCAGGTACACTTACTAAATCAGGAAACACATTAACCTTATCAAATGTGGTTGCTGGTACATATACAGTTCGTGTAACCGATAATGCAACAGGTTGTACTGCTAATGCAAGCATTGTAATCGCAGAACCTGCAAATGCTTTAACATTTACAGCTGCTGCAAGCAATGTAAATTGTAACAATGATAATTCACAAATTACCGTTACGGCTGCGGGTGGAACACCAAATTATACTTACGCAGCAGTAAGATCAGGTGCTGCAGTTCCAACTGTTTATGCAGCAAGTAATGTAGTTACAGTTGATACTAATTCTGGTGCAGATTTAGTTTGGGACGTATATGTAAAAGACACTAACGGATGTATTACAAGAAATGCCGTTACTGTTGCAGCAGATAACCTTCCAACGGTAACAGCAACAAACGGAAATCAGTGTACAGCTTCTGGAAACTCATTTACAATTACTGCAACAGGAACTGGATTAGCGCCATTAACATACAGTATTGATGGTACTTCTTTCCAAACCGGAAATACATTTAACGTTGCGGCTGGTACTTATACAGTAACAGTAAAAGACAGAAATGGTTGTACAGCTACTACAGCAACAGCACTTACTATTTATCCACAATTAACTACTGTAGGTGTAGTTACTAAAGAATTAGATTGTACCGCTACACCAAATGCAACTATTACAGTTACTATTGGGGGAGGAAGATCTCAATTTACATACACAGTACAAAAAGGATCAGGAACTCCAAGTGCATCAAGCGCCCCAATTTCAGGTCCAACATTTACATATTCAGTTACTCCTGCAAATGCAGATACTTATACTTTCGTAGTTAGAGATGCTAACGGATGTCAAAGTACAGTAGTAACAAAAGTTGATCCTATTTCAAATCCTACTGTTACAGCAGTTCAAACAAACGCAAGCTGTAATGGTGCTTCTGACGGATCTGTTACTTTAACAGGTGCAGGCGGATCAGGCGGATTTACATACAGCAACAATGCCTCAACAGGATTCACAACTAATCCAACATTTACAGGATTAGCAGCAGGTTCTTATACTTTCTATGTAAGAGACAGTAAAGGATGCCAGGGATCAGTAGCAGTTACCATTACACAGCCAAGTACTTTAGCAGCTACCATTACAACAGTTCCATTCTCTTGTAATGCTGCAAACGGTAAAGTAGCAGGAACAGTTACAATCAACGTAACTGCTGGAACTGGTACAGCACCATACGAATACAGCTTCAACGGAAGCGCATTCAGCTCAAACAATGTATTAACATTAAACGATAACGGAGCTGACCAGCCATTTACATACTCAGTTAGAGATGCTAAAGGATGTCCTGTAACAGGTTCAGGAACTTTATTAAGATTGAACCCTCCAACAGACTTAACTTTTGCTTCTCCAGCGGTTACTTGTACCGCTACAACAACTACTGTTACTTTAACAGCAACAAATGGAGTGGGAACATTGAGATATGAAACAATTGCTCCATCTCCAGTTATTATTGCAAAACAAACTTCTAATTCATTTGCAGGTCTTGCTCCTGGATCGTATACTTTCAGAGTAACAGATGCAAACGGATGTTATTATACAGAAGCTTATGTAGTAAGCCCAGTAACTCCTATTTCTGTTACAGGTAATAAAACAAGTGACGTTCTTTGTAGAGGAGGTTCTACAGGATCTGGAACGTATACAGTTTCTGGAAATGCTACTGTAGGTGCTTATACATTTACATTAACAGCAGGAACATTAGGTTCAGGTACACTTACTAAATCAGGAAATACATTAACATTATCTAATGTTGCAGCAGGAACATACACGGTTCAGGTAACAGATACAGCAACAGGTTGTACTAATTCTGCGAGTATCGTTATTGGTCAGCCAGCGGCTAACTTAGCCATTACATCTGCTGTCGCAACTAATGCTAACTGTAACAACGACAATTCACAGATAACGGTTACTGCAACAGGCGGTACACCTAACTATACTTATGCTTATGCTATAAGCCCGTCAACAGTTCCATCATCTCCTTACACAAATAGTGCTATTTTAACAGTAGATACTAATTCTGGAGCTAATATGGTTTGGGATGTATATGTTAAAGATGCTAACGGATGTACAGTAAAATCTACAGTTACAGTAATTATGGATGCTATGCCAGCAGTTACAAACGTAACCGTAAACAATCAGTGTACAGCTTCTGGAAGCGGATTTACAATCACGGCAACAGCAACAGGTCTAGCTCCATTAACATACGGAATCGCTGGTCCAACTGGAGCATTCCAGACAAGCAATACATTTACAGTTCCAGCAGGATCATATACAGTATACGTTAAAGACGCAAATGGTTGTATTGCATCTGCTCCAGCAGCAACAACTGTTTACCCTCAATTAACAGTAACTGGTACAGTTACTAAAGAGTTAGATTGTACTGCTACACCAAATGCAACTATTACAGTTACAATTGGCGGAGGAAGATCTCAATTCACATATACAGTACAAAAAGGATCAGGAACTCCAAGTACAGCAAGTGCTCCAATTTCAGGTCCAACATTTACATACTCAGTTACTCCTGCAAATGCAGATACTTATACGTTTGTAGTTACAGATGCTAACGGATGTCAAAAAACAGCTGTTGTTACAGTTGATCCAATTACAAATCCTACTGTTACAGCAGTTCAAACAAACGCAAGCTGTAATGGTGCTTCTGACGGATCTGTTACTTTAACAGGTGCAGGCGGATCAGGCGGATTTACATACAGCAATAATGCCTCAACAGGATTCACAACTAATCCAACATTTACAGGATTAGCAGCAGGTTCTTATACTTTCTATGTAAGAGACAGTAAAGGATGCCAGGGATCTGTAGCAGTTACCATTACACAGCCAGTTACTTTAGCAGCTACCATTACAACAGTTCCATTCTCTTGTAATGCAGCAAACGGTAAAGTAGCAGGAACAGTTACAATCAATGTGACTGCTGGAACAGGTACTGCACCTTATCAATACAGCTTCAACGGAAGCGCATTCAGCTCAAATAATGTATTAACATTAAACGATAACGCAGCTGACCAGCCATTTACATACTCAGTTAGAGATGCTAAAGGATGTCCTGTAACAGGTTCAGGAACTTTATTAAGATTGAACCCTCCAACAGACTTAACTTTTGCTTCTCCTGCCGTTACTTGTACCGCTACAACAACTACTGTTACTTTAACAGCAACAAATGGAGTTGGAGCATTACAATATGAAACAATTGCACCATCACCAGTAATTGTACCTAAACAAACCTCTAATGCTTTCGCTGGTTTAGCGCCGGGAACTTATATGTTTAGAGTTACAGATGCTAATGGATGTTATTATACAGAAGCTTATACCGTTAATCCGGTTACACCAATTACAGTTACAGCTAGCAAATTAAGTGATGTATTATGTAATGGAGGAAATACAGGTTCTATCAGATTAAATGTTTCTGGTTTTGGATCTACTTATTCATATACAGTTAACGGAGGAACAGCTGTTACAGGAGTGAATACTGCTACAGTTACATTATCTAATTTAACAGCAAATACCTATGCAATTGTTATTACTGATGAAGTAACAGGATGTACAGCGAATGCTTCTATTACAATTGGCCAGCCAGCAGCTGCCCTATCGGCAACTTACACAGCAGTTAATGCTAACTGTTTCGTAAGCACTTCTGAAGTAACGGTTACAGCAGCAGGAGGAACACCAGTTTACAGATATTCATTTGTACAAGATGGTGCACCAGCGGGAACGTATACAAATAACAACAAAGCAAACTTAGATCCAGCAGTTAACTTAAACTGGGATGTTTACGTAATCGATGCAAATGGTTGTACATTCAAACTTGATGTAACCATTACAAGAGATCCAGTTCCAACAGTTACAGCTTCAGCTACTGGTCAATGTTTTGGTGTAGGTTCTTACACTATTACAGCAACACCAGGTGCTGGTTTAGTAGCGCCATTAAGCTATAGTATTAACGGAGGAGCTTCTTACCAAGCAGGTAATACTTTTGTAATTACGACTCCTGGAAGTTATACAGTTAGAATTAAAGATGGTAACGGATGTACAGCAAACAGTAACGTTGTTATTGTAAACAATGCATTAACATTAAATGCCGTTTTAGATAAAGATATTACATGTTCTGCTCCAGTTAATGCACAAATTACGTTAACACCAGCAGGAGGAATCGGACCATTTACGTATACAAGTTCTCCAAATACAGGAACATTTGCTGGAAATGTATTCACAACTGGCACAGCTGGTTCATATACTTTCACAGTAACAGATTCAAGAGGATGTACAGCTACATCATCTGCAGTTATCGTTACTACACCAGTATTACCTGAAATTACTGGAGTTACACAAACTCAAAACATAAACTGTAATGGTGATGCTACTGCAGCAATCGCTATTACTATTGACAATACAAAAGGTCAGGCACCATTCGTATACACGGTATTAAACACCACTACAGGAGTTAATTACGGTTCTCAAACATCTGGTTTGGCAGCTGGTGATTATGTAGTTACAGTTACAGATGCGAAAGGATGTACAGATACATTCAACATTACTATTTTACAGCCTACACCAATTGTAGTAAGCAGAACAGTTACTCCAATTACTTGTGGTGCAGGTGGTGTATCTTTAGGATCTATCACAATTAACTCTGTTACTGGAGGTACTCCAAATTACACGTACCACGTAACAGGTGTTAATGGTTATAACAAACAAATCACAAACCAAACAGGTTCTACTGCTGTTTTTGAAGTAGTTGACTTTGGTTTATACCAAATCATCATTACAGACGCGAACGGATGTACAAATATTGAACAAAATGTATTTGTTGCTTCTCCGCCAGATGATTTAGATATAACAGTAACACCGCCGCCAGCTGATTGTTCTTCATTAGGTTCAGCAGTTGTGGCTATTGGTGCTGCTTCAACAAACATTACAGGTCCTGGTCCATTCCACTTTGCAGTTTACACAGGTCCTGGAATGGTTTATTCTGCACCAACAACACTTCCATGGTATGACGAAGATGCAGTGGGAAGTAAGAAAACATCTATTCCTAACTTATTACCAGGAGTTAAATACACTTTCATTGTACATGATGGTGGAACAGGATGTTACTACTATGAAACAGCTGAATTCCCTATCCCAACTAACTCTACATTAACAGTAACAGGATTAACAGCTAATAATATTACTTGTAGAGGAAGTAATAATGGAAATGTTTCATTCACAGTAAATAGTACATACCCAACGGCAACACCAATTAGTTATGAAATCTATGATGCTTTCACTTTAGTTAGCACTGGTATTACAGGAACAGGTACTGTTCCGGCTAATGGTAATCTTGCAATCAACAACCTTGGTGCATTAAGTTTCGGAAATTACGTAGTAGTAATTAGAGAAACTGCAGGAGCAACAAATGCAGGATGTAGTGTTGCTACTAATTCATTTAATATTACAGAATCTGCTATTGATTTATCAGTTACAGCTTCGGTTTCTAAAAATGCAAACTGTAATCCAAACTCTGGTATTATTACAGCTATTGGAAAAGATGGAACAGCTCCATATACATATTTATTATTACCTGATACAGATCCTGTACCTACAGCAACAACTGCTGGATGGGCTTCTGCTAATACATTTAACAGAAATGCAGGAAACTACGTGGCTTATGTAAAAGATGCTTACGGTTGTATTAAAGCGGCTCCTGTTACATTAGACAGAGATGCAGATCCTACAATTACAGCACCAGCAGAAATTTGTTACGATGGTACTCCATTTACAATTACAATTACAGGAACAGTAGATCCTGCAGTTGCGGGAGCACCTACTTACAGTGTTAACGGTAGTACATTCCAAACAAGCCCTAACTTTACATTTAATGCTTCTGGAATATATACTTTAGTTATAAAAGATGGTAATGGCTGTACAGCTACTACTACTTATGAAGTTAAACCACAATTATTATTAAACGTGGCATTAACGAAAGAACTTGATTGTACAGCAACTCCAAATGCCCAAATTACTTTAACGGCTACTGGTGGTTACAATACTGCATATACGTATGAGTACTCTACAAATGGTGGAGGAAGCTATACTACTATGGCTACAAACGTACTTTCAACAAGCGTTCTAGGAAATTACATTTTCAGAGTAAGCGATGCTAAGCTGCCAACAGCTTGTCAAGCTACTGAAACATTTACATTAGATCCTCTTCCAAACACTGTTTTCACAACTACGCAAACTGACGTAAGCTGTAATGGTGGTTCAGATGGAACAATTACGGTAAATGTTACTTCAGGAGTTGGTCCTTACGAATACCAATTAGACGGAGGAACATTCCAAACATCAAATGTATTCACTGGATTATCTGCTGGTAACTCATATATTATTACCGTAAGAGATGCTAAATCTTGTATTTTCCCAAGTTCAGCAATTACAATATTACAACCAACCGCTTTAACAGCTACTTCAGCAATTACAGCTAATTTAGTTTGTGCGACTGGAAACCTTCCAACTAAAGCAGTTGTTACTGTAACTGCTGCAGATGGAACAGCTCCATACTTATACAGTTTTGATGGAGGAGCAACATATACCAGCACAAATACGTATGAAACGTTTGCTGGTATTACATTTGACGTTTTCGTTAAGGATGCTAAAGAATGTATCTTCATTTTACCAAATGGAGTAGATGTACCAGCCTTGAATCCTCCAACGAACATGGATATCACAGGTACGCCAATTTACTGTGCACCTGCTGCAAACACGACAAGTACAGTTACGATCAGCAATGTGATCAACGGAGTTGGAACACTTCAATATGAGATTTTATCTCCGGTTGCAGTTCCAAAACAGACTTCAGCTGTATTTGCAGGATTAGCGCCTGACACTTACTTATTCCAGGTAACAGATGCTAACGGATGTACGTTCCAGAAATCATACACAGTTGTTCCTGTAACGAACATCAGCATTGCAGGCCAGTTAGTGAGCAATGTGGTTTGTAACGGACAGGCAAACGGAGCTGTAAGATTTACAGTTGCTGATTACGGAACAGCATATACAGCAGTTCTTACAGCAGGTACAGGCACACTGACACAGACAGGAAACACAGTGAATGTTACAGGTTTAGTTCCTGGAACTTACACAGTACAGGTAACAGATAACACAACAAGCTGTACAGCTACAGCTTCAGTGGTGGTTACCCAGCCAGCAGCACTTGGCTTAACTATTGTGAGCAACGTAAACGCAAACTGTAATTTTGGAGCAAAAGTTGAAGTTGCTGCCGCAGGCGGTACACCAAACTACAGATACCAGTTTGTTCAGGACGGAGCAGCACCAAATCCTCTGGATTACGATACAGCAGCAAATGCAGTATTAGATCCGGCAGTAAATACACAATGGGATGCTTACGCAATTGATGCCAACGGATGTGTAACTATGGTTGATATTACAATCGCTACCGATGCGCTTCCAACAATCAATTCATCAGCAGGATTATACTGCTACACAGGAACTCCGGTGCCTATCACAATTACAGGGACTTATGTCGGCACACCTACATACAGTATTGGTAACGGCTACCAGTCAAGCCCTAACTTTGTATTGAATGCTCCGGGCAACTACGTATTCTATATTAAAGACGGAAACGGCTGTATTGTTTCAAGTCCGTATACCTTACGCCAGGAATTGTTACTGCAGGCTACACTTACACAGGATTTAACCTGTGCAGGATCAGCAAGCATTACATTATTAGCCACTCAGGGAACATTAACATACACAGGATTTGAAGTTGACTTTAACGGAGGCGGATATGTGGCTGCAACATCACCATATACAGCTGCTGCACCTGGAACGTACACTTTCAGAGTAACAGACAGCCAGGGATGCCAGGCATTATCGATTCCGGTAATAGTTACGCCAACAACGACTCCTACAGCAACATTCACACAGACTAATGTAAGCTGTATAGGAGGAAACGACGGAAGCATCATCGTTACGGCTGCTAATGGTATCCTTCCATACCAGTACAGAATCAACGGCGGAACTTACCAGAGTTCAAACATCTTTACAGGATTAACAGCAGGAACCTACAACATTGAAGTACAGGATGCTAAACAATGTACCTCAGTAATTGTAACAGCTACTATTACTGAACCTACGGCTCTTGCAGCTACAGCTGTACTGACACAGAGTTTAACATGCGGAACAGGAAATGCCACCCAGCCTGCAGTAGTTACAGTAAATGTAACAGCAGGAACAGGAACAGCTCCTTACCAATACAGTTTCAATGGAGGAACAAATTACAGTGCAACAAATACGTTCACTACTTACAGTTCAGGAACAGTTACAGCATACGTAAAAGATGCTAACAACTGTATCATTGCTGTACCGGTTAGTGTAACTATTCCAGCCTTGAACCCTCCAACGAACATGGATATCACAGGTACGCCAATTTATTGTGCGCCTGCTGCAAACACGACAAGTACAGTTACGATCAGCAATGTGATCAACGGAGTTGGAACACTTCAATATGAGATTTTATCTCCGGTTGCAGTTCCAAAACAGACTTCAGCTGTATTTGCAGGATTAGCGCCTGACACTTACTTATTCCAGGTAACAGATGCTAACGGATGTACGTTCCAGAAATCATACACAGTTGTTCCTGTAACGAACATCAGCATTGCAGGCCAGTTAGTGAGCAATGTGGTTTGTAACGGACAGGCAAACGGAGCTGTAAGATTTACAGTTGCTGATTACGGAACAGCATATACAGCAGTTCTTACAGCAGGTACAGGCACACTGACACAGACAGGAAACACAGTGAATGTTACAGGTTTAGTTCCTGGAACTTACACAGTACAGGTAACAGATAACACAACAAGCTGTACAGCTACAGCTTCAGTGGTGGTTACCCAGCCAGCAGCACTTGGCTTAACTATTGTGAGCAACGTAAACGCAAACTGTAATTTTGGAGCAAAAGTTGAAGTTGCTGCCGCAGGCGGTACACCAAACTACAGATACCAGTTTGTTCAGGACGGAGCAGCACCAAATCCTCTGGATTACGATACAGCAGCAAATGCAGTATTAGATCCGGCAGTAAATACACAATGGGATGCTTACGCAATTGATGCCAACGGATGTGTAACTATGGTTGATATTACAATCGCTACCGATGCGCTTCCAACAATCAATTCATCAGCAGGATTATACTGCTACACAGGAACTCCGGTGCCTATCACAATTACAGGGACTTATGTCGGCACACCTACATACAGTATTGGTAACGGCTACCAGTCAAGCCCTAACTTTGTATTGAATGCTCCGGGCAACTACGTATTCTATATTAAAGACGGAAACGGCTGTATTGTTTCAAGTCCGTATACCTTACGCCAGGAATTGTTACTGCAGGCTACACTTACACAGGATTTAACCTGTGCAGGATCAGCAAGCATTACATTATTAGCCACTCAGGGAACATTAACATACACAGGATTTGAAGTTGACTTTAACGGAGGCGGATATGTGGCTGCAACATCACCATATACAGCTGCTGCACCTGGAACGTACACTTTCAGAGTAACAGACAGCCAGGGATGCCAGGCATTATCGATTCCGGTAATAGTTACGCCAACAACGACTCCTACAGCAACATTCACACAGACTAATGTAAGCTGTATAGGAGGAAACGACGGAAGCATCATCGTTACGGCTGCTAATGGTATCCTTCCATACCAGTACAGAATCAACGGCGGAACTTACCAGAGTTCAAACATCTTTACAGGATTAACAGCAGGAACCTACAACATTGAAGTACAGGATGCTAAACAATGTACCTCAGTAATTGTAACAGCTACTATTACTGAACCTACGGCTCTTGCAGCTACAGCTGTACTGACACAGAGTTTAACATGCGGAACAGGAAATGCCACCCAGCCTGCAGTAGTTACAGTAAATGTAACAGCAGGAACAGGAACAGCTCCTTACCAATATAGTTTCAATGGAGGAACAAATTACAGTGCAACAAATACGTTCACTACTTACAGTTCAGGAACAGTTACAGCATACGTAAAAGATGCTAACAACTGTATCATTGCTGTACCGGTTAGTGTAACTATTCCAGCCTTGAACCCTCCAACGATTAACACAATTACTGGAACACCTATTTACTGTGCTCCAACAGCTAGCACAACTAGTACAGTAACAGTAACTGTTACAAATGGAGTTGGTGCATTACATTATGAAATTCTTTCTCCTGCAAGTGCAGTAACAAATACTTCGGGAGCTACTAGTGGTGTCTTTACATTACTTGATGCAGGTACTTACTTGTTCCAAGTTACAGACGCTAACGGTTGTAAAGATGAAGAATACTACACTGTTGATCCTTTAGTGAACATTACTATTGCTGGTCAATTAGTAAATGATGTGAGCTGTAATGGAGGTGCGAATGGTTCTGTGAAATTTGACGTCGATAACTTTACTGGAACATACACTGTTGCATTAATCGGAGGTCCAACTACAGGAACTATTACACAAACAGGTAAAGTGGTAACTTTAACTAACTTACCAATTGGTACATACACAGTTGAAGTAACAGATCAAACAACAAACTGTACAGCTAGTGCTTCAGTAACTGTTGGTGAACCATCAGTATTGACATTAACTGAAACAACAAACATAAATGCAAACTGTAATTCTGGTGCACAGGTTAGCGTAACTGCTGCAGGTGGAACTCCAAATTACCAATACGCATTCATCGCAGGAACAGGGACTCCAACAGCTGCTGATTATTCAAACAGTAATAATGCAGTTCTTGATCCAGCAGTAAGCTTAAATTGGAGAGCATACGTGATCGATTCTAATAATTGTGAAACGTTTATCCCAATTACCATTGCAGTTGATCCATTGCCAAGCGCAATTACTGCAAATGTTACAAGCCAATGTCCAACAGCAGCTGGTGAATATACATTTACCGTTAATGTTGGTTCAGGTGTTGCACCATACGAGTATAGCATTGGAAACGGATTCCAATCTAGCCCAACATTTACTGTAAATGCAGCAGGAACTTACGATATTACAGTAAGAGACGCTAATGCATGTACTGCAACTGCCACAGCAGCGGTGACTATTTCACCAGCATTACAGCTTGACACTACAGTTAATGCGCTTCCAAGCTGTACATTAAATAATGGTGTTATTACAGCAACTGCAACAGGTGGTTCTGGAACAGCAAATTATAGATATACATTAGACGGAGGTGTGATTGTAAACACGACTCCGGCAGTATTCAACAATGTTGCTCCAGGTACACATATTGTACGAGTAAGAGACGTCGTTACAGGATGTGCATTCCAAGTAACAATTGAAATCGCTCCAGCAACAGTTATCACAGGACTTGCATTACAAGGAAGAAACGTTTCTTGTAAAGGTGGATCTGATGGATCAATCATTACTAGCCTAACTCCAAGTGGTGCAGGCGTAAATGATAACCCAGTTTATACATACACCTTAACAGGAACAACTGCTTTAGGAGTTGCTGTTAACAGACCAGCACAAACTGACAATGTATTTGAAAACCTTGAAGCTGGAGATTACACCGTAACGGTTACTTCAGGAAGAGGTTGTCAAGATTCTGAAGATATCAGAATCAGTGAACCAAACGTAATAACTGTAGGTGCGCCAGTAATTGCACAGTACGGTTGTGCTGCTGGAACAAATGCTTCAGGATATGCTACAATCACTGTTAATTCAGTAACAGGTGGATCAGGAAACTACGTAATCTACGAGTTCTTGAAAAACGGAGTAGTAGTTCAAAAAGGTGCTGATAACGTATACAGCGAAGCTGATTTCTTAGGAGGAAGCTATACTGTAAATGTTTATGACGATAATGGATGTATGGGATCTACTACTGGAACAGCTGTTGTTAATCCGTTTATTAGCTTAGACGATATCAACGTTACTGTAAATACAGCTGTAACATGTACTTCAAACGAAGACATTACAGTTACAGTATCAACAACAGGAGGTACACCAGTATTATTAAACTATACAGTTACAGGTACGAATGGTAATACATTCAGCCAGACAAATACAAACGGAGTATTCACAGGATTAACAATTGGTGATTATCTAATCACAGTTCAAAACCCTGCGACAGGATGTACTATTGAAGAAGTTCATTATGTAAACGATCCTAATACTTTCGAAATCCAAGCAGTAACAGTTAACGGAAAAATCTGTTTCGGTGCTGCTAACGGAAGTGTTGACTTAACTTTTGTAGATAACCAATTGAACCCAACAGACGATGCCGGAGTATTCAACTACGTAATCACTGGTCCGGTTCCAAGCAACGGAACTTCTACAAATGCAGGTCCAGTTAGAATTTCTAACTTAACGGCTGGTCAATATACAGTTGTAGCAACATTAGTAAACAACCCATTCTGTACAGTAAGCACATTGTTCACAATCGAACAGCCTGCAGCAGAATTAACGTTGACTACTACAAAAGCAGATATTACATGTGCTGCTGGTAACAATGATGGACAAATTACTGCTACAGCAATTGGCGGATGGGATAACGGATATGAGTATCAGTTACTATTAAACGGAACCGTTTTAGTTGATTACTCTGCTCAAGCTGTATTCCCAGGATTATCAGCAGGTAACTATACAATTAACGTAAGAGACAACGCAGGTTGTATCGATACAGCAACTGAAGTATTAGTAGTACCAGCGCCAATCGTTATCAATGCAACAGCAAATGCAACTATGTTAACTTGTTTCGGAGATAAATCTGGAGTAATTACAGTAGATCCGCCAACAGGAGGACAAGGAAGCAACTACATGTACACATTGAACATTGTATCAGCAAATCCTGTTGTATCATCTGGACCTCAATCAAGCCCAGTATTCAGCGGATTAGGTGCAGGAACCTATACAATAACGGTTACAGACGGATTCAACTGTTCTGCAACATCAACAAATATTGTAATTAATGAGCCTACAGAAGTAGTTCCAACATTAGTTGAAGAAACTTCACAAACCTGTTTAACTCAGGCAACATTAACATTAAGCGCAGTAGGAGGAACAGCTCCATATACGTATAGTGATGATGCTAGTTTCACAACAACATTAGGCACATTTACATCATCAGTAACTTTCGCAGTTCCAGTTGGTAAACACAGCTACTATGTGAAAGATGCAATTGGATGTGTTGGATTTGTTTCTAACGAAATTGCAATCGATCCATTAGAACCGCTTGATATTGATGTTGACGTTACTAATGCAGTTGTAAAATGTACAGGTGAAGCTACAGGAGTTATCGTAGCAGAAGCTAAAGGCGGATTAGGAAACTATGTGTATACTTTAGAAAATGCTGGAGGTACAGTAGTTCAAGGACCACAATCTACCGGAATCTTCGAAGACTTAGTAATTGGAGATTACATTGTGAAAGTAGTAAGCGGCGATTGTGAAGATGCATCTGCTCTTATTACAATCAACGAACCGCCAGTTGCTTTACAAGCTACATTTGACGCAACAAATGTTTCTTGTTTCGGTGAAAACAATGGTAAAATTGTTGTAACTGCAACAGGAGGTACAGGACAAATTAAATATGCTATATCACCAGACTTAAACCAGTTTGATTCGATTAACATTTTTGATAAACTTACATTCGGTACATATACTGTAATCGCGCAGGATGAAAACGGATGTTATGTAATGACAGATGTAGTGATCACGCAGCCAGCGTTACCACTTTCAGCAGCTGTAACACCTAATTCAATTCTTGGTGAGCAGTGCGTTGGAGATCTAAATGGTGAATTTACAATTGACATTGCTGGAGGAACAGCTCCTTACACAGTAAGTCTTGATAACATCAATGGTCCATTTGTTGCGGTAACAGGAACACAGCATACATTTGATGGTCTTGCTGGTGGAAACCACACAGCATTCGTTAAAGATGCTAACGGTTGTGATTATGAAATCGAAGTTCTTGTACCAACGGCTGTAGATCTTGATCCATTAAGAGAAGTAGTTTACGGATGTGAGACAAATACGGTTACAGTAACCATTAATGGAACAGTTGATCCTTCTGAAGTTGATTATGCTCTTGATAACCAAGCAGGTCCATATCAGTTAGACAATGTATTTAAAGATGTAGCTCCTGGAACACACGTAATTTATGCTAGACATACTAACGGATGTATCCAGCCAACAGCAAGCTTCAACATTGTAGCATTCGATAAATTAACTATCAAATTATCTGATGGTCAGCCAGAAATGAACGTGATTTCTGTAACAGGTGTAGGAGGAGCTCCAAGCTATGAATACAGCTTCAACGGAGAACCATTCACAACATCTAACAAATACAAAATCTACAAATCTGGAGATTATGAAGTAATTGTAAGAGACCAAAATGGATGTACCGCGACAATGATTGTTCCAATGACTTACGTAGATGTTTGTATTGACAATTACTTTACGCCTAATGGTGACGGAATCTCTGACACTTGGGGTCCTGGTTGTACAAATATTTACAACAACCTTGTGTTCGAAATCTTTGACAGATACGGACGTGTAATTGCGAAATACCACTATGGTGAGAAATGGGATGGTAAATATCAAGGTTCAGAATTACCAACAGGAGACTACTGGTACGTTCTTAAACTGAATGACGAGAAAGACTCACGTGAGTTTGTTGGACATTTCACTTTATACAGATAACAAAATAAAGCCCCTATGATGTTATCTAAAAAAATTATTACAATGAAAAATTTTATTTTATCCTTAGTACTCATGGCTGTAACAACAAGTTACAGCCAAGAGTTAAACCTACCGGTATTTACTCAGTATTTGGCCGATAACCCTTTTATTCTTTCTCCAGCATACGCAGGTATCGGAGATAACCTTAGAATTAGAGCAAACGGTCTTACTCAATGGGTAGGTATTAAGGATGCGCCAGATAATCAATCTCTTTATGCTGACTTTAGGGTTTTAGATCGTTCAGGAGTTGGAATTTCTCTTTACAATGATAAAAACGGAAATACCAGACAAACAGGAGCAAAAGTCTCTTTTGCACACCACTTGATTTTAGATTATTACTCTCAGCAGTATTTATCTTTTGGTATCTCGTATAACTTCAACAGCTTCCGTATTGATACAGGTAATTTTACCAGTACTGATCCAGGAGTTACAGACAATCGCTATAGCGGTAACAATAACTTTGATATTAGTGCTTTGTATCGTAACAAAGGATTTTATTTTAGTTTCAATGCCAATAACGTGTTGAAGAAAAACATTAATGTTGAAAGAGCCAACGAACCAGATTTACTTTCGAACTTTCAAGTATACAGTGGTTTCACTTTCAAAGATGGAGAAAACAACCGTATCGAATATGAACCATCTGTATTTTACCAATACTTTGCTAGTGACGGTCGTTCTACAACCGACTTAAACTTCAAATACAGAAAATACAATCGTTACGAAGATTACTACTGGATTGGAGTATCGTATCGTTTCTTAAACGATCAATTCCCAAAACCACTATCTGTAGCGCCAATGGCCGGTTTTATGAAATCGAAATTCTATTTTGCGTATTCATATCAGTTTATGTTTAACGGACTAAGCAGTTATAACAGCGGTACGCACTCTATAACAATCGGATTCGATTTCTTACAATCAGTTAGTAACTGTCCTTGTACGCAGAGCCCGGTTCACGATTAAACTCTTAACATTAAAACTTACTGTTTATATTGAAAACAGTAAGTTTTAGTGTTTTATAGAAATAAATTTTCTTTTTATTTCTACGATTTTTGTTTTTTTTCACTGTTTACATCGTTTTCGTTGTAATAGCGCATTATTTTTCGTTTTTTTCGAATTTAATACAAGCTTAAATATCCTATATTTGTTTTTCTTTCAAAAAAACTAAAAAATTATCAAATGAAAACTTTAAGCGATTTCGATTTTAAAAATAAAAAGGCAATTATCCGTGT
This sequence comes from Flavobacterium endoglycinae, assembly GCF_017352115.1. NCBI lineage: Bacteria > Pseudomonadati > Bacteroidota > Flavobacteriia > Flavobacteriales > Flavobacteriaceae > Flavobacterium > Flavobacterium endoglycinae. Next base: position 2,601,685 of record NZ_CP071448.1, read on the forward strand.
TGATTTCAATGTGCCGTTAGACGAAAACTTTAATGTAACGGATACAACACGTATTGAAGCTGCAAAACCAACTATCGATGCTATTTTAGCACAAGGTGGAAGTGTAATTTTAATGTCACACTTAGGAAGACCAAAAGGTGCAGAAGAAAAATACTCTTTAAAACACATCCTTAAAACAGCTTCTGAAATTTTAGGAGTACAGGTTAAATTTGCTGAAAACTGTGTAGGCGAACCAGCTCAAACTGCAGCAAAAGATTTAAAACCGGGAGAAGTTTTATTACTTGAAAATTTACGTTTTCATGCTGAAGAAGAAGCAGGAGATGTGGCTTTTGCAAAAGAATTAGCATCACTTGGAGATATCTACGTAAACGATGCATTCGGAACAGCACACAGAGCTCACGCTTCGACAACTATTATTGCACAATTCTTTCCAAACGATAAATGTTTCGGAACCTTATTGGCAAAAGAAATTGACAGTTTAAACAAAGTACTTAAAAATAGCGAAAAACCAGTAACAGCAGTTTTAGGAGGATCGAAAGTTTCTTCAAAAATTACCGTTATTGAAAACATTCTTGACAAAGTAGATCACATGATCATCGGAGGAGGAATGACATTTACGTTTATTAAAGCTCAAGGAGGAAAAATCGGTGAATCAATCTGCGAAGATGATAAACTTGATTTAGCACTTGAAATTTTGAGATTGGCAAAAGAAAAAGGAGTACAAGTTCACATTCCTGTTGATGTAGTAGCTGCTGATGATTTCTCGAATACAGCAAATACTCAGGTTGTAGATGTTACTGCAATTCCTGATGGATGGCAGGGTCTTGATGCAGGGCCTAAATCTTTAGAGAACTTCAAAAAAGTAATTTTAGAGTCAAAAACTATTTTATGGAATGGACCTTTGGGCGTTTTCGAGATGGAAACTTTCTCAAAAGGAACTATTGCTTTAGGTGATTTTATAGCAGAATCAACTAAAAACGGTGCCTTTTCTCTAGTAGGAGGAGGTGATTCTGTTGCAGCAGTAAAACAGTTTGGTTTTGAAGATAAAATGAGCTACGTTTCCACTGGTGGCGGGGCTATGCTTGAAATGTTAGAAGGAAGAATTTTACCTGGAATCGCTGCGATTTTAGACTAAAATATCACAATTAACATTTTTTTGCGTGTTTTTTATCGATAAACTGTTTAAGTTTGCAAAAATAGGACTTCTATAATTAATTGATTTATAGAATTTTAAAAAAATGTTATATGATTGTAAAGAAAATCTCCTTAGTGGTTACGGCTTTATTTTCAATGTCGATGTTCGCGCAGGAAACTGCAGAAGTCACAAAAGAAATAAAACCAGAAGTTAGGTTATCGTATTTAGATTCAATTAAAAGCACATTCAAAAAAGATAATCTGGCCACACGTGTCGATAGTCTTTGGATGAATGAGTTAGTGAGCCTGGATATTTATGACGATCTAACCAAAGACATTCAAACTATCAACAAAGATGTAACTGTTGATGAAGAACTGCCAACAGAATTGCTCAAACAACGTTTGGCAGTAATGAATGAGAAATCACCATTTGAGATTGAATACAATCAAGGATTAGAAAATGTAATAAAGTCATTCCTTAAGAACCGTAAAAAATCGTTTTCTCGATTAATGGCTTTATCAGAATACTACTTTCCAATATTCGAGGAATCATTTGCAAAAGAAAAAATTCCGTTGGAAATAAAATATTTAGCCGTTGTAGAATCTGCTTTAAACCCTAAAGCAGTTTCTAAAATGGGCGCTACCGGACTTTGGCAGTTTATGTACGGAACCGGAAAACAATACGCTTTAAAAATCGACTCTTACATTGATGAAAGAAGCGATCCTCTTAGAGCTACTGCAGCATGCTCAGATTATATGACCCGAATGTTCAATATTTTTAACGATTGGGAATTAGTTTTAGCATCGTATAACTCAGGTCCAGGAAACGTTACAAAAGCAATCCGTCGTTCTGGAGGAAAAACAGGATATTGGGATATTCGTAACTACCTTCCAAAAGAAACACAAGGATACGTTCCTGCATTCTACGCGACAATGTATCTTTTTGAATACCATAAAGAACACGGAATCAATCCGGAAAGAGCGGTAGTAAAACAATTTGAAACAGATACGGTTTGTATCAAAAATCAAATGACCTTCAAGCAGATTGCCGATTTATTAGACATGCCGCAATCACAAATCCAGCTTTTAAATCCTTCATACAAACTAAATGTAGTACCTTACTATCAAGGTGAACAGCATTTCCTTCGTCTGCCAAAAGATAAGATTGCTACTTTTGTTTCAAATGAAGATAAGATTTACGCATACGTAAACCATGATTCTCAAATCAGAACCATTCCAACAAGACTGGCTCAAAAAATTACTCCAAAAGTAAAAGCAGTTAAAGAGGTTGAGACAGCAAAAGATATTCAGTTCTATAAAGTTAGAAAAGGAGACAACTTAGGAGCCATTGCCGATAAGTATAATGTAAACATTTCAGATTTAAAGAAATGGAACAACCTGAAATCGAATGCTGTTGCATTTGGTAAAACGTTAAAAATTAAATCAGAAATTGATGCTGCTCCTAAAGCAGTTAAAGAAGCAAAAGTAACGCCAGCGGTTGAGAAAAATACAGAAGAAGCAATCGCTTCTGTAGAAGAAAAAGACAAAGTTTCGATACAAACTGTTGAGTACACTGTAGCCTCTGGAGACAATTTAGGAAGTATCGCTAAAAAATTCGGTACGACTATTGCGGACTTAAAAGAACTAAATAATCTTACTTCTAACAATATCGGTTTAGGAAAAACATTAGTAGTTTCTAAAATAGTAACCGAAATTGCAGAACCAGAAACACGTGCCGTAGCTGCTAACAACATTGATTCATTCAAGAAAAAACCAGCTTCAGCTAAAAGTATCAGTCAAGATTATTATGTGAAAAAAGGAGATTCTTTATACAGCATTTCAAAAAAATATCCTGGAGTAACCATTTCAGATATCAAAAAATGGAATGACATTAAAGATGAAGATATTAAACCGGGAATGAAACTTAAAATCAACGGATAGTTCAAAAATCTTATTTAAATTTGGGTTTTATTTCATTAAACTAAAAAAATGAATAAAACCCATTTTTTATTTCTACTACTTCCGTTTCTACTGATATCATGCTTAAAGGCAGATAAACAGGCTCCCGTTTCCGGAAAAACAAATACCATTTCGATCATTATTGACGATCAATTGTGGTATGGAGAAGTAGGAGACAGCATTCGAAATAAATTTGCCTCGCCTGTTTTAGGACTTACACAGGAAGAGCCTCTCTTTACCATTAATCAATACCCAGCCAAATTACTCGAAGGTTTTGTAACCGACAGCCGCAGTATTATAGTCGTTAAAAAATCGGCTGTTGAGAAATTCGAAATTACCCACAGTACTACTTTACCGCACAATACATTTCGTATTTACGGAAAATCTGTCGATGATATTATTTGCAGTATCGAACTCAATTCCGCTCAAATCATCAAAATGATTCGGGACGAAGAGATTAAAAAGATTCAGGAAGACAACAGGAAATCACTTTTAAATCCTACTGTAATTAAAAACAAATTCCATATCGACCTTCAAATTCCAACAGGTTATGAATACATGCTCCATAAAAAGAATTTTATGTGGCTTAAAAAAGACATTATCAGTGGAAATACAAGTCTGCTCATTTACCAGATACCACTTCATAACTTAAAAAGAAAAGACAATGTAGTAGGCAGTATCATTAAAATGAGAGATTCCATTGGCTATTACATCAAAGGCCGTGAACCCAACACCCGAATGATTACCGGAGAAGCCTATGCACCATATTTCTCAAGTGCTATTGTAGACGGAAAAGACGCCTATGAAACCAAAGGAACATGGGAACTTAAAAATGATTTTATGGCCGGACCTTTTATCAATTACGCAATTGTCGATCCAGTCTATAACCGAATTTTAGTGATCGAAGGATTCTGTTATTCCCCTTCCAACCAAGAACGAGATTTAATGCTCGATCTTGAAGCCATTATCAAATCTGTGAAAATCGATAAGAGGTAGTTTTTTTAGTTATGAGTTATGGATTATGAGTTATGAGTTATGAGTTATGGGTTATAAGTTATGTGTTATGAATTATGGGGTTATGGTTATGAGTTATTGATTTGTTTAATTGATTCCATTCAAGTGTTTACATCTAACATTTAACTCCTAACGTCTAACTCCTAACATCGAACTTTCTAACTCTTAACGTCTAACCTTCAAACTTTTAACTTCTTTTTTGTACTTTTATTTGTAACAAACATAAAAACAAATACTTATGAAAAAGTTAATGACCACATTAGTTCTAGTAGGAATGTTTTTTATTTCCTGTAAAAAAGAAACCAAAACAGCAGATCCAGAAACAGCAAAAACTCCTGATACTGTAAAAGTGGAAGAGACCGCGGCTGAACCTGTATTAGATTCGGCGGCACAAATGAAAGCATGGCAAGACTATGCAACACCTGGAAATCCGCATAAATTAATGGCTGATGAAGTGGGAACTTGGAACTGCGATATGACATTTTGGTCTGAGCCAAATGGAAAACCCGAAAAAGCAACATCAACCGCTAATATAAAAATGATTTTAGGCGGACGTTATCAAGAAGCCAATTATCAAGGAACCATGATGGGCCAGCCATTTGAAGGCAAAAGCACTTTGGCCTATAACAATGCCAGCAAAGAATACACCACAACATTTATTGACAATATGGGAACCGGGATGATGGTCGCTGTGGGTACATACGATGAAAAAACCAAAAGTATGGAACTAAAAGGCGACATGGTAAATCCCTTGAACGGAAAGAAAACACCTTATAGAGAAGTGTATACCATTGTCGATCCGAAAACCAGAAAAATGGAAATGTACGATGTTAAAAACGGAAGTGAATATAAAAGCATGGAAATCGTTATGAAGAAAAAGTAATTTTCCATTATTTAAAACGTATAGAATCCCAATTGCAGTTGTAATTGGGATTTTTGTTGTGGTAAAGTTAAAAATTTAATTAAACCAGTTTTAAAAGTAATATAAAACTTACATTTGAATTCTCGTAATTTAAATAAGTATCAAAGTGGCAAAATATGTAATACACAAAATTAGTTTTTTCTTTACAGATGAATCGCTCATTAAGCTTCCAGAAGAAGAAGTAAAAGGAAGTGTGGTAAAAATATTCAGTGATTTAGAAGAAGCAAAAATAGAAAAACAAGAAATGGATTTGCGTTCCATGCAAAGTTTGGCCGGAAACAGCCTTAGTGATTTTTTAGATAGAGATGAAGGCAATAGTGAGATATTAGAAAAGCTGCAACTTTTTTATAAATCAGAATTCAATTTGAATATTGACCCTAATAGATATTTTGAATTTCCAAGTGTAATTACAGAGCAGCAAGCAAAACAATTTCTGGATATTCTTCATATAACCTTTCATAATATTGTGGAATACGATGATGATGAAGATCCTAATGATTTTGAAAAGTTTGAAGACCTCTTGGAGTTTTAAAATGAATTCAGTTATACATTCTCAAATATCAGTAAGAAAGCGAGGCGGAGTTATCGAAGACTATCTTCCTATACATGATTTTATAGACAGCACTAAAGAACTCTGCAGTGATAACAGACATAGAATTCTGCATACCATGTGGGGAATCAAAAGAGTTATTGTTCCTATTTTCGGTCATACTATAACTAACAGCGACAACAAAGCAGTAAATGTAAAAGATCTTTGCGAGCAAGATCATATTTTACCCGATTATCAACAGCGTTTTATTCCTACTTTATCAGATTTTGTAAATGCTATTGATGACGAATCTGTGCGTGAATATAATTTTAAAGAATTTGCCAAAAGCTATGAAAGTGATAAACCCCTAATGGAATTGCTTTTATCACCATTAAGTGTTACTGGACTTGAGAAATCACTTTTACTCACACATAACTCTTGGTTTATTAATGAAATCGTGCCAAAAGTTTTAAAGCGAGAAGTAGAAATTAAAAACTTCGATATCAATCCAAGTGACTTATTCAATAATATGAAATTTAAGCTCTGGATGGATAACGGAAGTACTTATCCAGATAGCTGTAAACACACACTAGGAAAAATAGTAGGGTAAATTGCATGCGTCTTTGTTTTCGTTTAATTTTGTTCTCCGCAATTAAAACCACAAACCCAAAACAAACTTAAAAATGTTAGAATGGAAAATAAAGCCGTTTGAAGCTTTAACGGTAAACGAACTATACGATTTACTCAAACTAAGAAGTGAAATCTTTGTAGTCGAACAAAACTGCGTTTATTTAGATATGGACGGCAAAGATCAGAAAGCATTACATTTGTTTGGAACATTTGAAGGGAAGATAGTCGCTTATTCAAGATTGTTTGATGCTGGAATAAGTTTCGATAACGCTTCAATTGGAAGAGTTACCGTAGATGCCCATTATCGCGATCGAAAATGGGGGCATGATTTAATGCGTGAAGCCATTGCGGGAATTAAAACCCATTTTGGAAAAGACAAAATTACCATAGCAGCACAATTGTATTTGAAAAAGTTTTACGAAAGCCACGGTTTTGTCCAAATAAGTGAAATGTACTTAGAAGATGATATCGAACATATTGACATGACTCGAGGATAATTCATTAAAAGAACGTCAAATGGTATAGATAATACCCCGAACTTTCTGCTATATAAACCTTATTTGCCCTGTGGTAGATAGGGTTTTTTTTATTCAGTTCCATTTGTGTTTTTGGGCTAACTAATATTCCATTATAAAAAAAAGCAAACTATTTCTTATAAAAATGTTGTAAAACATTGAAATTCAATTCTTTTATTTGTTACATTTATTTAAGATTAATGAATACTAAAACAATACAAGTTTAATTTTAAAATCAAGATGTATGAAATATTTAGACTTTTGTAAAGGATTAAGTATAATGTTAGTGATACTTTTTACCACTAATGGTGTTGAGGCGCAAAACAAAAAACAGCCAAACATACTTGTTATCTGGGGAGATGACATTGGCTGGGAAAATGTAAGTGCTTACGGTATGGGCGTGATGGGATATACTACCCCTAATCTTGACCGTATTGGTTATGAAGGAATCCGATTTACGGATCATTACGCGCAGCCTTCGTGTACTGCTGGACGCGCCTCATTCATTACAGGACAATACCCAATTCGTTCCGGAATGGTAACTGTTGGAATTCCGGGTGATAAACTTGGCCTACAGGCAGCATCCCCTAGTTTGGCAGAAGTTCTCAAAAAGGCAGGTTATGCAACAGGCCAATTTGGTAAAAATCATTTAGGCGATCGTAACGAACACCTGCCTACAGTTCATGGATTTGACGAATTCTACGGGAATTTATATCATCTAAACACCCAAGAACAATCTGAATATCCCGATTACCAGAATTATGCTAAAAATTATCCGGGTGGTACAGAAGCATTTGCAAAAAAATTTGGTACAAGAGGGGTGTTGCATTCTTTTGCAACTACTAAAGATGACCCAACGGTTGATCCTAGATTTGGAAAAGTGGGAAAACAAAAAATTGAAGATACAGGTCAACTAACTATTGAACGTATGAAAGATTTTGATGCTGCAGAAGTAATTCCAAGAGCAGAAGGTTTTATGAAAAAAGCGAAAGAAGATAATAAACCATTTTTTGTGTGGCTTAATACAAGCAGAATGCACCTATATACTCATTTAAATGACAAATGGCGTCACGCAGCAGATACTCTTACCCATGATCAAGATATGCACGGAGGCGGCATGATGCAGCACGATCATGACATAGGATTAGTATTGGATTGGTTAAAAGAAAATGGTTTAGAAGAAAATACAATTGTTTGGTATTCTACAGATAATGGCCCAGAACACTCTTCTTGGCCATATGGCGCCACTACACCTTTCCGAGGTGAAAAAATGACCACCTACGAAGGAGGAGTTCGAGCTATTTCTATGTTAAGATGGCCGGGCGTCATTAAACCGAATCAAATATTAAACGGAATTCAGGCGCATATGGATATGTTTACTACTTTTTCTGCAATTGCGGGTGTAACAAATGTAAATGAAGAAATAAAAAAAGAAAAGAATCAGTATATAGACGGAAAGAATAATTTAGAGTATTGGCTTGGAAAATCAAGAAAAAGCAATAGAAATGACTTTTTATATTATCACGAAAGTAGATTAATGGCGGTTAGACAAGGTCCATGGAAAATTCATTTCAGTACAAGGGAAAATTATTATGCCGAAATTCATCCTAGCGGATATCTGACATTTAATCTTAGAAGTGATCCTTTTGAAAGTTATGACAGTGTTGATTCGTATGGTCATTTGGGACAGCGAATTTCATGGGTCGTCGCGCCTATGATGGAACTTGTACAAGAGCATTTAAAAACACTGGCTGAATATCCTCCAGTTCAAAAAGGAACAACTTTCGACATGTCAAATTTGGTACAGGACTTTTTATCAACCCAGAATGCCAAATCAAAATAGTAACGTAAATTATTATAATAATAGGCTGTCGGAGTTTAAACTCCGACGGTTTATTTTTGAATTTTTCGTAAACTTTCTTATCAGCAACAATGTTGCAATAGGTAATTTTTCGGATTTTTAAAAAGCTAATTTTTTAATTTGTAAAATGCTTATAAATAACCAAGTAATAACTATTTTTTAAAGCTTTGATAGAAGTAAATTCAAAAAATTGAATTAGGAATTTTCTAGAGTTGAAGGCTAAATTTTGGTGATTAAAAATTCTACCCTTCTGTCGAAATGATCTCCTTTTTTGAGAGGAAATTTATTACCGCAGCCCTGATAAGTCATTCTGTTTTTAGAAACTTTTTTCGAACTTAAATAATCAAAAACCGTTTTAGCTCGGTTCCAAGAAAGCTTACGATCTTTCGTTGCTTTGTCAATTCCGTCGCTGTAAATTTCCGGAGTGCAGCACACATGTCCGCGAATTTCAAATCGTATGTTTTTGTGTTTTAAAAGTGCGATCGCCATTTTGTCAAGTTCCTTTTTGGCCGAGTAAGTGAGTTTTGCACTTCCTAAATCAAATAAAATACTTTCAACACAAATTTTATCACCAACCTTCAGTTTGTCTTTAAAAGACGAATGAACTTCTTTTCCGAAACGATTCTTTTTAACAACAATAATGTCAACCCGCCGATTGCGCATGCGGGTTTCATAAAGATTTTCAACCGTATCTGAGCGGAGAATGATTCGGCCTTTGCCTTCTATAATGACAATTTTGCTTTGCTTTAGTCCGTGCAGAACCAAGAGATTCTGAATCGTATTAACCCGATCCTGAGAAAGTTTGATATTATAATCATCTGTACCGCGATCGTCGCAATATCCATAAATCTGTATCGATTCAACTTGAGTAGTGTCTATTGTTTTTATAAAAGTATTTACAACCTGAGCCTGCGCACTCGTGAGAGTATATTTGTCGAAATCAAAATAAATCGTTTCGAAGGGTTTCTGCTGCGCCGATGAATTGTAAATGATAAACAATAATAAGACCCGACCAAGTTTCATTTTCTCTACATTTTTAAAATCGTTTTATATTCAGTTGGATTATTTAATACACTTACTGCTCTTTTGATTTCTGAATTGTTCTTAATGTAAAACTGATACAATCCTTCTTGATACTGGTATCTTTTGATCAATTCTTCTTGAATCAGGTTTCTGATTTGTTTTTGATTTTTATCCAGTAAAATAGTTTCGCTTTTTTCCAATGCGGCTAACAACTGCTGGTATTCAGGCGCAATGGTTTCATCAATTTTTTCATTTTTGGCTGCGTTCAATGTATTCTTCAACGCAATTTCGGTTTCAGTGTCAAAAGTGATTTTATTGGCTTTTAGATATTGTTTAAAGGCAGTATAATCCGTATCGGTTACCACTGGTATTTTATCACCTAAATTTGGGTTTTTATAATAGTAAGTAGTAGCATAATCAAAAATTCCGTCGTTTTTCAATAGAGCGGTTGTAATTGGGCTCATTTTGGCTTCTTCCAATTCAATGTCTGGTAAAACTCCGCCGCCGTCATAAACTGTTCTTCCTTTTCGGGTTTTAAAAGCATTGTAGTTCTTCGCATCCGTTTTAGTGGCCACACCGTTTTTATCTTTATGAGCATAATCCAAAGCCTGAATACAACGTCCAGATGGAGTATAATAACGAGAAATGGTAACTTTAAGCTGTGTTCCGTAAGTCAGGTCAACAGAACGCTGTACTAACCCTTTACCAAAACTACGGCTTCCTAAAATTACAGCACGATCTAAATCCTGCAAAGCGCCCGAAACAATTTCAGATGCCGAAGCACTTCTTCCGTTTACCAAAATAGCCAGCGGAATTTCAGTATCTATCGGTTCTTTAGTCGTTTTATACGTATTGTTGTGTTTTTCTATTCTCGATTTTGTCGTTACGATTACTTCATTCTTCGGAACAAACAAATTACAAATATCAATTGCTTCATTTAGCAAACCACCCGGATTTCCTCTTAAATCCAAAACTATCTGGGTGGAACCCTGTGCTTTTAGTTTTTCCAAAGCATCTTTTACTTCTGCTGAAGCTTTTCTGCTAAAATGTGCCAAAACGATATAACCCGTTTTATCATCAATTTTCCCATAAAACGGAACCGATTTAATATCAACTTCATCCAAAACCAGTTCTGTAGTATAGGTTTTTCCCTGACGAAGGTATTTTATACTGATTTTAGTGTTTTTAGTTCCTTTCAATAACTGCGAAGCATCATCTTTAAAATCCGCAATTAAAACATCCCCAATCTGAATAATTTCATCGCCTGCTTTTAAACCTGCTTTATCAGCTGGATAGTTTTTGTACGGTTCGCGAACAATCAAGCGGTCTTTTTTACGTGCAATCATAGCACCAATTCCAGTGTATTCTCCAGTATTGTTGATTTTAAAATTCACAACATCCTGTTCGTTAAAATAAACCGTGTAAGGATCTAGACTTCCAAGCATGCTTTTAATGGCCTTGTCCATCAAATCACCTGGGTTTGTTTCGTCTACATAATTCGTATTAACGGCTTTGAATAAAGTGGTGAAAATTTCAATTTGCTTGGCAATCTCAAAAAAGTCTTCTTTGAAACTGGTTCCAATAAATAAAAATCCTGCGGCAACGGTTGGTATAATGAATTTCTTCTTGAAATAGCGATTCATGATTATTCTTTTTTCTTTTAAATCTTTTTAATAAAATGGGCAGATACGAAGTGTAAAAACACTAAAGTGATTTATAGAAGCTAAAACTACGATTTTTTTATCGAATCTGGTTAATAATCTTACCTTTTGGGATTTAAGGCTCGATTTTCGGTTCCGTTTCTTCAGATTTGTTTATCTGATTGGTAAATTTCTCAAACAGCTGAATGGTTTTGGTATTGATTTCCTCATACGTCAAACGGTCCTTGCTTTGGTAAAAAAGCATGATCGAGTAGTTCTGGTTCAGTTGATCCAAAAGCAGATGTTTGTTCAAACGGTACGTTTCTCTTAAAACTCTTTTGAAATAATTGCGGTCAACGGCTTTCTTGAAGTATTTTTTTGAAACCGAAACCCCAATCTTAGTTGCTTCTTCTGAATTTTCATCCACTTGACGGTACACCAAACGAAGCGGATATTTCGACACTGATTTCCCTTCAGAAAACAGTAATCCAATCGTCGTTCTGCTTTTTAAGCGTTCATTTTTAGGATAAGTGAAGTTCATTTAATTCAGAAAACATTTGCAATTTGAGCAGCAAAGGTACAATTAAACCATAAAAACGGTTATTGTTTTCAATTTTTATACCGCTAAAAATATATTTACTACTTTTGACCTCAAATTTTTTCAAGCATGCAAAAGATCATTTCATATCCAATTTCTGTAATTTATTATTTGTGTTTTGGATTGTGTCTGGCGATTTTTCACCCGATACAATGGATCTGCCTTAATCTTTTTGGTTATCAGGCACATAAAAAAAGTGTGGACTATTTGAATTTCTGTCTTTTAAAATGCACCAACCTTGTGGGAACAACCTATACGGTAAAGGGCGTAGACGGTATTCCGAAAGGCGCGCCGATCATTTTTGTAGCCAATCATCAAAGTATGTACGATATCGTGGCAATGATTTGGTACTTTAGACGTTTTCATTGTAAATTTGTAAGTAAGAAAGAGTTAGGCAGCGGGATTCCAAGTGTTTCTTTTAATTTGAGACATGGCGGATCTGTGCTTATTGACCGTAAAGACCCTAAACAAGCGATTCCAGTAATCAAAGGCTTGTCTGAATATATAGAAAAAAACACTAGATCAGCAGTAATTTTCCCGGAAGGCACACGTAGTAAAACGGGAGTACCTAAAGAATTTGCCCAAAGCGGTTTAAAAATCTTATGTAAATATGCGCCTTCGGCGTATGTGGTACCAGTGAGTATCAATAATTCATGGAAAATGGTCCGTTACGGAATGTTTCCAGTTGGTTTAGGAAACCATATTACTTTAACCGCACACCAGCCAATGGCTGTAAAGGACTATAAGTTTGAAGAATTGATGGAGATTACTGAAAAGACAGTGAAAGAAGGAATTAACGAGTATAAATAGATTTAAGCGCCTCAAAGCTTAAATCCCAATCTAGAATTAGTAATGTCTATAAAAAACATTAGATTAGAAGTGATGCAGTTTTTGGAAAAAAACGTGGACAGCTTCGTTGAACAGTATTTAATCCCAGTTGAAAAAATTTGGCAGCCGTCCGATTTTTTACCAGATTCTCAAGGAGAAAATTTCTTTGAAGAAGTAAAAGAATTACGCGAAATCGCCAAAGAATTGCCATACGATTTTTGGGTAACGCTTGTAGGTGACACGATTACCGAAGAAGCATTGCCAACATACGAATCATGGCTGATGGATGTTGAAGGTGTTGATCAAGTGGATCAGGTTGAAAACGGCGGAAACGGCTGGGCCAGATGGGTAAAGCAGTGGACAGGGGAAGAAAACCGACACGGTGATCTTTTAAATAAATACTTGTATTTGTCTGGTCGTGTAAACATGCGTGAAATCGAAATGACAACACAGCATTTAATCAACGACGGTTTTGATATTGGAACAGGAACTGATCCGTACAAAAACTTTGTATACACCAGTTTTCAGGAATTGGCAACATATGTTTCGCACAATAGAGTAGCACAAATGGCTAAGAAATTTGGCGATAACAAGTTGTCTAAAATGTGTAAAATGATTGCAGGCGACGAAATGCGCCACCACCATGCATACAGTGAATTTGTTACTAGAATTTTCCAAGTTGACCCAAGCGAAATGATATTAGCGTTTCAATACATGATGAAACAAAAAATCGTAATGCCGGCACATTTCTTGAGAGAATCAGGACAAAAAATCAGCTCGGCTTTTGAACATTTCTCTGATTCTGCGCAGCGTATTGGCGTTTACACCGCAAATGATTACGTAGACATCATGCAGAAATTAATCAATAAATGGGAAATTGACAAACTAACTAGTTTGACAGACGAAGCCGAAAAAGCACGTGATTATTTAATGAAACTGCCAGCTCGTATGGCAAAAATCTCTGAAAGACTCGTAATACCACAAGAATCGCACATCTTTAAATGGGTGGAACCTGCGAGACTATAGAGGATTTCAGATTGTTGATTTTAGATTTTAGATTGTTGATTTCAGATTTTAGATCTAGGACTACTACGCTCAGGAAGACATACAATGAGCATTTAAACTTGAATCTAAAAACTAGAAGATTTTAAATTGTTGATTTCGGACTACTAAGCGTGTCCTCCTGAGCGAAGTCGAAGGATCTCATGCTAAATCCGTACTGTATGTCCTTCGACTACGTTCAGGAAGACATACAATGAGCATTTAAACATGAATCTAAAAACTAGAAGATTTTAAATTGTTGATTTCGGACTACTACGCGTGTCCTCCAGAGCGAAGTCGAAAATCTCATGCTAATCCGTACTGTATGTCCTTCGACTACGCTCAGGAAGACATACAATGAGCATTTAAACTTGAATCTAAAAAACTAGAAGATTTTAAATTGTTGATTTCGGACTACTACGCGTGTCCTCCAGAGCGAAGTCGAAAATCTCATGCTAATCCGTACTGTATGTCCTTCGACTACGCTCAGGAAGACATACAATGAGCATTTAAACTTGAATCTAAAAAACTAGAAAATTTTAAATTGTTGATTTCGGACTACTAAGCGTGTCCTCCTGAGCGAAGTCGAAGGAAATACAATGAAAATTTAAACTGAATCTAAAACTAGAATTTTAAAATTTCCAAAACACTGTTGATTGCTGAAGATTTTTAATCTTTGGCAGTCAACATTTTTTATAAATTGTACTTAAAAAACGTGTATGAATACATCTGAACTTATTCCTAAAACCATTGCTTTTGTAAAAGAGAAACTAAACGATGCCGAAGGCGGACACGATTGGTTTCACATAGAGCGTGTTTATAAAAATGCTCTTTTAATTGCAAAAGACACAGATTGTGATCATACAATAGTAGAATTGGGCGCCTTATTGCACGACATTGCCGATAGTAAATTTCATAACGGTGATGAAACTATCGGGCCAAAAACAGCAAGAGCGTTTTTAGAAGCTCAAAATGTTTCAGAGGATATAATCCTTCATGTGGTCAATATCATTGAAAATATCTCGTATAAAGGCGGAAATTTCGAAAAGAAATTCTCGTCGGTCGAATTGGATGTTGTTCAAGATGCAGATCGATTGGATGCCATTGGAGCTATCGGAATTGCAAGAGCTTTTAATTATGGCGGTTTTAAGAACAGAGCCCTTTACAATCCTGAAATCGCCCCAGTGACCAATATGACCAAAGAGGAGTACAAAAAGAACAACGCTCCCACAATCAACCATTTCTATGAAAAGCTTCTGCTGTTAAAAGACAAAATGAACACTACAAAAGGAAAACAAATCGCAGAAGAGAGACACCGCTACATGGAAACATTTCTAGCGCAGTTTTATGCAGAATGGGAAGGGGTGAAGTGAGGTTTTTTTTTAGTTATGAGTTATGGGTTATGGGTTATGAGTTATGAGTTATAAGTTATGAGTTATAAGTTATGAGTTATAAGTTATGAGTTATGGGTTATGGGTTGAGTCTCAGATAGTGAAATATGATGATGCCCTATCGGGGTGAAATGTTTATAGAATTTAATTCATACGAAAAAATAAACGTTCCATCGGAGCGGTATATATATAGAAAATGGAATATCATAAAACAGATATAGCCCCATCGGGACGACATATTTATAGAAATTCCCAATTTTGTAATGTAGAATAGCCCCCATCGGGGTTTCATATCTATAGATTCGAGAATGCGTGAAATAGAAAAAGCCCCATCGGGGCGACATATTTGATGGCAATGCGTTATGCAATTGTTTTATTAGACATGTCGCCCCGCTGGGGCTTTATAAATGATGATGAATTTTTTCTATAAATATTTCACCCCGCTGGGGCATCTGCATTTACATATGTAGGTCTTTCCTCTTGCTTCTTTCTTCTTAAGAACGTCCCCAAAAAATCTTTCCTCTTGCTTCTTTCTTCTAAAAAGTCTTAACCACATGTCAAATCACAAAATACATAATAAGCGTAGCTAGAAAAAAGCCAATAGCAAACCACAGCAGTCTTGCCACTCTAAGGTCTTTTATGATTTCGATTTTATCTTCTTCAGTTATCATGGTGATTTGATTTAAAAATTCTATCAAAATTAAAAGCTGTGAAACCGAAAAATAGGCGCAATACGTTTTTAAAATAATAATTAAAGCCAAATCGTACTATTTTGAAATAGTAGTATTTTTCCTGACAAGATTTGCAATATATTTGTGCCCGAACCAAAAACAAAATTAAAATGAGAAAAATATACCTCATTACGCTACTCGTATTCAGTGTATTGTGTACGGCGCAAACCACTATTAAGGATGAAGTGTCTGTGAAAGACGGCGATTCCATTCGTACTACAAAAATCAGATTGGGGAATGACCTTGTGACCGTAACCAGTACTCCCGAGTGGAGATTTGCTTTAGTAGGTGGCGTTCCTGTTGCTTCTTCCAGCGGAGTGGTTTTAAAAATTACTGCGGTAGTGGATAATATCGATTACAGTAACGATGTTTGCGAGTATTACATTCAAACCCAGTGTAATCCCGCGATCGACAAGTGTTTTTATGAAACAATCGACAATCGTACGACGTTGTTTCACAGACGTTATAATGTCGATGATCCGCGTTATTATTACCGAATTACAAATGTCTTGCCCAAACGTGTGGTGCTTTTAGAATGGTATGCGGATATTCCCGTAGATGGAAATGAAAACGATATCAAACTAAAACTGGATTATTATGCCGAATATCTGGAAAAAAACAACATTGAAATTTCTCCTAATTATTACGCTAAAGCAGCGCCGGCGAAAAAGAAATAAACCGCTAAAAACTCGAAAACTCCACCCGGAAATAATTTCCTGATGGAGTTTCACTATTAAGAATTAGTAAGTAAACGATTCTTATTATTGATTATATAAAGTTCCCACTAAGGTTGACGGAATTTGAACATCATCTAAGCTGTAAGTTCCAACAGAGTTCCAACGCCGCCACTGCTTAGCTTTTCTACAGTTCGGGCTTGTACCGAAATAACATACGTTTGTCCTTTTGTTACTGGAATTTGGACATTAATATTAGAGGTTTCTGGCAACATCGTTCCTCCATTCTGATAATCTGCACTGTTTGCGCCTGTGTTTGTCGCGATTAGCTCTGTATTGTCAATATCCATTCCGTTTACAAATATTTTCATTTGCGTTTTGGCCATAACTGGAGTTGTCGTTATCGTTACAGGACCCGTTATCATACTGTATAATATACTTTGAAGCATTAAAATTCCATCTGAAGGCGCTACATACGTATAATTCGATAATCCCGGTACATCGGTATAGGTATCTGAATTATCAGCAGAAAGTCCCGTACTTTGTAAATTAAATTGCAATCTCACTGCTCCTGTAGTCTCGCTTACCGGTTTCCAGATAACATTACCATTTGTATCTGCTGCAGCCGCAATATAATCTGCGACTGGTGCATTTCCGTCTGTACCTTGTGTTATTTGTAGCCTAAGTACATTCGTTTTAGAAGTTGTTTCATTAATTGTTAATAAAGGCGTTGCATAATCTTGACCAATAGAAAAATTACCATTGTTTTTATTTACAACAAAAGGATTTGGAAATGATGTATTTGAATCATAAATTCTAAGATCGCTTTTTAAAGAAAGATTTTTGACATTCGTAATGTCATTATTGCTCATGTCTAAGGTCTTGCTTGCCGTATGATTTCCTAGATTATCAGCTGCGATATTTCGGGCTAGTGTTTTTAAAACACCTGTATTATCTACCAATACAATGTCATCAGTTGCGGTTCCTGCTTGAAGTCCGTTTAATTTTAGCGGACTTGGTGTAACACCATTACTAGAAATTTCCAGTGCTGTGGTTGGATTTATAGTTCCTATACCAATATGGTTGTTTTTACCATCAACATACAAATGGGTTTTAACATTTGTATTCGTAGCTTGTGCATAAGAGTAATTCAGGTTGTCTGTTAATCCAGAAGTCAGCATAAAGTTATCATTTCCTCCTGTACCTTCAGGAAGATACCCTTTACCCATAAACCATTGTCGGCGCGATCCATTATTCTGTCCGTCTAGAACATACATACCCACTCCTAAGTCTGTGCTTCCAGCGACTGTGTTTTGATTTTCCATAATCAGTCTGGCAGAAGTATTCTCTATTCGGCTGCTGCTAATATGAACATCGTCTACTACATCGAGCATATAATTTGGAGTGGTACCGTATGCAGTATTATTAGGCAAACCAATACCTGTAAATCCATTGGTGTTGCTAATACGAATTCTTTCAACCGAATTGGTTTTAAAAACTTGATCTTGTGCATCGATAGTTCCTATAAAATTAGTTCCCGCGGTGGTTCCTGTGTTACCTGTAGTTTTCCATACAGGATTAAGAAGGACATCAGGAGTCAGGGTTGTTTTTAAAATTCCCGTATTATCTGTCACCACAATATTATCAGTTGCTGTGTTTCCAGCTTGTAAACCGTTTAATTTTAAAGGATTTGTGGCAGCCGTAATTTCAAGCGCTGTAGTTGGCGCGGCAGTTCCTATACCCACAAGACCCGTACTAGGCATACGCAATCTTTCAACCAAGTTGGTTTGAAAAACAAGATCGTTGGCATCTGGAGTTCCCAGAAACTGAATCAACGGATCTATTCCTGCATTACCCGTAATTCTCCAAGCATTTGCGATCAAAGCGGCTGTTGTTGTTTTTTTTAGTATGCCTGTAGCAGGATCGTTTACCAAAATATTGTCTGAAGCAGTACCAGATGGAATACCCAATAAGGCTAGTGTATACACATCTGTCGTTAATACCGATGGTTGTGTTAATGCTCCTCCTAACTGAATATAGCCATTTACAGCTGTTAAACCATTGTTTACAAAAGGGTTAATATTTACGATTTCGCCAAACTTTGTCACGACTGGTTTGGTCTGTGCCATCATAAACGTACTGCTAATCAATAGTATAATTGTTATTTTTTTCATGATCAAAAAAATATATTTTAGATGAAAATCAATAGTAATCACAAAAGCACTTTATATAGTGCTTAGTGCCAATATCGATTAGTTTATAACCAACGTTCCAACCAAACTCGAGGAAACACCATAACCACTGTTGTTATAAGTTCCAGCGTACGTTCCAAAGGTAGTAGCACCTTTAAGTCTTTCAACCGTTCTGGCTCTTATAGAAATAGTATATTTAGTTCCTTTAGTTACAGGAATTACGACATATATTTTAGATGATGTTGCCCACTCTTTTCCTCCATTAGCATAATCTGTTGGGTTTCCTGGGGCAATATTTGTAGCTATAGCAAATGGACTGTTATTACCACCAGGAGAGACTCCATTTATATAAAGTACCATCCAAGTTTTAGCCATGATAGGACCAGGACCTGCATACGTTCCTCCAGTAATTATACTATATAATGAAGCATCAAGAATTAAAGTTCCGCTTGCAGTAGGGATATAGTCATAATTAGATAATCCAGGAATATCAGAATAAACATCTGAATTATAAGCGGATGTTCCAGTACTTCTTAATATAAATTGTGGTACCATAGCGCCTTTAATTTGATTTAAAGATTTCCAAATGACATTACCGCTGGCATCTAGAGCGGTAGCGACTTGATCTGCAGCAACTCCAGTTCCATCTGTACCTTTTGTTATTTGGGCTGCGGTTATCGTCGTTTTAGAAGTGGTTTCATCTATCGATAAAGGAGTGGTTCCGTTAGAGTTGGTAATATTAAAAATACCGTTGTTTTTATTTAAAGTAATCGTGTTGAGGTTTGATGTCGTTTTATCAGCAAACTGAAGATCGCTTTTTAAATAAATAGTTTTGGCATTATTAATATCATTATTGTTCATGTTTAAGTTCATCGTTGCGGTGTGATTTCCTAAATTATCGGCTACCGAGTTTCGAGGTATTGTTTTTAAGATACCAGTGTTATCTGCTACCACAATATTGTCTGATGCTCCTCCTGCTTGCAAACCGTTTAGTTTAAGTGGATTTGCGGCTGATGTAATTTCAAGCGCGGTTGCTGGATTTATTGTTCCAATACCGATACGGTTGTTT
The DNA here is from genome assembly GCF_017352115.1 of Flavobacterium endoglycinae. Classification (NCBI taxonomy): domain Bacteria; kingdom Pseudomonadati; phylum Bacteroidota; class Flavobacteriia; order Flavobacteriales; family Flavobacteriaceae; genus Flavobacterium; species Flavobacterium endoglycinae. The sequence goes on from NZ_CP071448.1 coordinate 2,621,436, forward strand.
TTACCATCAATGTACATGTGTGATGTACCCGTACCATCTTGTGCAAGCTGATAATTAAGCGCATCTGTTTGCATCGATTTTAAAACAAATGAATTTAATCCACCAGAACCCATTGGTAAATACGGTTTCCCGAAAAACCATTCTCTCCTAGATCCATTATCTTGACCATCTAGCATATACATTCCGCTTCCTTGATTTCCTCCCCAGTCTACCTGCTGATTTTCTAATATAAATCGTCCCGAAGTGTAGTTCATTCTACCACTAATAATGTGAATATCATCTACCACATCAAGCATGTATTTTGGAGTAGTGCCGTATGTAGGATTGGTTGTTAAACCAATACCCGTAAATGAATTGGCGCCATTCACACGAATCCTTTCGGCTGAGTTGGTTTTGAACACCAAATCTTTGTTATCAATAGTTCCCAAAAAATTGGTTCCTGCTGTAGTTCCTGAGTTACCAGTAATTTTCCAAGTTGGGGCAATAAGAGCATCAGGAGTTAAGGTTGTTTTTAAAACTCCTGTATTATCGGCCAATATAATTTTATCGGTTGCTGTGTTTCCGGTTTGCAACCCGTTTAGTTTAAGCGGGTCTGCAGCTGCCGTAACTTCGAGAGCGGTGGTTGGCGTAGCGGTTCCAATACCAATAAAACCAGTGCTTAACATACGCATTCTTTCAACTCCATTGGTTTTGAACACAATTGGGTTGGCATCTGTAGTACCTAAGAAATTGGTCGTAGCACTAATTCCTGCATTACCCGTAATTCTCCAAGCATTGGCAATTAAACTGGCAGTTGTTGTTTTTTTCAAAACCCCTGTTGTAGGATCGTTTACCAAGATATTGTCTGAGGAACTCCCATCCTGAAGTCCTAATATCGCTAAAGTAAAAGCACTTGTTGTAGTTAAAACCGAAGGTTGTGTTAAAGAACCTCCAAGCTGGATATATCCATTTGTGGCGGTTAAACCATTATTTACGTAGGGATTAATATTTACAATTTCTCCAAACTTAGTTACGACAGGTTTAGTTTGTGCCATCATAAACCCGCTGCTTATTAGTAGCAGAAGTGTAATTTTCTTCATAACATGAAATTATTTAAGATTAAAATCAACATTTTGGCGCAAAAGTACCTCTGTTTCATTGCTATAATATCCTCAATACGGTTTTTAAATAATAATAAAAGACAAGATTTATAAAGCGAAAGCCCCATATAAAAAATATGAGGCTTTCTGAGTTTGAGTAAGTAAAGTATTGGTTTATTGTTTTCTTTTTGAAGAATTGGTGTTTAATAAATAACTAAATAGTTAACCCAATACGTGTTTGAAGGTCCAGGCATGATACCTACAAACTTTATTGAAAAACTGCTGCCTGGAACTCGTGCTCCTTCCATTACAGAAAAAACGAAAGGGGCTGTTCCAGTAGGGTCTTGAATGGTTAACATTACAGAAGAAGTAGCGGTTATGTTGGGATCATTTACCGTAAGTGTACCCGTACCATCACATTGAACACGTCCACTACTCATAGCCATACTTTTATGAACGACTCCATTAGTGTCTACGGTTAATATCTTATCGGTTTTCGCACCGGTTTGTAAACCGTTTAACCTAAGCGGGTCTGTGGTTGCGTTTATTTCTAATGTATTTCTAGGATTGATGGTATTAACACCTATACGATTGTTTTTGGCATCAACATAAAAATGCGGACTAACACCAGCACTAAGCGCTCCGGCATAACCAGAGTTTACAACATCTGTTAATCCAGAACTTATGATAAAGTTATCATTTCCACCTGAACCTTGAGACAGATAAGCTTTACCCATGTACCATTGTCTGCGTGACCCAGTAGACTGTCCGTCTAGCATAAATATACCAAGTGCATTATTTGGAGTATTACCTTGATTTTCTAAAATTAATCTGGTAGAAGCACCTGATCGTTGGCTTGAAATATGAATATCATCTATTACATCTAACATATAATTGGGTGTAGTTCCTGTAGTGTTATTACCTGTTGCAAGCCCAATACCCATAAATCCATTAGTTCCTACACGTACTCTTTCGTTATTTGATGTTTTAAAAATAAGGTCATTATTATCCGTTGTGCCTAAGAAATTAGTCGAAGCGTTAGTTCCCGCATTACCTGTTAAGCTCCAGTCTGGACTGGTTGTTGGCAGCCATTGTGTACCATTGTACATCAATCTTGCTCCTGTAACGGCTCCTGTTGTAGTACCTAGTGGCGAACCGTTTATTTTAGCTACTGTAGAAGCGGCTAATGTTCCTGTAACATCTCCCGCAATAGGTAAGGTAGATAAATTAACCGTTGGCGCAATGCCATTTACAGTACTCGTTAATGTACTTCCCGAAAGATCTAAAGTATGTGTAGTACCCGCTGCCACCATACTGCTAACAGTTTGCTGGCGCACAACGCCGCTTGCATTAACGGTTAGCAATTGGTCTGAGGTTGCGCCTGTTTGCAAACCGTTTAATTTTAAAGGATTTGCAGAAGCGGTAACTTCAAGTGCTGTAGTTGGAGTAGTAGTTCCAATACCAATAAATCCAGTACTCAGCATACGCATTCTTTCTACTGAGTTGGTTTTAAAAATAAGATTCTGTGCGTCAGTAGTTCCAATAAAATTGGCAGCAGAGATTCCTGTGTTACCCTTAAGCGTCCAAGCATTGGCGATGAGATCGTTTGATGCTACTTTTTTTAAGATTCCCGTCGCAGCATCGTTTACCAAAATACTATCTAAGGCAGTACCTGTTTGAAGTCCAAGTATTTTTAAGGTATTACTAGGCGAAGTTTTTAAAGCAGAAGGATGCGTTAAAGGACCTCCAAGCTGTATATAACCATTGTTGGCTTCCAAACCATTGTTTACAAAAGGATTAATATTTACAATTTCCCCAAATTTGGTTACCACTTGTTTGGTCTGCGCCATTATAAACCCGCTGCTCAGTAAGAGCAGTAGTGTAATTTTCTTCATGATATAAAAATTATTTTAGTTTAAAAATTAGCATTTCGGGCAAATGTATTTTGGCGTTTTGGGGTTGATGTCCTCAATACGGTTTTTAAATATCAATAAAAGACAATATCAACAAGTAAAGCCCCATAAACCTAATTATGGAGCTTTTGAGAATTAATTAATTACAGTAAGGTTTTGGTTTATTGTAGATTTTGCAATAATGTTGCAAAAAATGAAATTTATCTTTAGTCGAGAATTAAAGTACCTGTTATAGACGATGGAGCAGAAAAACCATTGGTCTCATATGTTCCTGTATAACCTCCATAGACTCCAGATGATTTTGGTTCCATGTTTCTGGCTTGCACCGTAATCTTGTATGTTGTCCCTTTTGTTACTTTAAATTTGGTTGTAATGTTGGTTGGGGTGGTCCACATCAACGCCGAAGAGGTAAACAAGTTAGAGTTTGGTGTTGTAATACTAGCGGCTCCGTATGAAACAGGCGTACCGTCTATAAGAACTACCATCAGGCTTCGGGTAGCAGCAGCACTCGAAGAGGAAGGTGCAAGAAGCATGCTGTATAATTCTGTTTGAAGTAGTAATGTACCGTCATCAGTAGCAGTATACGAATAATTGGCTAATCCCGGAACATCATTAAAAGTAGTCGAATTAGCAATTGACTGTCCTGTACTTTCAATATAAAACTGGTGCAGCATTACGCCCTTAATATTTACGATTTCACCAAATTTGGTTACCACAGATTTATCTTGCTGCGCCATCATAGCCACACTGCTAAAAAACAGCATTAGTATAATTTTTTTCATGATCTAAAACTATTATAGATTAAAATTGAATTTCGATGCAAAATTATTTCTGTCTTATCTGCGATACAGCCTGTAGAAGGTTTTATTTTGTTAGAATAGGGTTTTTTTAGTTTTTTAGTATCAGTTTTTAGTCACAGTTTTCAGTCTCAGTTTTCAGTTTTCAGTCTCGGTTTTCAGTCACAGTTTTCAGTCTCAGTTTTCAATCTTGCTTCTTTCTTCTTTTTTCTTTAAAGCCGCAGTATTCAGTCTTTCTTCTTTCTTCTTTTCTCTTTTTAAAGTCACAGAAAGCCCTAGAAGGGCGACATATGTATAGAAACAAAACGCCAAATACAAAAAAGCCCCATCGGGGCGATATATTTCGATATTTATGAATGCATGTGTAAGAACATGTCGCCCCTACGGGGCTTATTTTGATTTACGTTATTATTTTCTATAGATATGCCGCCCTTCTAGGGCTTTCTGCGACTGACTACTGGGACTTTAAAAAGAGGAAAGAAGCAAGAAGAAAGACTGAGCACTGAGACTGAGACTGACCACTGAGACTGACCACTGCGACTGAAAACTGAAAACTGCGACTAAAAAAACTACGGCAGAATAGTATAGTTTACATATGAATTAGTAGGAGGTGCTGTGCTATACAGAACGGTAAAACCAGAACCAGCAGTGCGTGTTCCCAGCGCCACGCTGATTACGCTTCCATTTGATGGTGTTTCGTAAGTCAGACTTATGGTAGCAGTTGAGGTTACGTTGGCATCATTAATTACCTGCGATACGGCATTGGCACAAGAAACACGACCTTTTATAATTGGCATTTTACGGACAACGCCATTGTTATCGACGGTTAACATTTGATCTGTTGAAGCTCCAGTTTGTAGTCCGTTTAATTTTAGCGGGTTTAGTGAAGTTGTAGTAGAAGAAACTTCCAGAGATGTCGATGGGTTTACGGTTCCAATACCAATTCTATTGTTAATTCCATCTACATACAAATGATAGGCTCCAACACCATTTTGTGCCAGCGAATAATTTAAGGCATCCGTTTGCATGGATTTCAATACAAAAGAACTTTTTGCGCCAGTACCAACATTATCGTATGGTTTTCCAAAAAACCATTCTCTTCTGGAACCATTGTCTTGTCCGTCTAGCAGATACGTTCCGCTTCCTTGCGCACCACCCCAGTCAATTTGTTGGTTTTCGAATATAAGTCGGCCAGAAGTATAATTGACTCTGTTACTATAAATGTGAATATCATTGGCTACGTCGAGTGCGTATTTTGGCGTTGTGCCATATGTGGTTACCTGAGATAATCCAACTCCTAAAAAGCCATTAGCGGCTAAGCGTAATCGTTCTGCTCCAGAGGTTTTGAAAATCAAGTCTCTTGAATCGGTCGTTCCAATAAAATTGTTGTCGGGATCAGTTCCGGAATTTCCTTTTACACCCCAATAATAAGGCGTAAATGCCGAAGCGGAAATCATTTTCAGTACGCCAGAAGAAGCGTCGGTAACCAGAACGTTGTCAGTTCCCAAACCAGTTTGCAGACCTGATGCTAAAGTAAAACTGGATGTTGTAGTGAGGACAGAAGGTTTTGTTAAAGCACCTCCTAATTGAATATATCCGTTTGTAGCGGTTAAACCATTATTGACAAAAGGATGAATGTTGACGATTTCTCCAAATTTAGTTACTACGGATTTGGTTTGCGCCATCATAAATCCGCTGCTAAGAAGCAGGGCTATTATAATCTTTTTCATGATACAAAATGTTTTGGTGGTATTAATTTTCATTGCAAAATTATTTCATTATCAGATGTTTAAGGTTCCGTAGAAGTTTTTTTTCTATTAAAATAGGTTTTTTTTGGTTTTTAGTTTTTTAGTCTCGGTTTTCAGTCTCAGTTTTCAGTTTTCAGTCTCAGTTTTCAGTCTCGGTTTTAGTCTCGGTTTTCAGTATTCAGTCTTTCTTCTTGCTTCTTTCCTCTTTAAAGTCGCAGTATTCAGTCACAGTATTCAGTCTTTCTTCTTGTTTCTTTCCTCTTTTAAAATCGCAGAAAGCCCTAGAAGGGCGACATATCTATAGAAACAAAACGCCAAAAACAAAAAAGCCCCAGCGGGGCGACATATTTTAAACAATTACATAATGCATTGTGATCAAATGTGTCGCCCCGCTGGGGCTTTTGTGTGGATAAACGTATTTTCTATAGATATTTTACCCCACTGGGGCATTCTGCGACTGAATACTGAATACTGAGACTGCGACAGAAAACTGCGATTGAATACTCAATACTAAAAACCTACCCGCAGCCGCAATCCGTGCCGCCGCAATCCTTTTTCTTTTTGGATTTGAAAAAGAACTTTTTGACTAGATAAGCAACGGCTAGTCCTAATATCGTAAAGGCAATAATTTCTTGAAACATAACTTTTTATTTTAAAAGCTGATACGCAATTAATGCGGCAAAATAAGCCAATCCGCTCATGAACACTAACTGCATAGCAGGCCATTTCCACGAGTTTGTTTCTTTTTTGGTAATCGCCAATGTACTCGCGCACTGCATGGCAAAAGCATAAAACAGCAGTAAGGAAATTCCCGTTGGAAAATCAAAAACTTTCTTTCCGGTATCTGGACGAATTTCTGCCTGCATTTTGCTTTTTATGGTCGATTCGTTGTCGGTATCACCAACGCTGTAAATGGTTGCTAAAGTTCCAACGAAAACTTCACGCGCTGCAAACGAACTGATTAGGGCAATACCAATTTTCCAATCGTAACCCAAAGGTTGAATAACGGGTTCGATGGCGCGTCCCATTAATCCGATATAAGAGTTCTCTAGTTTTTGAGAATTGACTTCGTTTTCAAACTGCGTTTCATCTAGAGTGACATTGGCAAATCTTTCTTTTACAATGTTTTCGGCATCATTAAATTCTTTTCCCGGACCGTAAGAAGCCAAGAACCATAAAATGATCGAAATCGCCAAAATGATTTTTCCAGCTCCGGCAATAAAGGCTTTTGTTTTTTCTACTACATTGATACCGACGTTTTTGAAAAGCGGCATTTTGTAACTTGGCATTTCAACCACGAAATAGGTTTTCGATTCTAATTTTAAAACCTTATTTAGAATATAAGCAGACAAAATCGCGGCAGAGAATCCTAAAACGTACAACGCCATTAAGGTTAATCCTTGAACATTTAGAAATCCGAAAACGCGTTTGCTCGGTACCACAAGCGAGATGATAATGGCATACACGGGTAATCGTGCCGAACAGGTCGTAAACGGTGTTACCAAAATTGTAATCAACCGTTCTTTCCAGTTTTCGATATTTCGGGTTGCCATAATTGCCGGAATGGCACAGGCCGTTCCCGAAATCAAAGGCACAACGCTTTTTCCAGAAAGTCCGAATCGGCGCATGATTTTATCCATTAAAAATACCACACGGCTCATATAACCACTTTCTTCCAAAATTGAAATGAACAAGAACAACACGGCAATCTGCGGAATGAAAATAACCACACCGCCAATTCCCGGAATAATTCCCTGCGAAAGTAAATCGGTTAAAATACCGCTTGGCAATGTTTCGGCTGCCCAGCTGCTTAAAGAAGCAAAAGTGCCATCAATAAAATCCATTGGAATGGTTGACCAGCTGAAGATTGATTGAAAGATCAGGAATAAAATCGCAAAGAAAATAACATAACCCCAAACTTTGTGCGTAAGAATACGGTCTAATTTGGCGCGGACATCTTTTGCCATCGAGGCATCGACTTTTAATCCTTCTTTTAAAACATCATTGATAAATTGGTACCGTTTGATGGTTTCCTTTTGCTGAAGGCGTTTTAGTTCAGAATGTGATTTGGTTAAAGTGCTTCGGATTTCATTTCGGTCTAAGTTAGAGAAATTGACATCCTGCGTGATTACCAGCCACAATTTATACATTAATTGATTTGGAAAAGCATGCTGTAGTTTTTGAAAATACTCAGGATCAATTACCGAAGCATTTAAACAGGGTTCGTGTGGAATGGTTTTATAAGAAACGATGAGTTCTTTTAATTTTTCAATTCCGTGTCCTTTTCGTGAACTCACTAAAGCAATTTTGGTTTTTAGTTTTTCTTCTAAATACGGAATGTCCAGTGAAATTCCTTTACGTTCCATACGATCCGACATGTTGATGACTAAAATCGTGGGAATTTCAAGGTCTTTTATCTGGGTGTAAATCAGTAAATTTCTTTTTAGATTCTCCACATCGGTAACCACTACGGCAACGTCTGGATATAATTTGTCGTTTTTATTTAGTAAAAGTTCAATAACTACACTTTCGTCCATCGAGCTGGCGTTCAAACTGTAGGTTCCGGGTAAGTCTAGAATATTGGCTTTTACATTATTAGGTAACTTGCAGAAACCCATTTTTTTCTCTACCGTAATTCCTGGGTAATTTCCCACTTGCTGGTTAAGACCTGTTAACTGGTTGAAGACAGATGTTTTTCCGGTATTTGGATTTCCAATAAGGGCAACATTGATATTCTGAACGCTCATTATAAATTGTTTTGGATAAGTTCAACTTCAATTTCGCGAGCGGTTTCAATACGAATCGCAACATGCGATCCGTTTATGTCCAGATATAAAGGATCTCCAAAAGGAGCAACTTGCAGCAATTCGACTACGCTGCCCGGCAGACAACCCATTTCTAATAATTTTAATGGAATAAGATCTATATCAAAATCTTTGATAATGGCTTTGTCGCCTTTTTTCAGAGTGTGTATAGTATTTTGCAAGCTTATTTAGATTGAGTTTAGATTGCAAAAATAGGTAATTATTATCTATTAAAAGATAATTAACACTTGGACAAATGCTAAATGTTTCTAAAAAGAAGACTTTTTTACTCTTTTGATAAGAAATCTATGTCATCTAAAAGACGTTTGATTTCTTCTGGATTGGTTCCGTCGTAAAATCCGCGGACACGTCTTTTTTGGTCAACCAGCACAAAATTCTCGGTATGAACCATATCATATAATTGATCTGGTCTTCCTAATTTTACGGCCAGATAGGACTGGCGCGCCATTTTGTAAATTTCTTTTTTATCGCCCGTTACCAAATTCCACTTGCTGTCGACCACACCATATTTTACCGCATAGGCTTTTAAAACCGAAACACTATCCACTTCTGGGAAAACGGTGTGAGAAAGCAGCATTACTTTTGGGTTATTCAAAACTGCTTTTTGAACACCTGCCAGATTGGTAGACATTTTTGGGCAGATAGATCCGCAGGTCGTAAAGAAGAAATCAGCAACATAAATTTTGCCTTCGTAATTTTTCTGGGTTATGGTATCGCCGTTTTGGTTTACAAACGAAAAATCGGCAATCGTATGGTATTTACTTTTATACTGAACCGTACTGTCGACCAATTCTGGATTTACATCGGCTGGATTGTAAATAGGTAAGTCTTTCTTTGGCTTTAAAGCCGAATAAAATAAAGATATCGTGATGGCAGAAAATACAATTAATACAATGAAGAATTTGCGGTATTTATAAAGAAGCGATTTCATAAAAGTAATTTGGCGCAAAAGTACAAAAAGAGCGTTTTAAAAGCGGTAACTATAACGGCTTTTTAACAGAATGTATTTTAAGGCAGGTTGTTATACAATTTTATGATGAGGTAAATTATTCAAAAAATTTTAACACGCACTTCCAAATATTCACAATATGTTTGTATAAACACTCGAAACGTATAAATAAATGAAAAAACAACTAAGTAACCCATTGTTTTGTGCTTTTTCGCTAATGCTGTCACTATCAGCTGCAAATGCACAAAATACTCCGGCAAAAGAGCCGGGCATCAACGTATCGTACATGAATACGGCGATTAGTCCAAGTCAAGATTTCTTTAAATATGTAAACGGAACGTGGCTGGACAAAACTGAAATTCCAAGTGATCGTACCACTTGGGGAAGTTTTAACGAGTTAATCAAAAGAACTGACAAAGACGTAATGACAGTTTTAAAAGATGCTTCGAAAAATCCTCAATACAAATCAAACACCGATCAAGGAAAAGCAATCAACTTATTTAATACCTATTTAGATTCTATCGGAAGAAATAAAAAAGGAATTGAACCTTTAAAACTGTATTTGAAAAAAATCGATGCGATTAAAAATGTAGCTGATGTTCAGAAATATTTAATCGAAATGGAAAAAGAAGGCGGTTCGGGATTTTTCGGGATTTACATTGGTGCCGATGATAAAAACAGTTCTAAAAACTCGGTAACTCTTGCCCCAAGCGGACTTGGACTTCCAGATAAGGATTATTACATTTCTGAAGATAAAGATTCTAAAGAAAAACGTGCAAAATACGAATCGCATGTTGCTCGAATGCTTCAGTTTATTGGCGAATCTCCAGAAAAAGCAAAACAAAGCGCTGCCGAAATTTTAGCTTTAGAAACAGAATTGTCTAAGCCAAGGTTAAACCGAGTGGAAAGAAGAGACAGCCGTTTGCAATACAACCCAATGACGATTGCTGATGTTCAAAAAGTAACACCAGCCATTAAATGGAATGAGTATTTTACAGGTTTAGGAATTGCTAAATTAGATACTGTAATTGTAAGCGAGCCAAAATACATGACTGCTCTGCAAACTGTTTTCAAAGAAAATAAAGTAGCACAGTGGAAAGAATATTTAAAATGGGATTTGCTGAATAGTAATGCCAGTAAATTAACTACTGAAATTGATAAAGCTAATTTCGATTTTTACAGCAAAACTCTTAGAGGCGCAATTAAACAGCTTCCTGCCGAAGAAAGAGCACTTAATTTAGTAAACGGAACAGTTGGTGAAGCACTTGGAAAACTGTATGTAGAAAAATTATTTCCTGCTGAAGCAAAAGAGAAAGCGCAGAAAATGATCCAGAATGTGATTTTGGCTTACAAAAACAGAATCAACGCTTTGGCTTGGATGTCTCCAGAAACAAAAGTAAAAGCGATTGAAAAACTGAACAAAATCACCATCAAAATTGGATATCCTGATAAGTGGAAAGATTATTCGGCATTAACGATTAAAAGTGTTGCTGAAGGCGGAACGTATTTCGATAACATGAAAAATGTTTCAAAATGGAATTTCCAAAAAGGAATTGAGAAACTAAACAAACCAGTTGATAAAACAGAATGGGGAATGTCTCCTCAAACGGTAAATGCATATTATAATCCATCGTATAACGAAATTGTATTCCCAGCAGCGATTTTACAACCGCCTTTCTACAATTACCAAGCTGACGAAGCGGTTAATTATGGCGGAATTGGTGCTGTAATTGGTCATGAAATCTCTCACGGATTTGACGATTCGGGTGCGCGTTACAACGCTGAAGGAAATTTAGTAGACTGGTGGACAGAACAAGACTTGAAACAATTTACAGAACTAGGAACTAAACTGGCTGATCAATACAGTGCTTTGGAACCGCTTCCGGGAATTCACGTTGATGGTAAATTTACATTGGGTGAAAACATTGGAGATTTAGGTGGAATCAACGCAGCTTACGACGGTTTACAATTGTATTTGAAAGCAAACGGAAATCCAGGTTTAATTGACGGATTTACGCCAGAGCAGCGTTTCTTTATTTCTTGGGCTACGGTTTGGAGAACGAAAACCAGAGACGAAGCGATTAAAAATCAAGTAAAAACCGATCCGCACTCTCCAGGAATGTACAGAGCGTATGTGCCAATTCAGAACGTGGATGCTTTTTATGATGCTTTTGGAATCAAAAAAGGAGATAAAATGTATGTTGAACCAGAAAAACGAGTTAAAATCTGGTAATCAAATAAGTATAAATAAAAACGGCGCTTTCATTAAGCGTCGTTTTTTATTCTTCAAAAGTTTCAATTAACAAATAAAATCTAATTTGATCTGCTATAATCTGCAAAATCTGCGTGAAATACTTTTGTGCATCGTTTTTTTCACGCAGATTTTACAGATTTGCACAGATTTGAATTTAAGCTTATGCCTAAAATTGATAAATAATAATTTCAGTTACAGGCTGTAATTTAAATAGTATTCTTACAAATCAATTATTTTAAAATTTTAACATTGAAATCAAAATAATAACAATATGTTTGTAATTGTACCAAAAAATGAAATAAAAATGATTAAAAAGCTTTCTAAACCGATGTTTTGTGTGGTTTCTGTAATGTTTTCATTAACTGCAGTTCAGGCGCAAGATGCAAAACCAAAAGAACCCGGAATTGATGTTTCTAACATGGATCCTAAAGTAAGTGCCAAACAGGATTTTTTCCGTTATGTAAACGGTGCCTGGCTTGATAAAACCGAAATTCCAAGCGATAGAAATTCTTGGGGAGGTTTTAATGAACTTCGTCAAAAGACAGACAATAATGCTTTAGCTATTTTAAAAGAAGCTTCAAAAGATCCCAAGTATAAATCGAATACAGATCAAGGAAAAGCGATTGCCTTGTATAATACGATTTTAGATACTATTGGCAGAAACAAAAGGGGAATTACACCGCTTAAACCGTATTTGAAAAAAATCGATGCCATTAAAAATGTAGCCGATCTTCAAAACTACATAACAGAAATGCAGCTTGCAGGAGGTTCAGGTTTTTTTGGCGTGTATGTGGGAGCTGATGCTAAAAATAGTAATAAAAATGCTGTTACGCTAAGTCCGGGAACTTTAGGATTATCAGATAAAGATTACTACAATTCTGATGATAAAGATTCTAAAGAAAAACGTGAGAAATACGAAGTTCACGTAGCCAGAATGATGCAGTTTATTGGAGAATCTCCAGCGAAAGCAAAAGAAAGTGCCAAACAAATCGTGGCTTTAGAAGTGGAAATGTCTACACCAAGATTAGATCGTGTAGAGAGAAGAGATAGAAGAAAACAATACAATCCAACAGCAGTTGCCGATTTGAAAAAGAATACACCTTCTATTCAATGGGAAAAGTATTTCACAGGAATTGGAATGACAAAACTAGATACGGTAAATGTTGCGCAGCCTCGTTATATGATCGCTTTGGAAAAAACATTTACTGAAAAGAAAATAGAAGCTTGGAAAGAATATTTGAAATGGTCTTTATTAAACAAATCTGCTTCAACTTTAACGACAGAGATTGAAAATGCAAATTTTGATTTCTACGGAAAAACATTAACAGGAGCTTTAAAACAACGTCCGCGCGAAGAAGTTGCTTTGCAGGTAATCAACGGAGCAACGGGAGAAGCTTTAGGAAAGTTGTATGTAGAAAAATTATTTCCTGCTGAAGCAAAAGCAAAAGCGAAAGACATGATCGCTAATGTCATGTTAGCTTATGAAAATAGAATCAATGCTTTGCCTTGGATGTCTAAAGAAACTAAAGCGAAAGCCATTGAGAAACTGAACAAATTGACGGTTAAGATTGGATATCCAGATAAATGGAAAGATTATTCAAAATTAGAACTTAAAAATGTAGACGAAGGCGGGACTTATTTTGATAATATGAAAAGTTTAGCAAAATGGGCTTATGCTGAAAATCTTGCAAAACTTGGAAAACCAGTTGATAAAACAGAGTGGGGAATGTCTCCGCAAACGGTTAATGCTTACTTTAATCCTTCGTATAACGAAATTGTATTTCCAGCAGCAATCTTACAGCCGCCTTTCTACAATTACCAAGCTGATGAGGCAGTTAATTATGGTGGAATTGGAGCTGTAATTGGCCACGAAATCTCTCATGGGTTTGATGATTCTGGAGCACGTTACAATGCTGACGGAAATCTTGTAGACTGGTGGACTCCAGAAGATCTAAAACAATTTACAGCTCTTGGCGGTCAATTGGCAGCGCAGTACAGCGCATTAGAACCGCTTCCTGGAATTTTTGTAGATGGTAAATTTACGTTAGGCGAAAATATCGGAGATTTAGGTGGAACTAATGCTGCTTACGATGGTTTACAATTGTATTTGAAAAAGCATGGAAATCCAGGTTTAATTGACGGATTTACTCCGGAGCAGCGTTTCTTTATTTCGTGGGCGACAGTCTGGAGAACTAAATCTCGTGACGAAGCCATTAAAAGTCAGGTGAAAACAGATCCGCACTCTCCAGGAATGTACAGAGCGGTTGTACCTATTAAAAACTTAGATGCTTTTTATGAAGCATTCGGAATTACAAAAGGAGATCCAATGTTTTTAGAACCTGAAAAACGAGTTAAAATCTGGTAACATATTGAAATTGAAAACGGCGCTTATTGAGCGCCGTTTTTTTTATAAGAATGTGTCAAATTATTTTAAATGACTGTAAATGTATGTTTCAATTGCTTTTAATTCTTCATCAGACATTTCCTGAGTAACCGCAAAATTGGTTTTCATAACCGCAAACTGACTCGGATCGACAATGGGTTCTGCTTTTCCTTTTAAGAAAGTAACAATATCGCCTTTTTTGTCTTTGTAGGTTTTTGCAATTTCCTGAATACTCGGGCCAATAATTTTTTGATCCGGCTGATGGCAGGAAGTACAATTTCCTCTTCCTTCAAATAGTTCTTTTCCTAAAGCTTCAGGTGTTGCCACTTTTGATGGTTCAGCTTCTGTATACGATTCGTTGGTTTGAGTATTGTTTTCAGCAGAAACTTCTTTTTTACAAGAGACAAAAGCTAAAACGGCAGCTAAAAATAAAACCTTTTTCATTTTATTTCTTTAAAAGGATGGCTGCTTCTTTAGCAAAATAAGTCGAAATAAGATTAGCACCGGCACGTTTAATGCACATTAACTGCTCCATCATAATTTTATCGTTATCAAGCCAGCCTCTTTCGGCAGCGGCTTTAATCATGGCATATTCTCCAGAAACCTGATAAACGGTTACAGGAACATGTACGGTATTTTTAATTTCGCGAACAATATCCAAATAAGCAATTCCAGGTTTTACCATAACCATATCGGCACCTTCTTCAACGTCAGATAACGCTTCTTTAATAGCTTCAATGCGGTTGGCATAATCCATTTGGTACGTTTTTTTATCTTTTGGAACAGCAACATCGGCTTCTTTTGGAGCAGAATCTAAAGCATCTCTAAACGGACCATAAAAAGCTGAAGCATATTTGGCAGCATAACTCATGATTCCAACATTCTGAAATCCTGCGGCATCTAAACCTTCGCGAAGGCGTAAAACACGTCCGTCCATCATATCGCTTGGCGCCACAAAATCGGCACCAGCTTCTGCGTGAGAAACTGCCATTTTTACTAAAGCGTCAACCGTACTGTCGTTTTCTACATCGCCATTTGTTATAATTCCGTCATGTCCATAAATAGAATATGGATCTAAAGCTACGTCTGGCATCACGATCATTTCTGGACAAGCTGCTTTTATGGCGCGGATAGCTTGCTGCATTAATCCATTTGGATTCCAAGCTTCTTTTCCAGTATTGTCTTTTAGGTTTTCGCTCACCTTTACATAAATATTTACGGCGCGAATTCCTAAATCAAATAGTTCTTTTACTTCTTCAACCGTTAAATCTATAGATCTTCTAAAAATTCCCGGCATGGATGGAATTTCTACTTTTACATTTTCGCCTTCAGCAATAAACATAGGAAACATGAAATCCGAAGGACTTAAACTGGTTTCGCGAACTAAAGAACGAATTGATTCATTTACTCTTAATCTTCTGCCTCTTTGTAATGGGAACATATAATTTTAGATTTTAGATTTTAGATTTTAGATTTTTATCTGATTCAGTGAAAAAGATTGATACATCTTTGTTTCTAAAACGGTAATTGTTTTTTTATTTTTTTGAAGTTGTGCTGCTTTTTACAAGCGTTGCAAAGTTATGGAAAAAGGAACAGAATTAAGCCTTTAGCTTATTATAGAATCCGTTAATATTATCTAAAAAATTAGATTTTTTGCAGTTTGATTTTAGTTTAAGCCGAAGAAATGGCTTCTAAATAAAAGGAAACAAAAATCCCTGAAACATTTCAGGGATTTTATGATTTTATTGAATGGAAGCTTGGTAAATCTCTTTAATCGAATTGCCAAGCTGGGTATTAAATTCGTCATCAGATTGGCCAGCGCTGAGTCCTTCCGATAATGCTCTTGAAAAACTCGCAATCAATCCGTGATTCTCGCTAAGTTTTTGGTTGGCATCTTCTCGAGAATAACCGCCAGAAAGTGCCACAACTCGTACCACATGAGGATCTGATAGTAAATCGCTGTAAAAATTATTTACCGTTGGAATGGAAAGTTTCAGCATTACTTTTACATCTTTATCCAACGAGTTAAGCTGTTTTTGGATTTCATCTTTCAAAATTTGTTCTGACTTTTCTTTATCGGCACTGTAAATATCAACTTCGGGTTCGATTATCGGTACAAGTCCTTTTTCAAAAATCTGCAATCCAACTTCAAATTGCTGTTTTACCACTTCTTGAATTCCTTTCGGATTTGCTTCTTTGATAACAGAACGCATTTTGGTTCCGAAAATCTTTCGTTCTACTGCTCGATCCAGCAATTCATTTAAGTTAGAAATAGGTTTCATCAGTTGGACGCCGTCGGCAGGTTCGGCTAATCCTTTGTCCACTTTTAAAAAAGGGACGATGTGTTTTTTCTCCCATAAATATTCTGCAGTCCATTGTCCGTCGATTTTACGGTCCATCGTATTTTCAAACAAAATAGCACCCAGAATATATTGGCTGTCGAAAGCCGGACTTTTGATAATTCGGGTTCTCATTTCATGTACAAGAGTGTACATTTCTTCTTCATTTGTATATTCGTTTTCTTGTACACCGTATTGTAGTAATGCTTTTGGTGTGCTTCCGCCGCTTTGATCTAATGCTGCAATAAATCCTTTTCCAGAATGCATAAGACGTAACTGCTCATCGTTTATATTTTTCATAACCATGAATTTTAGTTTGTATAAATCTCTGTAATTTAAGCATTTTAATTGGGCTTGATGCTTATTTTTAAGTTAAGATTTCTTACAGACCTATTTTTTCATTGACTTTGTCATAGACTTCTTTTACCTTTTTTGGAGGATCGAATCGGTAACCAACAGAGAGTTTTACAGTAGCAATGTTGTCATTTAATCTTGGATCGACTTTGTCATCTTGCGCAAAACTTACGGTATTCAAACTTGCAAAACCAAAGAATCGGTATTTGTTGTATGCCAATTTTAAATTGAAATCGGCTTGATACAAAGCTGAGGTGTCGCCATCAATATCGTTAATTCCTGCTCCTAAAGCAATTCCCGCTCCAATTAAAACGCGATCACTAATTACGAAATTATAAAAGTAGGCAGGAGCCAATGTAAAGACATACATGTCTCCAGGAGAAGAATCGGGAGTATTTAAATCTAAATTGGTATAATAAAAAGAAAATGACGGAATGAAACTTCCAGAACTTTTTGTCTGCCACTCATTTTGACTAACCAAGGTCTTAAACGAGAATTTGTCATTGAAAACATATGAAGTCGATCCGCCAATTTTGGTGGTGCGCATTTTAGGCAGTTGTGCCGTTGAATTATTGTCGCTTATATAAAATCCTTTTTGATTGATAAAGGTGAAGGACTGCATCCATTTTTTATAATAAAATCGAGTGTTGAAATTAAAGTGTTTGGAATTGGAATCGCCCTTATTTGCTCCAAGAAATTTCGGGGCAAACGCTATACTAATGTCAATAATTCTATAATTCAGGTTGAAACCAATCTGTTCTCTTCGATTCGGAATAAGACTAACGTATATTTTCGGATCCTGCGTATCTGAGGCGATCTGAAAACTATTGGAAGTATCTAGATAATAAGAGCTGATGGTAACTTTATCACTATATGATTTAAAATACGGATTCTGTAAAGTGTCGTTTTGAGCGAAACAGCTAAAAGCATTCACAAATAACAATATACCGAGTAATTTTAAATTCATTTATACAAGTTAAGTTTTTAAATTGCTTCAGCAAAACAAAATATCTATAGAATCGAATTGTCCAACTAAGACAGCTCCAGCGGAGCGACATAAAATTAAATTTCTTCAAAAATATATTCATTTTTAAAATCGATACAAAATAGTTTTAAAAAGCTAATATACTCTTCTTTGAATGTTCTTATTTTATGATGTTCTTCTTGATTTTCAATGTATTTTATAACATTGCCCAATTGTGAATGGCTATATGAAAATGCCCCAAAACCAGTCTGCCACTCAAATTTTCCATTAATCCATTTTTGTTCATTTATGAATTTTGAAGAACTTGATTTAATGTCTCTTACTAAAACTGATAATGAAATATCTGGCTTTATTCCAACTAAGATATGAATATGATCTGGCATTCCGTTAATTGCAATCAGTTTTTGTTTTTGATTTGTGATAATTCCAGTGATGTATTTGTAAATTTCATCTTTCCATTTTGTTGAAATTAAGTTTTGCCTTCCCTTAACCGCAAAAACAATTTGAATGTACAATTGAGAATAAGTATTTGCCATGTTTTAAATTATTAATTGGCAAAGCTAATTAATAATTTTAATTTGTAAGATAAATATTTCTTTTTGTCATTAAAATATGTCGCCCCGCTGGGGCTTCTGTCTAGGCGGTATCGTTTGTTCTATAAATATTTCGCTCCTCTGGAGCTTTCTTAAAATAGCGCCTAAGTCCCAGAGGGATGAAATATTTATAGAATTAAAAAGACCGACCAAACAAGAGCTCCAGCGGAGCGAAATATATTTGTTGACAACCTTAAAAATAAGCATAAAAAAATGCTCCAGTGGAGCATAATATTTATTAGAAATTGAATTGACAACTAAAAAAGAAGCCCCAGTGGGGCGACATATAATTATTTAAATTCAATAAATTTTTAGATTAAGAAATCCACTCACGCAGATTTTCTAATACATTAATTAATTTTTCTTCTTCGCTTCCTGCTTCCGGATGATGATCGTAAACCCATTGCACATGCGGAGGGAGACTCATTAAAATACTTTCAATTCTTCCGTTGGTTTTTAATCCGAATAAAGTTCCTTTGTCGTGAACCAAATTGAACTCCACATAACGGCCGCGACGGATTTCCTGCCACGTTCTTTGTTCTGGAGTATATGGAAGCGTTTTTCTTCTTTCTACAATTGGCACATAAGCTTCAAGGAAACTATTGCCCACTTCGGTTACAAAATTGTACCAGTTTTCCATTGACATAGATTCGGTTGCTTTGCAATAATCAAAGAATAAACCGCCAAGTCCGCGGGCTTCATGACGATGTGCATTCCAAAAATACGAATCGCATTGTTTTTTATATTTTGGATAAAACTCTGGATTGTGTTTATCGCAAGCTGTTTTGCAGGTTTGGTGAAAGTGAATGGCATCTTCCTCAAACAAATAATAAGGCGTTAAATCTTGTCCGCCACCAAACCATTGTTCGATTACATTTCCATTTTCGTCATACATTTCAAAATAGCGCCAATTGGCGTGAACTGTAGGAACCATTGGGTTTTTCGGGTGAATCACCAAACTTAATCCGCAGGCAAAGAAATCTGCTTCGCCAACACCAAACATTTTCTGCATGGTTTCAGGAAGTTTTCCGTGAACAGCTGAAATGTTAACACCGCCTTTTTCGAAAACTGTACCGTTTTCAATAACGCGTGTTCTTCCGCCTCCACCTTCAGGACGTTTCCATAAGTCCTCGCGGAATTTTGTAGTTCCATCAACCGCTTCTAATCCAGCGCAGATCTGGTCTTGTAAATTTTGTATGTATGCGTAAAATTTATCTTTCATGATTTTATGTATTCTGATTTAAGAAGTCCGAAATAAACAGAGTTCTGCAAAGTGCCATCTCCGTTTCTAAATTCGTCTCTTAAAATCCCTTCTTGTTTAAAATTATGTTTTAATGCAATTCGCTGACTAGCGATATTAATTTCTGAAGTGCAAATAAAAACCTTGTTAAGCATTAATTCGTTGAAGCAAAACTTAAGTGCATCGGCAACCATTTTTGATGTAATTCCCTTTCCTTGATAATCTTCATCAATAAAATATCCAAATTCACATTTAGAAATGCGATAATCAATTGTTTTTACACATAAATAACCAATCAAATTGTTTGTTTGAATATCACGGGCGTAAAAATGAAAACCTTCTTTGTTTTTCTCTTTCTCAAGACTGACAGAAATGAAGTTTTGCGCTTTTTCTAAAGAATCAGAATTTGCGAGCGTTACAGGGAAAGTTTTTCCAATGTGCGATTTATTCTTTTCAATTAGTTTATAAAACTCTTCGGGAAGAATATTTTCAATTCGATCTGTTTTCCAATTTATAACACTCATTTTTTATTTGTTTTTAAGAGATGAAATTTTTGAATTTATCCCAAAAGAAAATACTTTGCTTTCTGTTTGAATATATTGGTAAACAGCCAAAGCTTTATCTTCAAAATTGTAGTTTTCATCTTTAGAAAACTCAATTAAAATATCTGCAAATTGTTCTAATTGATCCCAATCAAAATGAAGACGAGTTAATAAAGTGATTAAATCTTCATTTGAATA
Organism: Flavobacterium endoglycinae; assembly: GCF_017352115.1. Taxonomy (NCBI): domain Bacteria; kingdom Pseudomonadati; phylum Bacteroidota; class Flavobacteriia; order Flavobacteriales; family Flavobacteriaceae; genus Flavobacterium; species Flavobacterium endoglycinae. The sequence goes on from NZ_CP071448.1 coordinate 2,641,635, forward strand.
ATCAATTAAACTTTCAAGGTTTAATCCGAATTCTTTTAGTTGGTTTTCAATATCTGTTTTTTGTATTTGACTCAAGGGATAAGGCACAAAAACAAGAGTTCGTAACGTTTTGAGAACGTTATCAATTCTGATTTTTTCTTCATCTCTTAAACCTTTATTTAACATTTTTAGAATTTATTAGATTTGACAGTAGTTCGGCTGAAAACTAATTTTCCTTTTTGAGGAGTTTCTTCTTTGCCAAAATTCTTTATTGTTCGATACACAAAATACAAAACAGGCAGCGAATAATAAATAAATCCCATACAAATTGGCACATAAGGTTTTTCTATAAATAACCCGCTTGATTTGACTATTTGAAAATAATGAGATTTTTCTAAAAATTCATTTGTGAGTCCAAACGGCGGAACGTATTCATTTCCAATCGCAAGAATCATAATCAAGAAGAAATAGAAAATGACTTTTACAACCGATTTTCCAATCTGTTTCATTCTCACATCTGGAGTTACATTTGAAAAGGCAAAACGCATTCGGTTTAAAACCGTTAGCAGATAAATAATTAAAATATTGGTATTAATAACCGATTCATTAAACGAATAGGCAAATGTGCCATATAAAGGGAAAAATACAAAAAGAGACCATTTTTTTGGCATAATCGCCATAAAAACTCCCGAATGCACCATTATAAACTCAAAGGTCATTAAAATGGCCAGATCATTTATAAGACTTACCGGATAAAGTTCTGGATGTGTCCAGACCATAAAAAATACATAAGCGTAATAAGCCTGAAATCCATATTCGATAAATGAAAATGGCGAGTATTTATTGAGGTTTATATTTAGCATTTATGTCTTTTTCATTTCCTGCAAGGTTTTCAAAACCTTGTAGGTCTTCTTCATAAATAATCCAACTTCGCAATTTATACCTACAAGGTTTTGAAAACCTTGCAGGAAAGTCAATCAGCTGCGACTGAACACTGAAAACTAGTATTGCCCGTATTCCTTCACCGCGTCGATAAACGCTTTTGCGTGGTCTACAGGGATGTTTGGTAAAATTCCGTGACCTAAATTTACCACATATTTGTCTTTTCCAAACTCGTCGATCATTTCATGAACCATTTTCTTGATAGTTGGAATTGGAGAAAGTAATCGTGATGGATCGAAATTTCCTTGTAAAGTAATGTTTCCGCCAGATAAGTAACGTGCGTTTCTTGCAGAACAAGTCCAGTCAACTCCTAATGCAGAAGCACGGCTTTTCCCCATTTCGTTAAGCGCAAACCAACATCCTTTTCCGAAAACAATAACTGGAGTAAGATCTGCTAAAGCCTCAACAATCTGATTGATGTATTTCCATGAAAATTCTTGATAATCAACAGGAGAAAGCATTCCTCCCCAAGAATCAAAAATCTGAACAGCATTAACACCCGCTTTTACTTTTTCTTTTAAATATAAAATGGTGGTATCTGTAATTTTTTGCAATAGACTGTGTGCAGCAACGGGATTTGAAAAACAGAATCCTTTTGCCATATCAAAACTTTTAGAACCTCTTCCTTCAACCGCGTAACAGAAAATTGTCCATGGCGAACCAGCGAAACCAATCAATGGCACTTCGTCGTTCAGCATTTCCTTCGTTAATTTAATAGCATCCATTACATAACCAAGACTTTCTTGAATGTCTGGAACATACACACGTTGAACATCTGCCATCGAGCGAATCGGATTCGGTATAAACGGACCGATATTTTCTTTCATTAAAACTTCAATTCCCATTGCCTGCGGCACTACCAGAATATCCGAAAATAAAATAGCAGCATCTGGAGCGATTCGACGAATTGGCTGAACAGTAATTTCGGCAGCTAATTCTGGGGTCTGACAACGTGTGAAGAAATCGTATTTATCGCGTAATTCGATAAATTCCGGTAAATATCTTCCGGCTTGACGCATCATCCATACCGGCGGACGCTGAACTGTTTCTCCTTTTAATGCTTTTAAAAATAGGTCGTTTTTTAACATTTTTTATTTCTTTATCCTGTAAGGTTTCCAAAACCTTTCAGGTGTTATTGTTGATTAATATAGATACCTCAAGGTTTTGGAAACCTTGCAGGAAATCTTTTTTGTTACTTATATTCGTGAATTACATCCTCGATTACATCCTCAATTGTAGGTTGATCTGCTACGATAATGTTTTTGGTAATTTTTGATAAAGCTTCAGCAGTGGTTTCGCCAATGCAGAAACAGATTTCTTTCTTAATTGTATTATCTTTCAAATAACTTTTCACTCCAGACGGACTAAAAAACAAAATGGCTTCTGGATTTGCTTTTATTTTTTGAGGCTGTAAAGAAGTTTCGTAAACCTCAATTTCATTGAATTTAATGCCATTTTCTTTTAAAGCTTCTGGCAGAATATCTCTTCTTAAATTTCCACTAAAAAAAGTATAGCTTTCCTTTGCGTAAATTAAAGTGATAATTTCGGCTAAATCTGAGGCATAACCTGTGTAAGCAACAACATTAAACCCATTATCGCTTAAAAGGATTTTGGTTTTAAGTCCAACGCAATATACGTTTTTCTTTTTCAGTTCTTCAGATTTTGGATGAGACAAAACACTATGAACAGCATTCTGACTTGTAAAAATCAGATTTTCGTTGAGGTCTTTTAATTCAAAAGATTTGTTTGTGGTTTTGATGAAATCGGCTTCGATTAATTCAATTCCATATTTCTTTAGCTCTTGTTTATGAAGAGGAGATAATATTTTAGTAGATAGTATTTGAACTGGGTTACTCATTAATTATATTTTCAGTTTTATGTGAAATTATCTTGAAAGTATCTGTTAAATGTTGTTTAAAAAAGATCTCTATTCTTCGTAATTTTTATTTATTGTTTTCGAAAGTTTACCAGAGAAAGTATAATAAATCCAATAAAAAGAAGATAAGATTGCAGGAGCTATAAAACTACTTGCTGTTATTTCTACTTTTTTAATATCAGATTTACATAAATTGCCAATTATTTCAATTGTAAGAATTAAAGAAAAGTATATAAATAAATATAAAACATGCATTATATAAAGATTTAATTTTCTTGAAACCTTCATTTTAAATAGTTATTTATTTAAACTTTCTTTGATTTTCTGCATTAATTCTGTTCCGCCGTTATTCAAAATTTCTTGTGCAGAGTTGAAACCTAGTTTCTTCCATTCTGAAATATCAACCGTTTTGTTGATTTCCAGTTTTTGTTTTCCGTCAATAGAAAGTAAAACACCTTGAAAATGTAAGGTGTCTTCGTCTTCATTATACGTAACCAAAGCTCCAATTGGCGCTGTACATCCGCCTTCAAGCGTTCTTAAAAACTGACGTTCTATATGTGTGCAAATTTCAGTTTCGATATCATTTAACTGAGAAAGTGCATCCAGTGTATAATTGTCATTTTCCATTCCCACAACCAACATAGCTCCTTGTGCCGGCGCCGGAATCATCCAGTCTAAATTAATGAAATTTTCTGGTTTTAGGTTAATACGCTCCAAACCAGCAGCTGCAAAAACGGCTCCATCCCAGTCATTGTCTTGCAACTTCTGCATACGTGTGTTTACATTTCCGCGTAAATCAACTACGGTATGATTAGGATATTTATTGAACCATTGTGCCTGACGACGCAGACTTCCAGTTGCAATGGTACTTGGATTTGAAAAATCAGGATTTCCTTTATGAACCAAAATATCTAAAACATTTGCTCTTGGTAAAACTGCACCTTGAACAATACCTTTTGGTAAAGCTGTTGGAACGTCTTTCATAGAATGCACCGCAATATCTATATCACCATTAATCATGGCAATGTCTAACGTTTTGGTAAAAATTCCTGTAATACCAAGTTCGTAAAGAGGTTTGTCCAGAATAATATCACCTTGGGATTTTACGGCCACAATAGAAGTTTTATAACCTAAATCATTTAGTTTTTTCTCTACAGTATGTGCCTGCCAAAGTGCTAATTCGCTGTCACGCGTTCCTATTCTGATTGTTTTTTCAGCCATTTTTTATTTTTTGAACCATATAAGTTATATAAGTAAATTTAAGCAGTTTGGGTAAAACATAAATGTAAATCAAACTTAACATAACTTGTTTTTATTTTTGAACCATATAAGTTATATAAGTAATTTAAAGTGGGTTGGGTAAAACACAGTTTTTAAATGAACTTATATAACTTATATGGTTTAAATCTTAAATTAAGATGCTTTTATTTTGAAGACTTTTTCGATCCATTCGATGCTTTCATCAACCATGGTGTCGTCGTCTTTTAAATGATTTGCGAAATGAGTAGTGATTTTTTGAATGATTCGGTTACTGATGATTTCAGCTTGCTCTTCATTAAAATCGGCAATTTTTTTACTTTGAAAATCCAATTCCGAAACTTTAATGGCATTAAGTTTTTCTTTTAAAGCATTAATAGTTGGAGCGAACTTTCTGCCTTTCATCCAAGTCACAAATTCTTCTTTGATTTCCTCGATGATCGCTTCAGCTGCTGGAATATGCAGTTTTCTGTTTTCCAAAGTTTCGTCTGTCAATTGAGACAAATAATCCATATGGATCAAAGTTACGCCTTCTAATTCCTCAACATTTTCATTTACATTTTTCGGAATTGATAAATCTAAAATCAATAACGGTTTTTTCAGATTTAAAATCGCTTTGTCAACTGTGGGGTTTTGAGCGCCTGTGGCTACAACCACAACATCGGCTTTTTGAAGTTCTAAATGCAATTCAGAATAATCTTTAACAATCAAATTCAGTTTTCCTGCTAATTTCTCTGCTTTGTCTTTAGTACGATTTATTAAAGTAATGTGTTCGTTTTTAGTATGTTTTACTAAATTCTCACATGTATTTCTTCCAATTTTTCCAGTTCCGAAAAGCAAAATGTTTTTATTACTGATGTCTTCTACATTTTTAAGAATGTATTGTACCGATGCGAAAGAAACCGAAGTAGCTCCAGAACTGATTTCAGTTTCTGTTTTAATTCTCTTGCTCGCCTGAATAACTGCATTTATGAGTCTTTCCATAAAAGCATTTGCTAAACCTAAAGACTTTGAGTGAATAAAACTGGTTTTAATTTGAGATATAATTTCAAAATCGCCTAAGATCTGACTATCTAAACCAGTTCCTACGCGAAATAAATGATTGATTGCTTCTTGATTTTTATAAACGAAACCCACTTTTTGAAAAGCGTCGACCGAACCATTGCTGTTGTCACAAATCAATTTGATTAATTGAAATGGGTGTTCTGCAAAACCATAAATTTCGGTTCTGTTGCAGGTTGAAGTAACTATTAAACTTTCTATTCCTTCGTTTTTAGCTTGCTCTAGTAAGCGAGTCTTCGCAACAGCATCCAAACTAAATTGACCTCTGACCTCAGCATCAGCTTTTTTATAACTCAGACCAACTGAGTAAAAATAAAGGTGTTTCGGTACGTTATTGTTTTCCATAAATTCACTTTCATAAAAGTGCAACAAAATTATCACTATAGCATTGATAAAAATAACGCTAAAAGTACTTTTTATGTCGCTATATGTTTTTTTGAACCTAAATAGGTGTTTTTGAGTAAAAAGGACTACTTTTGTAGCAAAATCAACTCATTAGAAGTGATTAGTTTAGAGTGATTCTAAATAACATTTGAAGTTTGTCTTGATTTTCGTTTCAAAAAAATATCGCTATGGGTTCTCAAGAAATTATAAAAATTGAAGACGACTTTACGCTGATTCGTTTTCAAAATGACAGTCTGGAGCCATTTTATGCACAACATGAAATTGGTACTGGCTTGATACAGTTTCACTTCGGGATAAAAGGAAATGCCAAATTCTTGTTCAATCAAGGTAATTATGCTTTAGAATTGAAAGAAGAAAAATCACTGCTTTTATACAATCCGCAGAAAGAATTACCGCTTAATTTAGAACTCGCCCCAAATTCGTGGGTGATTTCGGTAATTGTTTCCATCAAGAAATTTCACGCGTTATTTTCTGCCGAAGCGGACTATATTACTTTTTTAAGTCCTGATAATAAGGATAAAAAGTATTATAACGAAGGAAACATCAGTCCGTCGATGGCAATTGTGTTGAGTCAGCTGTTTCATTACAATCTTCACCCTTCGATCAAAAACCTGTATTATAAAGGAAAAGGATACGAATTGTTGAGTTTGTATTTCAACAGAACCGAAGATCCAAATGCAGAACAATGTCCGTTTTTAATTGATGAAGATAATGTACTGAAAATCCGAAAAGCCAAAGAAATCGTAATTGCTAATATGGCCGAACCGCCGGGACTACAAGAACTGGCAGATGAGATTGGTTTGAATTTGAAAAAACTCAAAATGGGCTTCAAACAAATTTACGGCGACACGGTTTACGGTTTTCTATTCGATTACAAAATGGATTTCGCTAGAAAACTATTAGACAGCGGTTCTTATAATGTAAATGAAGTGGGATTGAAAATTGGTTACAGCACCGGAAGTCATTTTATTGCTGCTTTCAAAAAGAAATTCGGAACAACACCTAAAAAGTATTTGATGTCGATTAATGCGAATGTTAGTTAGCCACAAATTCACGAATTAGCACAGAATAGAATCTGCTAAATCTCCCGAATCTGCGAGAGAAAATTTCACAAATGCGATAAAATAAATTTTGAATATTCAACAATAATTAAAAAGTAATAATTATCATATTTCGAAAAAGTTCCAAGTTCTACTTTTGCCGAAATTTTTAAAAACAAATAAAAAGCTTAAAGCCTAGAGCTTAAAACCTAAAAACAGAAAAAACATGAAAGGCGTATTATTAGTAAACTTAGGTTCTCCAGACAGCCCAACTCCAAAAGATGTAAAACCGTATTTAGATGAATTTTTAATGGATAAATATGTAATTGACGTTCCATATTTATTAAGAGCATTATTAGTTCGCGGTATTATTTTAAGAAAAAGACCTGAAGAATCGGCGCACGCTTACGCAAAAATTTGGTGGGAAGAAGGTTCTCCATTAATCGTTCTTTCAGAAAGAATGCAGCATAAAGTACAGCCTTTAGTAAATGTGCCAGTTTCGCTGGCAATGCGTTATGGAAGCATGACTATTGAAAAAGGACTTCAGGAATTAAGCGATAAAGGAGTTACAGATGTTCTTCTTTTTCCATTATATCCGCAGTATGCAATGGCATCGACTTTGACCATTTTGGTTAAGGCAGAAGAAATTCGCAAAAAGAAATTTCCTCATATGAAATTTACCGATGTTCCTGCATTTTATAACAAGCCAGATTACATCAAAAACTTGGCAGATTCTATCCAGAAACACTTAGTTGGGTTTGAATACGATCATTTATTGTTTTCATATCATGGAATTCCAGAGCGTCATATTCGTAAAACCGATGTGACGAAATCACATTGTAAAATTGACGGTTCATGCTGTAATACGCCATCGCCGGCGCACGAATTCTGTTATCGTCACCAATGTTATGAAACAACTAGACAGGTTGTTAAACTACTAGGACTTCCAGAAGACAAATACAGTTTAACTTTCCAATCTCGTTTAGCAGGTGATAAATGGTTAGAACCATACACGGATGTTGAAATTGACAATATGCCGTCAAAAGGAATTAAAAAGTTGGCGGTTGTAACACCAGCTTTCGTTTCAGACTGTCTTGAAACTTTGGAGGAAATCGCAATGCGTGCCAAAGAAGATTTTGAAGCAAATGGAGGAGAAGATTTCTTAGCAGTTCCATGTTTAAATGACGATGATGAATGGTGTCAGACAGTTGCAAATTGGATTAACGATTGGGCGAAATAAAGAAAATAGAAGAAAGAGTAAAGAAAAAAGACTTTCATAATGGAGTATTATAATTACTTAAAATCACTGCATCTTATTTTTGTCATAACTTGGTTTGCAGGTTTATTTTATATTGTGCGTTTGTTTGTGTATCAAATTGAAGCCAGTGAAAAACCTTCTCCTGAAAAGGAAATTTTGCAGGCGCAATATAAAATTATGGCCTACCGTTTGTGGTACATTATTACATGGCCATCGGCAGTTTTGGCGAGTATTTTTGCTTTTTGGATGTTGTTTTTTACAGATGCCGGTCATGTTTGGATCACAATGCCTTGGATGCATGTAAAACTGTGTTTTGTTTTCCTTTTGTATTTGTACCACGCAAAATGCCATCAGATTTTTAAGCAACTGCAAAACGATGAGGTAAAATATTCGAACAACTTCATGCGTTTATGGAACGAAGGCGCTACGATTATTTTGTTTGCCGTTGTTTTTTTAGTAGTTTTAAAAAGTGCGATCAACTGGATCTTCGGCGTAATCGGAATTATTGTATTCTCGGTTTTAATTATGCTGGGTTTTAGATTTTACAAACGAATAAGAGAGAAGAAATAGTTTTCAGTCGCAGTGACAGTTTTCAGTTTTGCTGAGACTGAGACTGAGACTGAGACTGAGACTGAACACTAAAAACATGCTAAACAACTTCAAAATGTCAATGCTTTCGCTTCGTACCAGGATTTTCCTGTCGATGATTGTATTGATTGTCGTGGCATCTTTTTTATTAGCTTCGATTTCGATTATTCAGTTTAAAACTGAGGCCAAAGAATACCACCAAGAACGTTTAGAGCGAAAAGAAAACGCCGTCAAAGAACACATCAATTATGTTCTGGCAACTACAACTTATCCGCTGAAAACCCAAAATTTGGATTTGATTTTTAAAGACAAAATCCATGAATTGGCTCAGATTCACAAAATTGAAATCAATATTTACAGCCTTGACGGAAAACTTTTAAAATCATCCAAAGAATCTTTTGCTGTTGATAAAATTGCACCGCCAATTCCTGAATACATTCTAAAACTGGTTCGTTCTTCTATCGAAAAACGTTTTGTAGATATTAAAACGATTGACGGAGTTAAAAACCGATCTTCGTACAGTTTGATAAAAGACGAAAAATTCAAACCACTAGGAATCCTAAATCTTCCGTATTTAGAAGACGACGGATATTACGACAACGAATTGAATACATTCCTAATTCGTTTAAGCCAGGTCTATTCTTTCATGCTGATTGTGGCTTTTGCGTTGGCATATTTCCTTTCTACCTATATTACCAAATCACTAAAGACCATTTCAGATCGTTTGGAGGAAACCAATCTGGATCAGAAAAATGAGAAGATTGTTTTGGAGGCAAACAGCAAAGAAGTCAATTTCTTAATAAGAGCTTATAATGGAATGGTGGACAAATTGGAAACCAGCGCGATTAAACTAGCACAAAGCGAACGTGAAGAAGCGTGGCGTGAGATGGCGAAACAAGTAGCACATGAAATTAAAAATCCGCTGACGCCGATGCGTTTGACGGTTCAGAGTTTCCAAAGAAAATTTGATCCAAATGATCCTGATGTTAAGCAGAAGATGAATGATTACTCCGAAACCTTAATTCAGCAGATTGATACCATGACAGCGGTTGCATCGGCATTTTCGAATTTTGCTTCGATGCCGGCTCAGCAAAATGAAACCTTGAATGTTGTTGAAGTCGTAGAACTGGCTTTGGATATTTTCAACGAAGATTATATTTCTTTTGAAAAAGAAGAGGAGGAAATCATCTCCAAAATGGACCGTACGCAATTAATTCGTGTAATTACCAATTTGGTTAAAAATGCCACTCAAGCAATTTCTGAAAGCCAATTTCAAAAATCAATTGTGGTTTCGGTAAAAAGAAGAAATAACAATGTCGAAATTGCCGTAAAAGACAACGGTATCGGAATCCAAAAACAAGATATAGGCCGAATCTTCGAACCAAAATTTACCACTAAAACCAGCGGTATGGGACTTGGACTTGGAATTATTAAAAACATTATCGAAAATTACAAAGGAACAATTACCTTTGAATCAACTTACGGAAAGGGAACCACATTTAGAGTTTCCCTGCCTATCACCAACTCTTAAAATAAGTGTTATGAGCTACGAAAATATTTTAGTTTCTATTGAAGAAAGAATTGCTACCATTACCATTAACAGACCTGCTAAATTAAACGCTTTAAACAAAGCGACAATTAGTGATCTAAGTAAAGCCGTTACTGCTTTAGGAAGCGACGAAAATGTTCGTGTAATTATTATAACCGGAACGGGCGAAAAAGCGTTTGTGGCCGGAGCTGATATTTCGGAATTTGCTAATTATACGGTTGTCGAAGGCGCACAACTGGCTGCCGAAGGGCAAGAAAACTTATTTGATTTTATCGAAAAATTGAGAAAACCAGTTATTGCAGCTGTAAATGGTTTTGCTCTTGGAGGCGGACTGGAACTCGCTATGGCTTGCCATTTCAGAATAGCTTCAGATAATGCTAAAATGGGACTTCCAGAAGTAACCTTAGGGTTGATTCCAGGTTACGGAGGAACACAGCGTCTGCCGCAGTTAGTAGGAAAGGGCCGTGCGATGGAAATGATTATGACAGCTGCTATGATTTCTGCAGAAGAAGCAAAACAATACGGTTTAGTAAATCATGTAGTACCGCAGACGGAACTTTTATCTTTTACAAACGTAATTGCTCAAAAAATCATTAAAAATGCACCCTTTGCGATTGGAAAAGCCATCAAATCGATCAATGCTAATTTCGAAGACGGTAAAAATGGTTTTGATACCGAAATAAAATCATTTGGAGAATGTTTCGGAACAGCCGATTTTAAAGAAGGTACAACTGCATTTTTAGAAAAACGTAAAGCCGAATTTACAGGAAAATAATTTTTTTAACCGCAAAAGCGCTAAGATTTACGCAAAGCACAACGAAATAAAAAACTTTGCGAACCTTGCGTAAATCTTAGCGACCTTTGCGGTTAAATTAAACATACAGAGGATAAAAACTTATCCTCTTAATACCTCAGAACCTTAGCCTCTTAAAAAAAATGTACGAACCAATATTTGCCCTTTTTTGTGAACGTGTTAAAGAAAGCATCCAAAACGGAACTTTCGCAAAACTTACTTTGGCTAAAACAATGGGCGATACAGAACTCAAAAATGTATATTTCCGATTGGTTCTCAATGAAGACAACACTTTCTCAATCTCATTAACCTTCCGATACAAAACAGAAGAAATAGAAAGCATTCATACTTTAGACGAAGCTCTATTGATTTTAGGTTCGCACATTAAAAAACCGTTCTTAACAGCACTTTTGTTTACTACTGATGCTGATGTTACTTTCAAAGTAAACAAGAAAAATGCAGGAAGTATTATTGAACAAGCACCAACTTTTAAAAATGCCTCTCCTGTAATGCTGGAGATGATTGAAAAGGGAATTGTGTGAAATGTTAAAGTTACACGTTTTTTAAATAATGTAGGAAAAACACCTTATTTTTGCTGAAAATTTCTATTTTAAAGATAATTTCAGATGAATGTGTATAGACTATCAAGCCGGTTAAAAGTTTTTATTTTCCTTTTTTCAGTGCTGCAGATATTGGTGTTGAGCAGTTTACTGTTAATTCCGTTTATTGATCTGCCATCTAATTCGCGCGCGTATCAGTTGTATGATTTCTGCTGTTCTTCTGCTTATTTACACGTAATTCTGCTAATATTGATTGTGGCGGCTATTATTGTTGCGTTTCTTTTAGTAATTAATGTTTTTAAAAGAAAAGTAATCTTTACAAGTGATTCCATTATTTCAAAAAGTATCTTTAGTACCCAAAAACTAATATTCAGTGATATAAAAGGATATAAGATTAGACATTCTATCCTTTACATCATTACAAATTCTAACGAAAAACGCCGTCTTGTAATCAATCTTTTTACTTTTGATCGGACAGATAATCTTTTGCGTAATCTAGAAATGCGTTTTACCAATTTAGATTTCTAAAGAAAAGATTTTCCTTAAACCAGTTTCACAAATAGGTTAGAAGCAATTTTATTAGAAAAAGACAATTCATGTTCGTTTACTTTAATTTTTACCGATAAATCGAAAGATTCTTTAGATAAAAATTCAATTTTAGAACCCAGCGCGATTCCCTGTTTGTCTAGATATTTTAGGAATTCAGAAGAAGTATCTTTTACACCCACGCAAATTCCGATTTGGTTTTCTTCCAATTCAGATAAAAGTTGTTTTTCAATCTTAATAATTCGGCCGTTTGCATCTGGAATCGGATCACCGTGTGGATCTTCTGTGGGATTACCCAGAAAATCATCCAAACGGTTAATCAATTGTTCAGATTTAATATGTTCCAGCTGTTCCGCAATTTCATGCACTTCATCCCAGCTAAAATTCAGCTTTTCCACTAAAAATACTTCCCATAAACGATGTTTTCTCACAATCATTTTGGCAGCCAGTTTTCCGTTTTCTGTCAATGAAACACCTTGGTATTTTTTATAATTCACCAAATCTTTCTCTGCCAGTTTTTTTAGCATATCCGTTACAGAGGAAGCTTTTGTTTCCATGATTTCCGCAATAGCATTGGTACTGACTTCAGTTTCTGAAGCAGCCGTCAAGTGATATATCGATTTTAAGTAGTTTTCTTCTGAAAAAGTCATTTATTTGAGGTTCAAAGGTTCAAAGGTTCAAAGGTTCAAAGGTTCAGAGGTTCAGAGGTTCAGAGGTTCAAAGGGAAAACTTTGTCCCTTTGAACCTCTGAGCCTTTGCCCCTTTTATTTAACAATCAACAAAGGTATCGAAATTTTATGTCTCAATTTGTCTACTGTTGTGCCAAAAAGAATATCTTTTAAGCCAGTATGGCCGTGGGTTCCCATTACTAGTATATCAAAAAAACCATTGTTGATGATTTCTGGGATTATCTTAGCTGGTTTTCCAAAACCAAGTTCTGTTTCGATGTTGAAACCTTTCTGCGAAAGCATTTCTTTGTATTCTAATAATAGTTTTTCATCAATAGTAGTTTCATGATCGTGAACGTGAATTCCGTACATCAAAGCGCCAACGGTTTCAACAATATGAATAAGCGTGTATTTCGCCTCTATTCCTCCCAATTCGAAGGCATGATTAAGAGCAGCTTCATCGGCACTTGTAAAATCGACAGAAACCGCAATATTTTTAACTTCCTGAGTTTTCTTTTGTGAGAAATGAAGCTTCAGGTTATGAGGCGAATGATTGATGGTTTTTTCTTTGAATTTGGCAATAAACGGTTTAAAAATGATATACAGCAATAATCCCGCAAATCCAAAAGCCAACGGAATTACGGTAAACCACAACAACGTTGGATTGTTCGAATTTTGAAGCCAAGAAGTGATTTCGTCATAAACCAATTTTGCATTCAACGAAACAATGATTGAAGCAATAATCCACGAAACAACCTGAGTAGTTCGAGAAATATGAAAACCATTCATTTTCGATTTATCGCTTACAAAGTGAATGAGAGGAATAATTGCAAACCCTAACTGCAGACTCAGAATGACCTGACTTAGGATTAATAATTTTCCGGTAACATCTTCGCCATAAATGTAAATCACGATTAAGGCAGGAACAATGGCAATTAAACGTGTAATGATTCTACGAACCCAAGGCTGGATTCTAAAATGCAGATAACCTTCCATTACAATCTGTCCGGCAAGTGTTCCCGTAACTGTCGAACTTTGTCCGGCAGCAATTAAAGCAACGGCAAATAAAATAGGCGCCCATTTGGTTCCTAATAAAGGTTGCAGGAATTGATGTGCATCCTGAATTTCGGCAACTTCAAACATTCCATTTTTATGAAAAGTGGCTGCGGCCAGAATTAAAATGGCAGCATTTACAAAAAAAGCAAGATTTAAAGCAATTGTAGAATCGATCAAATTGTATTTTAAAGCTTGTTTGATTCCTGCTGGCGTTCTGTCAAACTTTCGGGTTTGTACCAAAGAAGAATGTAGGTATAAGTTATGCGGCATTACTGTAGCACCAATAATTCCGATCGCAATATACAAAGCGGCTGAATTTGGAATAGAAGGAACAAGTCCGCCAATGATTTTGTGGATTTCAGGTTCGGCAAAAATCATTTCAAAAATGAAAGAGAAACCAATAATTGCCACCAGAGCAATTATAAAAGCTTCCATTTTGCGGATTCCTTTATTGATAAGAAATAAAAGAATAAAAGTATCCAGAACGGTAATCAAAACGCCTTCAAGAAGAGGAATTCCAAATAAAAGATTAATCCCGATCGCCATTCCTAAAACTTCTGCTAAATCACAGGCTGCAATGGCAATTTCGGCTAAAAAATATAAAATATAGTTGATGTATTTCGAATAGGTCTCTCTAGAAGCCTGAGCCAAATCACGCTGGGTAACAATTCCAAGACGTGCGCTCAAACTCTGTAGAAGCAATGCCATTAAATTACTCATTAATAAAACCCAGACAAGTGTATAACCAAACTGGCTTCCGCCTGCAATATCAGTGGCCCAGTTTCCTGGGTCCATATAGCCAACGCTTACTAAATATGCTGGTCCTAAAAAGGCTAATATTTTTCGGAATCCTGTTTTTTTATGTTGTGTCGAAACGGATTCGTGTACTTCTTCTAATGATTTAGTCATTGTTAAAATATTGATTTCTCAAATATATAGAAAAATTATATTCGCTCAACAATATTTTTAGACTCGTCTAAAACTTAAATGTTAGAATTCAAACATTTTGGACACAATCCCGAAAGTGTAAAGTTTATTTCGTTGACTTTATAATTGTGAGGCATTATATAACTTGGTTTCACGGTTTCAAGACATGTAATCTCATGACATTTCTCACAGCTGAAATGTGCGTGATTATGAATATGAACACGCTGATGAGAATGATTGCATTTTGCATATTTTACTGTTCCGTCAAGATTTGATATTTTATGAATGATATCTTCATTCACCAGACGATCTAAGATTCGGTAGATCGTCACTCGATCACAGATATCGTTTAATAATTTCTGAATTTCGGAATGAGAGAGTGCTGTTTTAGATTTCTCAAAAACCTCTAAAATGGCTGTCTTTGCTGTAGTATTTCGTGTCGTTTTCATTTTTAGCAGAATTAAAAATTTATAGCAACAATGTTGCGTTTTGTAAAATAATGTATATTTGCAACATTATTGCATTAAACAAATGTACACGATATGAAGAAAACAACCACATCTTTTTACGATATTTTAGGAATTTCAAGTGCCACGCTTTGTCTGGTTCATTGTTTGATTTTTCCAATTTTAGCCATCCTGCCTTTGGGCTTTGTACACAATCCAATTATCGATTTGCTGTTTGCTTCACTAGGTCTATTTGCGATTCTCAAAATTATAAAAAATTCGGCTCTTTTGATCTCAGCGATATTAGTAGTATCAATGAGTTTAATTTGGATCAGTATTTTGAGCGAACTTTTTTTCGAGATGCATCTCGATTTAATTTACTATGGTGGAATTGGAATGATTATAGGGCATTTAATTAATTACAAGTTACACAGAAAACAAAATCATTAAAAATAAAAATATGGAAAAGAAACATTTTGAAGTGATTATCGTTGGCGGAAGCTACAGCGGATTATCGGCTGCAATGAGTTTGGGACGTTCTTTGCGTAAAGTTTTGGTTATCGATAGTGGCCTGCCATGTAACAGACAAACACCACATTCTCATAATTTTATTACACAAGACGGCGAAAAGCCAGCTGTTATTTCGGCGAAAGCCAAATTGCAGGTTGACATTTACAAAACCGTTCAATTTTATAATGGACTTGCGGTAAAAGCACTTCAAATAGATAAAGGTTTTGAAATTGAAACCGAATCTGGAGATGTTTTTACTGCAAGAAAAGTATTGTTTGCAACCGGAGTAAAAGATTTGTTTCCGAAAATTGATGGTTTTGCAGATTGCTGGGGGATTTCGGTTTTACATTGTCCGTATTGTCATGGTTATGAAGTCAAAAATGAAAAAACGGCCATTATTGCTAATGGCGAAATGGGATTTGAATATGCAAAACTGATTTCGAACTGGACAAAAGACCTTCGTTTGTGTACCAATGGAAAATCTGAATTGACTTTGGAACAAACGCAAATTCTTAAAAATCATGGTGTTTTGATCTTAGAAAATGAAATTGATTCTTTAGAACATAATGAAGGTTATGTTTCGAATATCATTTTCAAAAACGAAGAAAAAATTTCTGTAAAAGCCATTTATGCTAAAGTTCCTTTTGAACAGCATTGTTCTTTACCAGAAGAGTTAGGCTGTGAAATCAATGAACAGGGCTATTTGAAAGTTGATTTTATGCAGAAAACAACCGTTCCAGGAATTTTCGGAAGTGGCGATGCTACCACTCAAATGCGTTCTGTGGCGTTGGCTGTTTCTTCTGGATCTTTCGCGGGAGCGGTAATTAACAAGGAACTTATCGACGAAGATTTTGTATGATGCTTCACCCGACAGATTTTTAAACCTTTTGGGTTTTAATTCAATAGCCCCTATCTTCAGCTAGGGGGTTATGATTTTGATTAGAAAAGGGCTTTAGCCAAACCTGCATTTTTTGGCTAAAGCCCTTTTCCGCATTATTTATATTTCCATCCAGCTAAAGCTGGACGCTATTCAATTTTTATTAGAAACTTATCTATGTGTGAAAGCAAGCTTTTTCTTTTACCTTTTTTAAAGGAGCGTAATTCTATGCTTCTATGTGTTTGAATGTTTTTTAACGGATTGAAATTGAAATGTTTTAAAAAATTTATTTACGAATAATTATATATCAAATTTAATTTTTAGATTTGTCTAAATTTAATTTTATAATAATGAAATATTTATTTTTGATAATAGTAATAATTTCAACTAAAAGCCTATACTCACAAAATGTCTCCGGAAAAGTAGAAGCATCAATTCCTGATGGTCAGGAAATTAATGTGAGTTTATTAAATACCAACTTTAAAACTCAAACCGATTCTTTGGGGATTTATCGCCTTCAAAATATTCCAAAAGGAACTTACAAAATCCATGTAGTTGCAACTGGATTTAAACCTATAACCCAGAAAATTTTGGTTTTAGAAAATGAAAATTTGAATTTAAATTTTGAATTGGAAGAAGATCAAAATGAATTGAACGAAGTAGTGGTTTCGGGAACTTTAAAACCGGTAAAACGCTTAGAAAGTGCCGTTCCCGTTGAGGTCTATTCGCCGGTTTTCTTCAAGAAAAATCCAACGCCAAGTATTTACGATGCGCTTCAAAACATAAACGGCGTTCGTCCGCAATTGAATTGTGGCGTTTGTAATACAGGCGATATTCATATAAACGGATTAGAAGGTCCGTATACTTTGGTGATGATTGACGGAATGCCTATTGTGAGCAGTCTTTCGACGGTTTATGGTTTATCGGGAATTCCGAATTCTTTGGTCGAAAGAATTGAAATCGTAAAAGGACCTGCGTCATCTCTTTACGGAAGTGAAGCCGTTGGCGGTTTGATTAATATTATTACTAAAAATCCAACCACAGCGCCAACTTTTTCTGCGGATTATTTCACGACTTCTTATTTTGAAAGTAATCTCGATTTGGGAATCAAATTTAATGCAGGGAAAAAAGCGACTTCACTCATCGGAATTAATTATTTTAATTATGATCAGGTTATCGATAAAGACAAAGACAACTTTACGGATGTCACGCTTTCTGAAAGAATCTCAGTATTTAATAAATGGAGTTTCAAACGAAATAACAATCGACTTTTTACGATTGCAGCGCGCGGAATGTACGAAGATCGCTGGGGTGGAGACATTCGTTGGGAAAAGAAATACCGTGGAGGTGACGAAATTTACGGCGAAAGCATTTATACCAAAAGAGCTGAATTAATTGGAAGTTATCAATTGCCATTTGAAGAAAAACTGATGCTTTCGTTCTCTGGAAACGTTCATTATCAAGACAGTCGATATGGAACAACATCGTATATCGCGAATCAGAAAATTGGTTTTTTGCAATTGACTTGGGATAAAAAAATTGGACGAAACGATTTATTGGCGGGAATTGCCAGCCGATATACCTATTATGATGATAATACGCCCGCAACAAAAGATCCAGAAAACACTTGGCTTCCAGGGATTTTTGTGCAGGACGAAATTACGTTTTCTCCAAAAAGCCAGATTTTGCTCGGAATGCGATATGATTACAACTCGATTCACGGTTCTATTTTGACGCCGAGATTTGCGTATCGATTTAAAGCCAACGAAAACACGATTTTTAGATTAAATGCCGGAACTGGATTTCGTGTTGTGAATTTGTTTACCGAAGATCATGCAGCTTTGACAGGTTCGAGAGATGTAATTATTAAAAACGATTTGAAACCTGAAAAGTCGGTAAATGTCAATTTAAATTACATCCAGAAAATCAATTTTGGAAACGGAACTTTTATGGGAATTGAAACGACGGCTTTTTACACGAGATTCAGCAATAAAATCATTTCAGATTACGAAACCAATCCAAACGAAATCATCTATGACAATATTGATGGTTATGCTATAAGTCAAGGAATAAGCACAAATATCGATCTTAATTTTCCGTCGGGATTAAAGTTTATTGTGGGAGCAACGGTTTTAGACAACAAAAATGTCGAAAACGGAATTTCGGAAAAACCTTTTTTGACAGAGAATTTTACGGGAACTTGGAGTGTTTCGTATAAAATCCAGCCTTGGGATTTATCATTGGATTATACCGGAAATGTTTACAGTCCGATGAAATTGCCATTGTTGAGTGAATATGATCCAAGAAGTCCGAAATCGCCTTGGTACAGTATTCAGAATATTCAGTTTACGTATTCAGGTTGGAAAGATTTTGAAGTTTATGGCGGAATTAAAAATCTGCTGAACTTTACACCAAAGCAGAATAATCCGTTTTTGATTTCGAGAACGAATGATCCTTTTGATAAAAATGTGCAGTATGATTCGGCTGGAAAAGTTCTGGTAACGCCTGATAATGCATACGGTTTGACATTTGATACGACTTATGTTTACGGACAAAATCAAACTATTCGAGGATTTTTGGGATTGCGCTATACGTTTAGGTAATTTTATTCGCCACGAATTCACGAATTATTTTAAAAATTGTCTCTAACGCGAAACAGCTAGAAGAAGATACACAAATTACTTTTAATGATTAATCCGTGTAATTTTATGTGGTTGGATCTCTACACAATAATTCGTGAATTCGTGGCTAAAAACAAAAAACAATGAAAAAGCTTCTTCTATTTATTCTTTTCTTCGGAATAACTTCAACAGGATTCTGCCAGTTACAAAGTAGGACTTTTGAGGACGCAGAAAGCTTGCAGCAAATTCAGAAACGAAAAATTATTGTTTTCATTCATACAGATTGGTGCCAATTTTGCCAAAGAATGAAAGCGACAACGTTTAAAAATCAGGAAATTATTCAAAAACTAAACGCTGATTTCTATTTCATTGATTTCAATGCCGAAGAAAAGCGAGATATAAACTTCAATAATCGCATTTTTAAATATCAGCCTTCTGGAAATAATGTAGGCGTTCATGAATTGGCTTTGCAATTAGGAACACAAAATAATCAAATTGTATATCCAATTTTGTGTGTTTTGAATGAGAAAAATGAGATTATCTTTCAGTATTCAAACTATTTATCTCCAAAGGATTTTAAACTGCTTTTAGAAAATCTAGAGAAATAAAATTTTCTTATTTTTGAAAATGAATTCTTCGCAAATCCCACATTTCGATTACATTTTTACCGGTACCGGACTGGCATCTTTAATGACGGTTTATAAAATGGTTTTGTCTGGAAAATTCTCCGATAAATCGATTTTACTGCTTGATCAGGATTCTAAAAAAGCCAATGACAGAACGTGGTGTTTTTGGGAAAAAGAACATTCAATCTGGAATCCAATTATTTCAAAAAAATGGGATTCGGCTTTATTTGCTAATGAAAAGTTTCAACGCGATCTGGATCTCAAACCTTATTCGTACAATAAAATCAACGGATTAGATTTCTATAATTTTGTCTTTGAGGGTATTTCAAATCAAACGAATATTACCTTTCTTAATGAAAAAGTAACCGATATCAACGAACTCGAAACGCACGTTTTTGTTGGAACCGAAGGAAATAGATTTACCTGTAAGTATCTTTTCAACAGCATTTATACAAAGGCTTTCGCCGAAAACCAAAATAAATATCCCGTTTTACAGCAGCATTTTGTGGGCTGGTTTGTAAAAACGAAAGAAGAAATTTTCAATCCGGAAGAAGTTACTTTTATGGATTTTTCGGTTGAACAAAAAGGAAATACAAGGTTTATGTACGTTCTGCCAACTTCTAAAACTGAGGCTTTGGTCGAATATACTTTGTTTTCAGAAAAATTGCTGCCAAAAGAAGAGTACGAAAAAGCCATTGAAAATTATCTTAAGCAATTGGGATCAGATGACTATAAAATTCTCGAAAAAGAGGAGGGAAGTATTCCAATGACGAGTTATCCTTTTTGGGAAAAAAATACCAAACGGGTTTTGAATATTGGTACAGCTGGCGGCTGGACAAAAGCAAGTACGGGTTATACTTTCAAAAATTCAGATAAAAAATCAACTGAACTGGTTAGTTTTATTCAAAATGAAGGATTTAAAATGAAAGACTTCCATAAAAAGAACCGATTTTGGTTGTATGATTTACTGCTTCTGGATATTCTGTATCATCATAACGAATTGGGAAGTTCCATTTTTTCATCTTTATTCCGAAAAGGAAATCCAAAATTGATTTTTAAATTTTTGGATGAAGAAACAAGTTTGGCTGAAGATTTTCAGGTAATTATGAAATGTCCGAAACTGCCTTTTCTAAAAGCATTATTCAGAGTTTTGTTTTAAACGAAATTTTGTTTGCTGTGAAATATTTTTTAATCCATTTCTAAAAAAACCTATTTTAGCTTGATTTTTCTTTCAAAAAAAACAACTCAAAAATAGATAGGATTTGAAAACCATTACTTTAGGATTATTCTTTTTTAGTTTTCTTTCATTCGGACAAGTTTCTACAAACAAAGCACATGATGCCATTATAGAAGAGTTTTTAACCAATTGCGCCGAAAAAAAATACGATTACAATATCGAAATGCAAAAATGGCAAGCCTGTCTTGATGAAGGTTTGAAAAAAGACAGCACCGTTGCTCAATTGTGGCAGCAAAAAGCGATGCCGTATTTTAAATGCAAAAAGTATGAAGTTGGAATGCCTTATCTTGATAAAGCAGTTCTTTATGACAAAGCCGAATGGCTCCCGTACAGAGGTTTTATCAAATGCATCTTTGCCAAAACTTACAAAAGTGCCATAACCGATTTTGAAGAATGCATTAAGCTCTATGGGAATAATTATGTAATGGATCACACGTATGGTTTTTACATTGGATTGTGTTATTTACAATTGAATGAATACGAAAAAGCCGAAAAGTGTTTCGATGATTATGTGAATGAGATTTACAAAAACAGAAGCCAATTGGAACATCCGACTGCGTATTTCTATCAAGCAATTGCTAAGTATGAGCTTCAAAAACTAGATGAAGCAATCACTATTTTTGACAAAGCGCTAAAAATATATCCTGAATTTTCAGATGCAAAGTATTATAAAGCCATCTGCTGGTATAAAAAAGGAAAGCCAAAAGAAGAAATTATGGCTTTGATTAACGAAGGAAAAGAAAATGCCAAGAAAGGATATTCGATTAATGAAGACAATACGGTTTATGAAACCTATCCGTATCAAAAGAAGTTAAGGTAATTACCAATCGAACTATAACAAAACTTTATACTTCAAATTAACGAGTTGCGAGTAAACTTTGTAACTTTGCAGTTCAAAAGTAAAATTTAAAAAATCAAGAATATGTATCCACAAGAAATGGTAAAACCAATGGAGGCTGAATTAACAGCTGCTGGTTTTCAAGATTTACATAGTGCTGAAGCTGTAGAGAATGCAATTAAAGCTGAAGGTACCACATTAGTTGTTGTAAATTCTGTTTGCGGCTGCGCGGCTAGAAATGCACGTCCTGGAGCAAAAATGAGCTTACAAGGAGCTAAAAAACCAGATCATTTAATCACTGTTTTCGCTGGTGTTGACAAAGAAGCTGTTGATGCAGCAAGACAACACATGTTCCCTTTTCCTCCATCATCGCCTTCTATGGCTTTGTTTAAAAACGGAGAATTAGTTCACATGTTAGAGCGTCACCACATCGAAGGGCGCCCAGCTGAAATGATCGCTGAGAATTTACAAGACGCATTTAACGAGTTTTGTTGATTTTTTTAGGTACTGAGGTGCTGAGATACTAAGGTTCTGAGTTTAGGGACAAAGGTTCAAAGTGACAAAGTAATAAAGATTTTAAAAAGCACCAATTGGTGCTTTTTTTATGGACTAAAACTAAAAAACCTTTGTCACTTTGTCACTTTGCAACTTTGAACCTTTTTACCTACTTTTGCAAAAAAATAATTTCTCACTTAAAACTGTTTATAGCATGCAACTGTACAACACTTTGAGCGCAGAAGAAAGAGCCATCATGATCGATGATGCAGGTAAACAACGACTAACGTTGTCTTTCTATGCGTATGCCAAAATTCAAGATCCACAAAAATTTCGTAATGATTTATTCGTAGCCTGGAATGCCCTTGATGCATTAGGCCGAATTTATGTTGCCAGCGAAGGAATAAATGCTCAAATGAGTGTTCCTGCCGAAAATTTTGAAGCTTTTAGAGAAACTCTTGAGGCTTATGATTTCATGAAAGGCATACGATTGAATGTTGCCGTAGAACAAGACGATCATTCCTTTTTAAAATTGACAATCAAAGTGCGTCACAAAATCGTTGCTGACGGTTTAAACGATGACACTTTTGATGTTACTAATATTGGCGTTCACTTGAAAGCCAAAGAATTCAACGAAATCCTTGAAGATCCAAACACAATTGTAGTAGATTTTAGAAATCACTACGAAAGCGAAGTTGGACATTTTAAAGGTGCTATTACTCCAGACGTTGAGACTTTTAGAGAGAGTTTACCAATCATTAACGAACAGCTTAAAGATCATAAAGACGATAAGAATCTGGTAATGTATTGTACGGGAGGAATTCGTTGTGAAAAAGCGAGTGCTTACTTCAAACATCAAGGTTTCAAAAATGTATATCAATTAGAAGGTGGAATCATCAACTATGCGAAACAATTGAAAGAAGAAGGTTTAGAAAGCAAATTCATTGGTAAAAACTTCGTATTCGATAATCGTCTGGGCGAAAGAATCACAGATGATATCATTTCGCAATGCCATCAATGCGGAAAACCTTGCGATAACCACACCAACTGCGAAAATGACGGATGCCATTTATTGTTTATTCAGTGTGACGAATGTAAAGCGGCAATGGAAAACTGCTGTTCTACAGAATGTTTAGAAATCATTCACATGCCTTTAGTTGATCAAGTTCGTTTGAGAACTGGAAAACAGGTTGGAAATAAAGTGTTCAGAAAGGGAAAATCTGAAAACTTGAAATTCAAACACTCAGGAGATTTGCCTGAAACTGCTTTGGCAACTGCACAAAAACAAGCCGATATTCGTCAGAAAGTAAAAGTAAAGAAAGTACTTCTTGGAAAAGCAGAACATTATTACGTAAAAGCACAAGTTGGACAATTTACTGTAGAAAATCACGAATTAAATGTTGGTGATAAAATCCTTATTTCGGGTCCAACGACAGGAGATCAGGAATTGATTATGGATAAAATCATCGTGAATGGTACAGAAACTCAATCTGCTAAAATTGGTGATAAAGTTACTTTTGAAGTTCCATTTCGCATTCGTTTGTCAGATAAAGTTTATAAAATTGTAAATTAGCGGTTTTTAAACCCTAGTTTACAATGTCGCATTCTTTTTCCAAATTATGGATTCATGCCATTTGGGCAACCAAAAATCGTACGGAATTAATTGATTATTCAATTGAAAAAAAGATATACAATTATATCCATGATGAATTAATTGAACTCGGTTGTCCAGTTAGAATCATAAATGGAATGCCTGATCATGTGCATGTTTTGTTTTTACTAAATCCGCAAAAATCTATTTCGGATGTAATTCGTCAAGCTAAAGGCGGTTCTTCTCATTGTATAAATGGAGAAAATCTAATTCCTGAAAAATTCGCCTGGCAAAAGGGCTATGCTGCTTTTGCGGTAAGCGAATCCCAGCTTGATGTTGTTTATAATTATATTAAAAATCAAAAACAGCATCATTTGAAAAAGAATGGCCAGCAGGAATTTGATGAATTTGTAAAACTTCATGGGTTTGAAAATTCAACCAACCTGTAAATAAAAAATCACCATATTTTTTTAGAACATAGCCCACGGTTTCAACCGTGGGAAACGTATTGTTACGCAATGATGATGATTTGCATTGTGTACCCACGGTTGAAACCGTGGGCTATATTTGATAAAGATTAGCGACAATCATGGGCATAGAAAATGGTTTTTCGTGGCCTGCTACGAAATAATTTTTAAAATAAAGACCATGATAAAAATCATAGGAATCCAATCTACACCCACATTATTTTTGTCAATTTTTAGATAACTGAATTCTAAAAACATCATTGGAATAATAAAATCAAAAATGACAATTAACAATACAATCGAACTCATGGCTCCCGCTGGGAACTTTGAGTCGCTTCAGGCTGCTTTAGATAATGGCTGTGATTCTGTATATTTTGGTGTTGAGCAACTCAACATGCGTGCAAGAGCGACAGTGAATTTTACAATCGGAGATTTAAAAGAAATTGCCAATCGCTGCGAAGCCCAAAACGTTCGAAGCTATCTGACTTTAAACACGATTATTTACGATCACGATTTATCAGTTGTAAAAACAGTATTGAATAAAGCAAAAGAGGCCAATATTACCGCAGTAATCGCATCCGATCAAGCTGTAATTGCCATGGCAAGATCGATTGGAATGGAAGTTCATATTTCGACACAACTGAATGTTACCAATATAGAAACCATTAAATTCTATAGTTTATTTGCCGATACCATGGTTTTAAGCCGTGAATTGAGTTTGCGACAAGTAAAGAAAATAACGGAACAAATTGAAAAAGAACAAATCAAAGGACCAAACGGAAATTTAGTAGAAATCGAAATTTTTGGTCACGGCGCTTTATGTATGGCAGTTTCAGGAAAATGTTATTTGAGTTTGCATTCGCATAATTCCTCTGCGAATCGCGGGGCGTGCAAACAAAACTGCCGAAAAAAATATACCGTTATCGATCAGGAAACAGGTTTTGAAATCGAATTGGATAATGAATATATGATGTCACCTAAGGATTTATGTACCATCGACTTTTTAGATCAAGTAATTGATTCTGGAATTAAGGTTTTAAAAATCGAAGGACGCGGACGTGCGCCTGAATATGTAGCAACAGTCATCAAAACTTATCGAGAAGCTATTGATGCGTATTACGACGGTACTTTCTCTAAAGAGAAAACCGCAGTTTGGATGGAAGCTTTAAATACAGTCTACAATCGTGGTTTCTGGTCGGGATATTATTTGGGACAAGAATTAGGAGAGTGGAGCGATATTCCAGGATCTGCAGCGACGCAGAAAAAGGTTTATGTGGGTAAAGGAACACATTATTTCCCAAAAGCCGAAATTGGACAATTCAAAATTGAAGCTTACGATATTAAAGTCGGTGATAAAATTTTGGTAACAGGGCCAAGTACAGGTGCTCAAGAAATGATTATTGACGAAATGTTCGTGAACGATTTCTCAGCAGAAAAAGCAACAAAAGGAGACGATTGTACTTTCAAAGTGCCATTCAGAATCAGAATGTCGGACAAACTCTATAAAATTGTTGAATCGTAATGGTTATTATCACTTTACAGAGAGATAAATGCATTGGCTGTAATTACTGCGTCGAAATGGATCCAGTTCATTTTCAAATGTCGAAAAAAGATGGAAAATCGGTTTTACTTCATTCGCAGCATGCCAAAGGCTTTTTTACTTTAAAATCGCCAAATCATGCGATTGTAGAAAGTTGCGAATTGGCTGCAAAAGCTTGTCCGGTTAAGATTATTACGGTTAAGGAAACTTAGAGGTCATTATAAAAGAAAAGAGTCGCAACTTGCGACTCTTTTTATGTCACTTAAACTAATCTTCTGCAACTTCCAGTTCGTCAAAATCTTTGATTTCAGATAATTTAATCAATTTTGTTCGATTGATTTTTGATTCAGTTTTTTCAAAAATTTCCTCACCATCATAAGTGTTTTCGTTGACATTTTGGTTTACAATCTTTTTTCGGGTTAAGAAATTGATGCTGGTTTGTGTGAGAGTAACAGGACCGTGATTACTGCTGGCATCATAACCAATTAACTCTAAATCATTGTTTTGAAATCTGAAAGTATATTGCCAATAGCCATATCTTCCGTGTGCGTAATTGATAAAGAGTTTGTTGTTTTTTATCTCAACGTATAATTCAGGTGCATAATAAACGCCGCCTTCTTCGTTTTCAGATGAAAAACAATCGTAATTTTTTAAAGCTAGTTCGTAATTGTTGTTTTTGTTTAAAAGCACCAATATTCCTCTTCGGTTGCGATCTAGTTTACCACGGTATTCATCTGTAATGATTTTACTTTTATCAGTGCCTTTAATAATCAGTACACAATCTTCGATATTGTCTTTGTTGAGGTCGCCATAAATAGTATCAAATAAGACATAATTTTTAGGCAGGAAATCAGAAAGTTCTCTTTTGGTTTCAACGGGAGATTCTTCCACTTCAGGGATTTCTTTTAAATCGACAACTTCAGTTTTAGTAGATTCAGTTTTGCTTTTAGAATCTTTACAACTTGTGTTAAGAAATACAGAGACAATGGCAAGTATAAAGAATAAGTATTTTTTTATCATATTGTGAAATTTAGATTTCATTAAACGGAGTGTTTTTATATCGATCAAAATACGAATTTTCATCCATTATTTCTCCTTTTGAAATCTGTTCAACGATCTTTTGCTGAAATTCAATTTCTTCTTTCAACAGATTGTTCCAATATTGAGGATTTTCAGAAAAGTTTTGATAGTAATCGAGAATGTCAATTAACAATAGAAAATTGTATACTGCATGTTCTGGTTTTTCCGCTGAATTGATACAATTTTCAAGGCCGCTGATTATGTTGATTTCCATGATTTCGAGTTCTTCAAAATCATCTGCATACGGATCTATAGAGATAGAATAATTTTTTAAAGCATCTTTGAAATATTGAAGATTGTTATTCTCTACATCATTCAGTAATGTATCTTCTTGAATTTTAATTTTTAAATGATGTTCGATACATTCCGCAGTTTCGGGCAATAGAAAATAGAGCCGAATAAAAGCTTTACCTATACTTTTCCTTTGACTACTATCAAGTTGCTTTAGCTTGTCTTCTAAAAAAGCGGTATGCTTCGAAATTATGGATACAATATCAAACATCGTTTTTATATTTTATATTTTCAATCTATCAATTAAAGTTTCTTTCCATTGAATGCTTGGGCACTTTTTAAGCAGATTTTCATATTTATCAATCAATTTTCTTAAATAGTGATTCCGTCAAATGCAGTAAAGTTCATTCTAGACATTCCGATCGTGTGAATGTATCCTTATAAGTTGTTAGCGCAGATTTGTAATCCGTGCCCGCAACTGCAAGACACACAATGTAACTATCGAATCGAAAACAAAGCAATCTATAGGGGCACGAATTGCAAATCCGCGCGAACGGACTACTTCAGTATTATTCTTTTTACGCTTTTTAAACATTTATTTATCTTTTAATTTATTTAATAAACCTTGTTCTTTCTTTCCTAAAGGTCTTATTTGTTCGGCGTTTTTTAAGCTTTCAATTGCTTTAGTTATACTTGTCAGCTTAGATTTTTCAGTTTTGTCTGTATTTGATTTAGCTATTAACTTATTGGCTTGTTCTATAAACTTTTGATACGTTTTCCAATCTTTTGGTGTAAGATGTGCAAATGGATCATTTTTTTGAGGTCTTGGTTTTATGTAATCTTTGGCAAAATCGATTTCTTCCTGCGTTGCAACTTTAGAATTAAAAGGCTCAAAATTTGCAAAATCATCAGCATTATTTTCAAACCATAGTTTTGCTTTTTCAGAAAAGAAAGCATAACCCGCACCCTCACTATTGAAAATGTCACTTCCTGTCCATGAATTTTCAATAATAAATAGATCTTGCCTGCTAGAAATATTTCTTTCTTTTCGACCTGTTAGTGTTTTGTTGTTTAGTTTTAAACACCAAATTTTTTCCATTTTTTCAGCAGTTTCTGGACTATGTTTTCGGCTAAGAATATAATTTTCTGGTTCGCCACCATTTGGATATATTTTAGGGTCTTCAGTATCTAAATCCCACTTTGTCCAATCTAAATTGACAATTTTATGAAAAACGGTTTCTTGATATTCAAAGCCTTTTAAATCTGACTTCTCTAATTTTTGTTTGAACGTGTCGGAAATTAAAATCATCTTTGCCCAAGTGTAAACCGGTGGTACAAATGGTCCTGTGCGTTCTATTAAAATTTTGGATTCATCTTTTTCGTCAGGATAAGCATAACCGACAAGCAAGGTGTCGCCATAATCTCCCCAAGGCATTTCTTTATTTTTAAAAATGTAAAAGTTCATGTTAATTCTATTATATGATAACTCTTAAATACATAACAACTTTCGGAAACCATCCGATCGTGTGAATATATCCCTATAAGTTGTTAGCGCGGATTTGTAATCCGTGCCCGCAACTGCAAGACACACAATGTAATTATCGAATCGAAAACAAACCAATCTATACGGGCACGGATTGCAAATCCGCGCGAACGGATAAAAATATCATTATAGTAAATGTTCCAAATTTTTATATTCTTCTATGGCATGTTGCTGCTGTGATTTCCTTTTTCTTTGTGAAAATAAAGTATTGCCAATAATCCAATCAGGAATTAGGTTTAAGAATTTTAGTTTAAAACCTACATGGAGCTGATGATGAACTATAGTTGCCTCCTTAGAAATGCTTTCCAAACCAATAGTAAGACATATAGGATAGAAATAAAGCGCCCGCATTTTTACTAATTTGTTTTCGGTTATTTCAATTATTCGCCACTTAAAATTTACAACAGTCTGGTCAACAATTTCTTTGAAATAAAGAATACTACCGATTTCTTGTTCATTTCTTTTAATTACTGTAAAATCTTTATGAGCAGAATGCCATTTACAGTATTTTTCTTTGTCAAGATTAAGCAGAAATTCATAAATAAAATCAGCACTTTTTTTTACTTGTATATTTGTCGTTAATTGAATCATTTTTGTCGTATTAAAAAGCGATAAATTTACCCTTTCAAAACCTTACTTTTCTCAACCTCAAATTCTTCCGAAGTTAAAATACCAGCATCCAAAAGTTCTTTTAAATCCAGTAATGCTTTTTTCTTCGCTTCCATTGAATTCCCTGTATCGGCTTTTGGTGCTTCTGTTTGTGAGGATGTGTGTATTGGATTTACAACTGTTCCAGAAGGAGCATATCTTAAAATTAGTTCTGTAATTTCATTGAAACCTTTTACGTTTGAGTAATCAATCGCTTTTTGTTCTTTTACGTTTACAATTGAAGCATCGGCATTATTGTCTAATAAAAATTTCACCACATCTTTCTTCCCGTTGGCAGCACTGTAATGCAATGGCGTATTTCCAGATTCGTCTTGAATGTTAATGTCTGCTCCAGCTTCGATCAAAAGTTTTACCATACTAAGATTTCCTTTTTTCGTTGCAACGTGCAGCAGACTTTCTCCGCCATAGCTATACGAACTGTTTAATGAAAAACTAGATTCATTGGAAATGTTTGTAGCTGTTACAATCCAATCCAAATAATCATTCATAGATGAAGTGTCTTGAGCGACAGGTTTGCTGTAATTTACATCAACTCCGTTTTCAAGGAACAAAGCGACAATTTCTTTTTGATTATTTGCACATGCATACCAAATAGGAGAATATCCATTGTTGTTTGATGTGAACACATCGGCACCTCTTTCTACCAATAATTTGGCAAGCATTCGGTTGGTTTCGTAGCAAGCAATTAAAAGCGCATTTTCACCAGCATGATTGACATGATTTATGTCGGCGCCATTATCCAAAAGCAAAGTCACCATCGGAATCGATTTGGTATAACAAGCGTATAACAAAGGTGTATTTCCTTGTTTGTCGGTTACATTGATATCGGCACCTTTGTCTAAAAGCAGTTGAATAATTTCTCTATTTAATTTTGCTGAAGCCAATAGTAACGGAGTTTCTCCATTGTTATTCAGTAAATTAACATCGACTCCTGCTTCAAGCAACTTTGTTGCAATTTCTACTTGAGCCGTTTGAACTACCAAATGCAAGAGGCTGTTTCCATATTTATCGTTCTTGGTAATTTCTGCACCTTTTTCTAATAGAAACAAAGCGGTTTGCTTTTGTTTCTGCAGACAAGCAAAGAACAAAGGCGTTTCTCCTTGGTGGTCTTCGTAGTTAATATCAGCTCCGTCTTCGGTTAGGATTTTTACAATATCGAGATAACCGCGGTGTGCCGCATAATGAAGAGCCGTTCTTCCTTGTTCATCTGTATATTTTACATCTACTTCTTTATTTTGAAGCAGTATTTCGGCTATTTTTCTGTTGCCATTTTCGCAGGCAACTATAAATGACATTGACATGTATAGATATTTTTAAAGTAAATAATCGTTTTTATTGTTTCATTAAAAGTTCAACCGTTTTAATCTTCAGGTTGTCGCCAGAAGCAAGCATCAAAGCCGTTTCGTCTTTGTCGTTGGTGATTTCTTTATCAGCGCCGTTTTCAAGAAGTAATTTAACTTTTCGATAAGTCTCTTTTGCGGCTTCAGCATCGTAATTTACATTATACGCACAGACTTTGTGTAAAATAGTGTTTCCTTGATTGTCTTGTTCGTTAACATCAATTGAACCGCTGTCAAGAACCGACTTTAGAATGCCCGATTTTTTCTCTGAAATATAATCTACACCCGATTTCGGATTTCCATAATATTCAGCGCAATGATTTAAATCAGCTCCATCTGATAATAATCTTTGCAACGAATTTAGATCGTATTCAGAATCAGACATCATTCTGATAAACTCTGTAAGTAAAGTTTTTCCGTTTTTATTGATTCTATTAAAAACGGCTGATGATGATTCTGCTAAAAGTTCGTACATCGGAAACGAAAACTGTTCAGCTGTAGCATAATAAAAAGCGCTGTTCTCTTGGTTATCAGTTTCATTAGGATCTGCACCGTTTTCAACTAAAAAAGTTAAAAGATCCTTTCGGGTTCTTTTAACTGCGCACATTAAAGGCGTTGTGCCTACAATATTTTTCTCATTGATATCAACGCCATTATCAATTAGAATGGTAATGTATTCTTTTACTTTTTCTGCATCCAAACCATAAGTGTTTAAGATCGTATATATGAAATTTTCACCTGCATTGTTCTTATACTGCGTGTTAGCTCCAAAATCATCAACTAAAACTTTAACTATTTTTGGCGAAGTTCCTTTTTCAAAAAAATAACCAAGCAACGTTTTGTCGCTTATTTCGTCGTTAATGTTGTCGATTTTTGACATAACTTCTTTGAAAAAAGCAATCGATTCGTCGTCGTCTTTTAAATATAACGTTAACGGTTTAAAAATTGACTGATCAAAATTGTCCAATTCGTAAATATCGGTTTCAATAAAACCCGCTTTTATCAGCTTTTCGATAAAGTCAATTTCTTTCGCTTCAATAATTTTGGCAGCTATCTGCGAAAAATTGTTTTTAAGATATTGTTCGTTAAATTTCTCTCCGTTGTTTAGGCATTCTCTAGCCTCGTCAAATTTTCCCTGAAAAAGGAAACTTTCAATTTGGTTTGTCATTTGAAATATATTTAAAAATGAATGATAATTTTATTGCGGTTTGGTGCGCAATTGCTGCCTTTCCAAACGATGCTGTAAGATAAAACATAAAAATTACAAATATATTTCAGTATAAAAAGTTAAAAAGGCTTTTTACGGCATAAAATGAACAGAATAAGGTATTTTACAAAAAAGATGCTAATTAAGAACCGTATGTTTTGCCTACTTTTTTCATTAAATCCGAACTCATGGTTTGGTAATTTTCGTGATTTTGCACCGAGTTTAAAAAGTGAAGTGATAATAATGTCTTTTCTTGTATGACCTCTATACGTCATAAAACGAGTAGAATAAGTTTTTTTTAAACTCGTTATATTAGAAAAATGAGAAAAATTTAAAGCAGAATTTTTAAATTGTAATTTTTTTGAAATCATTACATTTTTTATTTAACAACCCTTTAGAATTAATCTATAAATAGCCAAATAAAAAAAATACTATCTTTACCGATCAAACGTTTATGAACTTAAGCTGTATTTTGGCAGCACTACATATATAATTATGGCATGTACAAGTTGTTCAACCTCAGATGGTGGCGCACCAAAGGGTTGTAAAAATAATGGGACTTGCGGCACCGATAGCTGCAATAAATTGACGGTTTTTGACTGGCTCGCAAACATGAGTCCGTCTAATGGTGAGGCGATTTTTGATTGTGTTGAGGTACGTTTTAAAAACGGACGTAAGGAATTTTTTAGAAATTCAGAGAAATTAACTTTAAGTATTGGTGACATTGTAGCAACTGTTGCTTCACCAGGACATGATATTGGAATTGTAACTCTTACAGGCGAATTGGTAAAGATTCAAATGAAGAAAAAAGGAGTGAATTACGAAAGTAACGACGTTCCAAAAATTTATAGAAAAGCATCTCAAAAAGATATCGATATCTGGTCTGTAGCGCGCGATCGTGAAGAACCAATGAAAGTTCGTGCACGTGAATTAGCGATTCAGCATAAATTGGAAATGAAAATTTCGGATATTGAATTTCAAGGCGACGGATCTAAAGCGACTTTTTATTACACAGCAAATGACCGTGTCGATTTTAGAATGCTGATTAAAGATTTTGCGAAAGAATTCAGTACCAGAGTCGAAATGAAACAAGTTGGTTTCCGTCAGGAAGCCGCTCGTTTAGGTGGAGTTGGTTCTTGCGGACGTGAACTTTGCTGTTCGACTTGGCTGACCGATTTTAGAAGTGTAAATACTTCTGCAGCACGTTATCAGCAATTATCATTGAATCCGCAGAAATTAGCCGGACAATGCGGAAAGTTAAAATGCTGTCTGAACTATGAGTTAGACACTTACATGGACGCATTGAAAGATTTTCCGGATTACGATACAAAACTAATTACAGAAAAAGGCGATGCAGTTTGCCAGAAACAGGATATTTTTAAAGGATTAATGTGGTTTGCTTATACCAACAATTTTGCAAATTGGCACGTTTTAAAAATCGATCAGGTAAAAGAAATTATTGCCGAGAATAAACAGAAAAATAAAGTTTCTTCTTTAGAAGATTTTGCAATTGAAGTTACTTCAGAACCTGAAAAAGACTTTAACAACGCAATGGGTCAGGAAAGTTTAACTCGTTTTGACCAGCCAAAAAGAAAGAAAAAACCAAACCGCAAACGCAAACAAACTGCTGAAACAGCTGGTGTTGCTACTCCGGCAAAACCACAGCAGGAAAAAAATACAAATACCGCTAAACCAGCAGGAAATAATAATCCGAACAATGGTAATGCGAATAAGCCAAACAATCCAAATAAACAAAATCATAAGAAGAAGCACAATTCGAATAAAAACAATCCGAATAAGCAGAACTCAAATGAAAATAAATCGGCTGAACCTAGAAAACCAATAACGAATACTAAAAATGAGAATAAAAAATAGCGGGATTCTTCTTTTGGCAGCAATACTTCTTTTTTCATGCGATAAAAAAAGAGTATTTGATGAGTACAAATCTGTTGGAAGTGCTTGGCACAAAGACAGTGTGGTAACTTTTAACCTGCCGGTTTTGGATTCTACGAAAAAATACAACCTGTTTGTAAATGTAAGGGACAACAACAATTATCCATTCAATAATTTATTTTTGATTGTTGCCATGGAAACGCCAAGCGGTTTTACCAAAGTCGATACTTTAGAATACCAAATGGCAAATCCCGACGGAACGCTTATGGGAAATGGATTTACGGACATAAAAGAAAGTAAACTTTTCTATAAAGAAGACGTGAAATTTAGAGGAAAATACAAAGTACATATCAAACAAGCTGTTAGAGAATCTGGAAAAATTCCAGGTGTACAAGCTTTGGAAGGTATTACAGACGTAGGTTTTAGAATAGAACAAAAAGATTAGAAATAAGTTATATGGCTGCTAAAAAAAACAATCAAACCAATACCGTTAAGGATATTAATTACTACAAAAAGAAATTCTGGAGAATTTTTGCCTATTCTCTGTTAGGCGTTTTGGCTTTCTTTTTATTTGCCTCTTGGGGACTTTTTGGCTCAATGCCTTCTTTTGAAGACTTAGAAAACCCAGACTCTAATCTGGCGACCGAAATCATTTCGTCTGATGGTGTTGTAATTGGTAAATATTTCAAAACCAACAGATCTCAGCTTAAATACTCGGATCTTCCTAAAAGTTTGGTAGAAGCTTTAGTAGCTACCGAAGATGCTCGTTTCTACGAACACTCAGGAATTGATGGACGTGGAACTTTAAGAGCTGTTTTTAGTTTAGGAACAAATGGTGGAGCAAGTACTTTAACGCAACAGCTAGCAAAACAGTTGTTTCACGGAGAAGGTTCTCGTTTTTTACCTTTCAGAATTCTGCAAAAAGTTAAAGAATGGATTATTGCCATTCGTCTGGAAAGACAATATACCAAAAATGAAATCATTGCCATGTACTGTAATGTCTACGACTTCGGAAACTATTCTGTTGGAGTAAGTTCCGCAGCACAGACCTATTTTTCAAAAGATCCTAAAGACCTAACAATCGACGAATCAGCAATGTTAGTTGGAATGTTCAAAAACTCAGGACTTTACAATCCAGTAAGAAATCCTGAAGGCGTTAAAAATCGTCGTAATGTAGTTCTTGGACAAATGGTAAAAGCAAAAATGATTTCTGAAGCTGAAAAAGAAAGACTGCAGGCTCTACCAATCGCTTTAAAATTTAAATTAGAAAGCCACCGTGAAGGAACGGCTACTTATTTTAGAGAATACCTTCGTGATTACTTGAAAAAATGGGTAACTGAAAACAAAAAACCTGACGGAACGGAATACGATATTTACAAAGATGGTTTAAGAATTTACACAACCATTGATTCAAGAATGCAGAAATACGCAGAAGAAGCTGTTGCTGAACATATGAAAAACCTACAGCAGCAATTTTTTATTGAACAAAAAAACAATAAAAATGCTCCTTTTGTAAATATCACACAAGCAGAAACAGATCGTATCATGACGCAGGCTATGAAAAACTCTGTTCGCTGGGCACAAATGAAAGAAATGGATAAAAGCGAAGATGACATTATCGCTTCGTTTAAGGTGAAAACTAAAATGCGTGTCTTTACCTGGAAAGGAGAACGCGATACTGTAATGACACCGTTTGATTCTATTCGTTACTACAAACACTTCCTACAATCTGGATTAATGGCAATGGAGCCTCAAACAGGTAACATTAAAGCTTGGGTTGGAGGAATCAATTACAAATACTTCCAATACGATCACGTAGGACAAGGAGCAAGACAAGTGGGTTCTACATTTAAACCATTTGTGTACGCAACTGCTATCGAAGAATTGAATATGTCACCTTGCGATTCTATACTCGATGGGCCTTTCATGATTCATAAAGGGCGTCACCACGTAACCGAGGATTGGGAGCCAAGAAACTCAGATTACAGATACAGAGGAATGGTGACTTTAAAACAAGCCTTGGCAAACTCTATTAATACTGTTTCGGCAAAATTGATTGATAGAACAAGTCCAGAAGCGGTAGTTGACTTAACTAGAAAATTAGGTGTAAAAACAGAAATTCCAGTGCAGCCGTCAATTGCATTAGGAGCGGTTGATATTACTGTTGAAGATATGGTGGCTGCGTACAGCACATTTGCCAATCAAGGAGTGTATGTAAAACCTCAGTTTTTAAGCCGTATTGAAAACAAAAGTGGAGAGGTAATTTACGAACCAATTCCAGAATCCCATGATGTTTTAAATAAAGATATCGCATTTGCCGTAATCAAATTATTAGAAGGTGTAACCGAAACAGGTTCAGGAGCACGTTTACGTACGCAAGGCGGAGGAAGCGGAGACAACCGTTGGACAGGATATCCGTATATGTTTAAAAACCCAATTGCAGGTAAAACAGGAACCACACAAAACCAGTCAGATGGTTGGTTTATGGGAATGGTGCCCAACTTAGTAACTGGAGTATGGGTTGGATGTGAAGACCGTTCAGCACGTTTCAAAAGCTTAACATACGGACAAGGAGCAACTGCTGCCTTACCAGTTTGGGCGTATTTCATGAAACTTTGTTATGCCGATAAAGACCTTCAGGTTTCTAATTCAGAATTTGAACGTCCGGCAAACCTTTCAATCAAAGTAGATTGTTACCAAAGACCGGCCGTAGTTAAAGACACTACTCAAACCGAACAAAACACAGACGAGTTCGAGCTGTAGTTAAAAAATATTCAATGAAACAATATCCTTTTGGAACCTTCAATTACAAAGAAGATGACAAAAGGATATTTTTTTACACACCTTTTTTATTTTTTACGAAATCGTTATAATTTGATCAGAAAATAGTATTTTTATCAAAATTAAATGGTAATAAAGACAGTTTGTTATGATAACAAAAAAAGTGAATAACGTTCAGGAAGCAATCAAAGGAATCGAAACTGGAATGACAATTATGTTTGGCGGTTTTGGTTTGTGCGGTATTCCTGAAAATACAATTGCAGCTTTGGTAAATACTTCAATTTCAGATTTAACTTGTATTTCCAATAATGCCGGTGTAGATGATTTTGGTCTGGGATTGCTTCTGCAAAAGAAACAAGTCAAAAAAATGATTTCTTCGTATGTGGGTGAAAATGCTGAATTTGAACGTCAGATGCTTTCGGGTGAATTAGAAGTCGAGTTGACACCGCAAGGAACTTTAGCAGAAAAATGCCGTGCTGCTCAGGCAGGAATTCCTGCTTTTTTTACTCCTGCGGGTTATGGAACTGAAGTAGCGGAAGGAAAAGAAGTCCGCGAATTCAATGGAAAAATGCATATTATGGAAGAAGCTTTCAAAGCTGATTTTTCAATCGTAAAAGCATGGAAAGGTGATGAAGCCGGAAATTTAATCTTCAAAGGAACTGCCAGAAACTTTAATGCCTGCATGGCTGGTGCCGGAAAAATTACCATTGCCGAAGTCGAAGAGCTGGTTCCTGTCGGAACTCTAGATCCAAACCAAATACACATTCCGGGGATTATGGTTCAGAGAATCTTTCAAGGAGAAAAATTCGAAAAAAGAATTGAACAGCGAACAGTGCGCGCTAGAAATTAGATAATAAGAAAATGTGCCAATTAGATAATTTTTCACATTGTGTTTAAATTATCTAATTAACTAATTGGCACATTAAAATAATTGAGGAAATGCGACAATTAGATAATTAATTCAGATTGCGAAAAGAATTATCTCATTATCAAATTGACGAACTGGCACATTAAAATAATTAGAAAATGTGATAATTAGATAATTCATTTAGATTGCGAGATAGGCATTGTCTAATTATCTAATTTCCAAATTGACACATTCAAAATATGTTAAATAAAGAAGATATAGCAAAACGAATTGCAAAAGAAGTAAAAGACCGATATTTCGTTAATCTAGGTATTGGAATTCCAACTTTGGTGGCGAATTATGTACGTGAAGATATTTCGGTAGAATTTCAGAGTGAAAACGGAGTTTTGGGTATGGGACCTTTTCCTTTTGAAGGAGAAGAAGATGCGGATATAATCAATGCGGGAAAACAAACCATAACCACTCTTCCTGGAGCCAGTTTCTTTGATTCGGCTTTTAGTTTTGGAATGATCCGAAGCCAAAAAGTCGATCTGACTATTCTGGGAGCCATGGAAGTTTCTGAAAACGGCGATATCGCCAATTGGAAGATTCCGGGAAAAATGGTAAAAGGAATGGGAGGTGCTATGGATTTGGTTGCTTCTGCAGAAAATATTATCGTAGCCATGATGCACGTTAATAAGGCCGGAGAATCAAAAATATTAAAAAAATGTACTTTACCATTAACAGGTGTAGGATGCGTTAAAAAAGTAGTAACTGAGCTTGCCGTTCTCGAAGTAACCGAAAAAGGTTTTAAGCTCTTAGAACGAGCGCCAGGTATCTCAGTGGAGCACATTATTAATTCTACGGAAGCTGATTTGATAATTGAAGGCGAAATTCCAGAAATGAATATCAATTAAAAAATAGCATTCTTAAAAAATGAAGCCAGTTTGTAATAAGCTGGCTTTTTTTTATGCGATAAAGTTAAAAAAGAACTTCTTTTTTGATAATTTTTTGGCTTTTTGTATTGTTCTTCAATAGTTTAAGTTTAATTACTATACAAATTTTCGCACTTTTCTTTGTGAATTTTTCACATAATGTTATATAAAAGTAAAATTTAAGTAAAAAATGTTGCATTTTATCGATTAACGGCAAATTTCATCGATTATCTAACAAATTTAAAATACTTTTATCACCAAATTTAAGTATTTACTTACTTTATCATTGACAATTTGTAAACATTAACCCAAACTAAAAACCCCAAGAAGTTATGAAAAGAAAATTACCAAAAATTATTACAGCAGCCTTTGTGCTAAGTTTTTCAGTTTCGGCTTTTGCCCAGGTAACCGATAAACAGGTGAAACAAAAAAGCGTTTCAGAAAACGGACAGCCAAGTTTAATTACTTTTAACGAACTGTCAAGTTACAAAGGTTCAGATTACCAAAGAGTGTTTAAAGAACAATTAGGACTAAAAGACACTCAATCTTTCCAAAAAGTCAGAACTGAATCTGACAAACAAGGTTACACTCACGAAAAATTCCAATTGTACGAACAAGGAATTAAAGTAGAGTTTGCCAATTACACCCTGCATTCTAAAGATGGAAAAGTAGTTTCAATGAATGGTGAATACTACAACATCGAAAATGTGAAACTTTCTCCGTCACTTTCTGCAGATCAGGCTTTCAATAAGGCATTGCAGTACACTCATGCATCAGAATATCTTTGGGAAAAACCTCTTGATGCTGCCGAATTGGGTTATGCTAAACCAAAAGGCGAACTGGTTTTGTTACCAAATATGGAACAGCAAGGAGAAAAACGTGCAGGAGATAATATTCGTCTGGCTTATAAATTTGACATTTATGCCACTAAACCATTAAGCCGCGGAGATCTTTACATTGATGCCGAAACAGGAAAAGCATTATTTTATAATGCTACCATAAAACATTTACATGACAATGTTCATGCAAAAAAAGCATCGGCAGGAAGTGCTGTAAAAAACGAAACGGCACTTGCTAAAAAAGCTATCGTAGCGGCCAATGCAGAAACCCGTTACAGTGGAACGCAGACAATCCAGACTAGCTTAAGCGGTTCATCTTATATTCTGCTTGATGGAACTCGCGGAAACGGAATCCAAACTTACAACTCAGCTAGAACAGCAACGTATCCAACCACGAACTTTACGGATGCAGATAACAATTGGACAGCTGCTGAATACAACAATACTAATAAAGACAACGGTGCGCTTGATGCTCATTGGGGCGCTGAAATGACCTATGATTATTGGTCAGCGGTGCATGGCAGAAACAGTTATGACGATGCTGGAGCGAAAATCAAAAGTTATGTGCATTACAATTTAATTGCTGCTGGATATTCTAGCAACAATAATGCTTTCTGGAACGGAAGTGTAATGACTTACGGTGACGGAAGCGGAACGGGAGGTTTTGATATTTTGACATCTCTAGACGTTGCTGGTCACGAAATTGGACACGCTGTTTGTACATACACTGCTAATTTAGCGTATCAAAAAGAATCTGGAGCGATGAACGAAGCTTTCTCTGATATCTGGGCAGCTTGTATTGAATATCGTGCAGCGCCAACAAAATCAACTTGGTTAGTGGGTGAAGATATAGAAAGAAGAAGCGGACACATAGCGCTTCGTTCAATGAGTAATCCAAAAGCTGAAGGCCAGCCGGATACTTATGGAGGAACAAACTGGATTAGTGTAAGCTGTACGCCAACGAGCAGTAATGACTATTGCGGTGTACATACTAACTCTGGAGTTTTTAACCACTGGTTTTATATTTTATCTGTTGGAAAAACAGGAACAAATGATATTGGAAGTTCTTATAGCGTAACAGGTATTGGAATCGACAAAGCAGCCAAAATTGCATTTAGATTGGAAGACGTTTACTTAACTTCAAATTCAACTTTTGCAAATGCTAGAACTTCTGGAATTCAATCAGCTATTGATTTATACGGAGCAGGTTCTGCAGAAGTTATTGCAACAACAAACGCATTTTATGCTATTGGAGTAGGTGCGGCTTATTCTGGATCAACAGATACAACACCACCTTCTGCACCAACTGGTTTAGCAGCTTCTGGTACAACTGGAACAACAACGAATTTATCTTGGACAGCTTCAACAGATAACGCGGCTGTTACAGGTTACGATATTTATCAAGGAACGGCGTTTAAAGGATCATCTACTACTACAACATACACCGTTACGGGTTTAACACCTTCAACAGCGTATACTTTTAGTGTGAAAGCTAAAGATGCGGCTGGAAATGTTTCTGCTTCAAGCAGTAGTGTAAATGTTACAACAACTGCAACTTCTGTAACATATTGTACTTCTCAAGGAAGTAGTGCAGCCGACGAAAGAATTGGTAAAGTTGTTTTCGGAACAATCAATAATACTTCTACTGCAACTACAGGTTACGAGAATTTCACATCAATTTCTACCAATGCGGCTAGGGGAACAGCATATACGATTACCATAACACCAACTTGGACATCGACTATTTATAACGAAGGGTATGCCGTATTTATCGACTACAACCAAGATGGAGATTTTTCAGATTCAGGTGAAACAGTTTGGACGAAAACAGCTTCTAAAACCACTCCGGTTACAGGAACAATTACAATTCCATCGACTGCAACGCTTGGAACCACAAGAATTAGAGTTTCTATGAAATACAATTCTGTACCAACAGCTTGTGAAGGATTCTCTTATGGACAAGTTGAGGATTATACCATCAACATTACAGCTTCTGGTACACTTGACCAAGAAGTAGTAGCAGGTTTAATCGAAACAACGGGAACTGAAAAATTTGCTTTATACCCAAATCCAGCGGAAACAGAATTGAATGTTTCAATTGAAGAAGCTGATGGATATTCGTATAAAATTATCAATACATTAGGACAGCAGCTTGGTTCAGGCAAAATTGCAGGAAATGCTGTAGATGTAAGCAAATTAAGTACAGGAATTTATCTGATCGAATTAACAAGCGGTGATAAAAAAATCGTGAAGAAATTTGCTAAGAAATAGTACTTCATTTTCATAAAAGCAAAAGCCGTCCAGTTTAAACTGAATCTGTGATACACAAAACAGTTAATTTGGACGGCTTTCTATTTTTTAAAAAAGTTGTTTTTTACAAAGAAAAACTAATTCTTCCAAAGTAATAAGCTCCTGTTGTGCCCATTTGAACTGGCGCATATTTAAATACACCATAATAGCTGTTTTCATAGATTTGTTTGTCCGGGAAAACATCAAATAAATTGTTTGCCCCAATGGCAACCTGAACTTTTGGGGTTATTTTGTAAGCAGCAGTTAAATCGGTAACCACTTTTCCGTTGTGTTTTTGAATTCCACCAAAAGGAAAACCATCACGAACGACTTCTCCAAAATACGTATTTCTCAATAAGAAGTTCCATTTGTCTATGCTGTAGTTTACAGCAAATGTTCCTTTATGTTTTGGGGTGTTAGATTCAATTAGGCTTCTTTCCTGCGGACCGTAATATACATCTTCCTGACCTGCGAATATAGCAGGAACATTATGCAGATTATCATCCACTTTGTTGTCGTTGTAATTGTACAATAAAGAAAGATTCATTTTACCGCGTCCCAGATTTAAATCATAATCAATTACGACGTCAACTCCATTTGTAGTCGTGTTAATTGCATTGGTAAAGAAACGTCCTGTTTGTGCGCCATATTGAGCAAACAGATTACGAAGTTCAGGAACCGGTTCTCCAAAAGCATCATTACCTAAATTTCCGGTAAGAATGATTCGGTTATCAATTCTAATATGATAATAATCGGCTGTAATGTGTAATTGCTTTAAAGGCGAGTACACAATACCGAAACTGTAGTTTCTCGAAGTCTCTTCTTTTAATTTCGGAATTCCAAGTTGTTTCGCTACTTCGCTGTCATTTCTAAAAATTCCTGAATTTAAAAGCTGTCCGTCAACAACATCAGTCGCAATATTATTAAAATACTGCTGATGTAATGAAGGCGCTCTAAAACCAGAACTTAAAGCTCCACGAACAGAAAGATTATCCAGAATTTTATATCGTAAAGACAATTTACCGTTGATTGTACTTCCAAAATCAGTATAATCTTCATAACGCCCGGCAATTCCCACTAAGAATTTATCAGTTATATCCGCTTCAATATCCCCATAAACTCCCACACTGTTTCTCTTTTCATCTACTTGATTCAAAGGAGAAAATCCAGGAAACGACTGTGCGCCGCCATCGACATAAGAAGCCTCTTCACCTGGAACGATTTTGTATTTTTCGAAACGGTATTCAGCTCCAAAAGCCACATTTAATCCGCTGAAAACATCTTTGTATAATCTTGTAATATCAGCATTTAGAGTGTTTTGAAGAAATGAATGATTTCCCGCCTTAAATTCTGTTGGACTGTTGTCACCCAAAGAAAAATTGTTGGTATTGGAAACATCGTATACAAATTTGTTTTCGCCAATTGTATTGCTTACATCAAGTTTCCATTCGCCAAATTTAAGTTTGAAACCTACAGAAGAAGAAAGATCTGTGACAACCGAATTTAGTTCAGGTTGAAATCCAAAAGGAAATATTGAAGTTACAACACTTTCGGTTTCGCTTGGCAAACGTCTGAAGCCATAACCAGTTCCTTTTCTGTGGCTGACACCTCCATTTGCATAAAACTCAATCTGATCGTTTAGCGGAATTGAAGCATTAAAGAATCCTTGAATATTCTGTATTTTGGCATCGCCAATCTGGAAATTAAAATCATCACGTTTCAAACCATTTTGTGACAGTAAATTGTCATCAATCTGACGTGATTGCGCCGGATCATCGGCAAAATCATAAGCGAAAAAATTCCCTTGGGCAGATTGGTCAAAAATAATCAGGTTGTGGTTTTGCGAACGGTTTGTTTTCTGACGGTCATTAAATTCAGCCGAAAGATTAATGAAACCGCCTTTGTTTCCAATTTTGCTTCCGTAATTCAAATTCAGATTCGTTGTTTGTCCGTCATTTCTAGATGTACTTCCATAAGTTGCATTTGCTTCAAGTCCGGCATTATCTTTTAAAACCAAGTTGATTACACCTGCAATAGCATCAGAACCATATTGTGCTGCAGCGCCGTCACGCAAAACTTCAATTCGTTTAATGGCAGAAGCCGGAATAGCACTCAAATCTGTACCAACAGATCCGTTACCAACCGTATTTTGATAATTTACTAATGATGTAGTGTGTCTTCTTTTTCCGTTAATCAAAACCAAAACCTGATCTGGTCCTAAGCCTCTTAAGGATGCTGGGTCAATATGCTCAGTTCCGTCAGCAGAAGATTGTCGGTTTGAATTGAAAGAAGGAATTAAATAGGTTAAGATATCGTTTGTAGTAGTCTGTGGCGTTGTATTTCTGATTTTCGCCAGATTCACAACATCAACTGGAACAGCTGTTTCAAGTTTACTCTTTTTAGGATTTCTACTTCCCACGACGACAATCTCATCAAGACTGTTGCTTTCAAACTCCAGCTGAATGTCTACAAAATGATCTCTTGCTACAATTTCTTTGGTTTTGTAACCAAGCAGCGATACGATTAAAGTTGGAGAATTGTGAGCGGCTGAAATTGTAAATTTTCCTAAAGCATCTGTTGTAGTACTGGTTTGTGAGCCTTTTACAAGAATAGTAGCAAATTCCAACGGATTACCGCTTTCACTGGTTACAGTCCCTTTTATCTCATGGTTTTGCGCATAAAATAGCGTACTCGATAAAGTCAGGAAAGCCGTTATGACAAATTTTAATTTTTTTCTCATATGATTGTTTTGGTTTTGACTGATAGGCAAGCTTTTTTCAAAATAGAAAAACAATTACCTAGTATTTATATAGGATAATGAATTAAATGCAAATGTAATCGTAAAAAACGTAATTTGATTTAAAAATCTCTTTTTTTATATCGTATCATTAGCAATTTTTGGCTTTAATGAAATATCTTTGTTCAAATTTAAAAAAGATAAAAAATGAAATTAAGAATATTACTTTTTTTGTGTGTTGTAACATTCAGCAGTTATGCCCAAAATAATGTATTAGTTTTTCAATCTGATTTTGGTTTGAAAGACGGAGCGGTTTCTGCTATGAAAGGTGTGGCAATGGGAGTTTCAACAGATTTGAAAATATTTGACCTAACTCATGAAAT
Organism: Flavobacterium endoglycinae; assembly: GCF_017352115.1. Classification (NCBI taxonomy): domain Bacteria; kingdom Pseudomonadati; phylum Bacteroidota; class Flavobacteriia; order Flavobacteriales; family Flavobacteriaceae; genus Flavobacterium; species Flavobacterium endoglycinae. The sequence continues at coordinate 2,686,163 of NZ_CP071448.1, forward strand.
CCCAGCTTTTAATATTTGGGAAGCAGCTTATCGTTTATCGCAGACAGCACAATATTATCCTGCAGGAACTGTGTTTGTATCGGTTTGCGATCCTGGAGTAGGTACAGCAAGACATTCAGTTGTTTTACAGACTAAATCAGGTCATTTTTTCGTAACGCCAGATAACGGAACTTTAACTTTGATTGCAGAACAATTAGGGATCCAGGAAATACGTGAAATTGATGAGGTAAAAAACCGCCGTCAGAATTCAAATGAATCATATACGTTTCATGGGCGTGATGTGTATGCTTTTACGGGAGCACGTTTAGCCTCTAAAACTATTACTTTTGAAGAAGTTGGTCCAAAACTGCCAAATGAAGTAGTTAAAATTGATTACCAAAAACCTGTTTTCGAAAATGGCGTAATCAAAGGCGGTATTCCGATTTTGGATATTCAATACGGAAATGTTTGGACAAATATTGATAAAAAGACTTTTGCAAATTTGAATTTAAAAGCGGGTGATTTTGTGAAAATCCAAATTTTAAACGGTACCAAAAAAGTATATGATGGGAAATTAAAACTCGTAAATACTTTTGGTGAAGTTCCTGTAGGGACAGATGTTACGTATTTTAACAGCCTTTTGAATTTTTCACTGGCAGTAAATCAGGGAAGCTTTTCGGCAAAACATAAAATTTACAGCGGATCGGATTGGAGTATTCTGCTAAGCAAATGATTTTGAATAAGATAATATAAAAAAACCGCTCAAGTTGAGCGGTTTTTTATGAATATCGTTGACAGTTTTATATTATAAACTGAATGAAGCTCCTAAACTAAAAGTGGCTTGATTGTTTAAATGATCAAATACATCATTGTTGCTGCTGTATTTTGCGATTGGGAATCCAATTTCTGTGAAAACACCAAATCCGTCAGTAAAAAAATAACGACCTCCAACGTGTCCGCCGAAATTACGTAAACCTAAACTTAAACCTGGATATACATCTAATTGCTCAACTCCAATAACACTGCTTAAATTGGCATTAATTCTTGCTTTTGCATCAAAACGATCTTTAAATTCTGGTTTGTAATCGTAGTATGGAGTTGGATTGTTGTGGTAAATACCATTAAAATTATCTACTCCAAGTAAATAACTAGTCACAAATCCGAAAGAGAAATTTTCTCCTAAACCAAAATCTATCGAACCTTGAATTCCAGAACCGCCATCTTGAAGATTAGCACCAATGTTTACTCTCATATCGCCTTTTCCTTTAAAAGCCTGTTGTGCCTGAGTGAATCCAAATGATACTAAAAACAAAAATGTAATAACTTTTTTCATAACCTTTAAATATTAATATTGGACTGCAAATTTAGTTTTTTACAGATTAATTCCTGCCTTTTTCGTTAGAATACAACTCATTTAAAGGGTCGCTCTGCCAGAACTCCTTGGTATCCACGTTCATAATTGTCAGCGGACCTTTAAAAGCAGCTCCTGTGTCAACATTCCAAACGCAGGCTTTGTTAACCGGAACTGTTTTTCCAATTCTGGTAACAGGAGTATGTCCAATATAAATTTCTTTATAAACCGTAAAACGCTTTGGATAATATAAATCATCTGGTTTTAAATTTGGATCCAAAGCCAGTGCAGATTCCCAAAGGGTTCTGTCCCAATAGAATAATTTCGGGAAATATTCCCAAACAACACCATTCAGATTTGTAAATCCGGCATGAACAAAAAGTCGGTTTTCATCATCCAGATAATAATCTTTCAAAGATTCGAAAAATGCAATATGATCTTTTTTTCTTTCAGGTGAAATCTTGGCATATCCTTCAACAGTAGCTTTTCCGCCATGTTTGTACCACATTTCTTCATCAAAATCTTCATGTCGGTTTTCCAGCCAGTCTAAAGCCAGCTGATCATGATTTCCTCTAATGCAGATGCAGTGTTGTCTGCTTTTCAATTCAATTAAAAAATCAATTACCTCTGCTGATTGGCTCCAGCCATCAACGTAATCGCCTAAAAATATAAGTGTATCTTCTGTAGTAACTTCGGCTTTCTTCAATACCTGTTCAAGTGCGAGTAATCCTCCGTGTATGTCGCCTATAACAAATGTTCGCATTTTTAAATATTTCGGGTAGTAACTACAAAAATAAGTAAAATGATTTGTTTGAATTCAATTAGTTGTTAATCTTTAAAAATTGATACTATTTATAACTATGATCAGCGTTCTTTTTACGGCTTTCCTTTTTAAATTTGCAAAATGTCAGATGATGCTCCTACATACCGCAAAATTATCCATATCGATATGGACGCTTTTTATGCTTCTGTAGAGCAGATGGACAATCCGTCTTTGCGCGGAAAACCACTGGCAGTTGGCGGTTCAGAAAACAGAGGAGTAGTGGCGGCGGCAAGTTATGAAGCCAGAAAGTTTGGTGTAAGAAGTGCTATAAGCGGCGTTTTGGCCAAAAAGTATTGTCCGGATATTATTTTTGTCCGCCCGAGATTTGACCGATACAAAGAAATTTCATCCAAAATTCATAAAATCTTTCATGAATATACAGATTTAGTTGAACCGCTTTCGCTGGATGAAGCGTATTTGGATGTCACCCAAAACAAAAAAGGAAATCCAAGTGCCAGTTTATTGGCGCAGGAAATCAGATCGAGAATTTTAAATGAAGTTGGATTAACGGCTTCTGCTGGAATATCGGTAAATAAGTTTGTGGCCAAAATTGCCAGCGACATTAATAAACCCAATGGACAGAAAACGGTTAATCCTGATGAAATCATATCTTTTCTGGAAGAACTTCCTATCCGAAAGTTTTACGGAGTTGGGAAAGTAACTACCGAAAAAATGTATCAGCTTGGTATTTTTACCGGATTAGATCTAAAAAGTAAATCATTAGAATTTTTAGAAAAACACTTCGGCAAGTCAGGTGCTTTTTATTACAGTGTTGTTCGGGGAATTCATAACAGCGAAGTAAAGCCGCACCGAATAACCAAGTCTGTGGCGGCAGAACATACTTTTGATGTAAACCTTTCTTCTGAAATTTTTATGCTGGAACAGCTTGACAGGATTGCAGTTTCTTTGGAAAAAAGATTGAAAAGACATGATGTTTCGGGAAAAACGGTAACGCTGAAAATAAAGTACAGTGATTTTACACAACAAACACGAAGCAAAACACTGCCTTATTTTATTTCCGATAAAAGTTTGATAATGGAAGTTATAGAAGAACTTTTGTATCAGGAAAAGATGAAGGATTCAGTTCGTTTGCTCGGAATTTCACTGAGTAATTTGAGTAATGAAGAAAAGAAAGCAGTAGTAGTACAGCTTAAGTTTGAATTTTGATTTGCAAAAAAAATATCAAAATAATTTTTTGCGGTTTTTTGAAGCAATTTAAATATTATCTTTGAGTGAAAAGGATGCTTAAAATCCATTTAAATGAAAAAAAATAGTTCTGAAGAAATCGTAAGCCGAACTTTGGTGCCTATTCTGGCTCTAGATTTTCATTATGAATACTTAAATGAATTAAAAGCTTCTTTTGCTGATTTGAAAAAAGTCGGTAAAATTTCCAGCCAGTTTACTTGGAACGAAGAAAACTTAAAAATCGCAGAACGAATCAAAGACGAAGTAGTTCTAATTACCGATTTAAATCTCAAAATTATCTTCGCTTCAAGCGGTATCAAAAGAATGACTGGATATCTAGAAGATGAAGTTCTGGGTAAAACTCCTAAAATGTTTCAAGGTCCGGAAACATGTAAATCTGCTTTACAAGAAATACGGGAATCCATCAACTTAAAAAAGCCGTTTGTAAAAACCATTAAAAACTACAAAAAAAACGGTAAAATATACCAATGTCATGTAGATGCGACTCCGGTATATAATTTAAAAGGAAAACTTTCGCATTTCATTGCTTTTGAAAAGGAAGATAAAGAAGAACTTGTATTTTAACCGGGAAGCACGCTAGATTACACAAAGCACGCCCATTTTAAGTTCGAAAGACAATATAAAGCAAAACCGCCCAAAAGGCGGTTTTTATATTAAAAAAAACTTAGGATCTCAGAACCTTAGTATTTAGCATCTAAAAAATTACAAGTTCTCGAAGAAGTCATTTCCTTTATCATCAGTAATAATAAAAGCAGGGAAATCTTTCACAGTGATTTTACGTACGGCTTCCATTCCTAATTCTTCAAAATCAACTACTTCAACTTTCAGAATGTTGTCTTGAGCTAAAATTGCAGCCGGGCCTCCAATAGAACCTAAGTAGAATCCTCCGTATTTGTTGCAGGCATCCGTTACTTGTTTAGTACGGTTTCCTTTGGCAAGCATCACCATACTTCCGCCATTTTTCTGGAATTCATCTACATACACGTCCATACGGCCAGCGGTTGTTGGTCCAAAACTTCCTGAAGGCATTCCTTCTGGCGTTTTTGCAGGTCCTGCGTAATACACAGGATGGTTTTTGAAATAATCCGGCATTGGTTTTCCGGCGTCTAATAGCTCTTTAATTTTTGCGTGAGCAATATCTCGGGCTACGATAACAGTTCCGTTTAGTTTTAAACGTGTTTTGATAGGATATTGAGACAATTTTGCCAAAATATCGGCCATTGGCTGATCTAAGTCAATTTCAACCGGAGCTTCTAAATGTGGAGCTGTTTCTGGTAAAAACTGTTTTGGATTTACTTCTAACTGCTCAACAAAGATTCCGTCTTTGGTGATTTTTCCTTTAATGTTTCTATCTGCAGAACACGAAACTCCTAATCCAACTGGACAAGAAGCGGCGTGACGAGGCAAACGAATTACACGAACATCGTGTGTAAAGTATTTTCCTCCAAACTGAGCACCGATTTCACTCTCCTGACAGATTTTCTGAACACGTTCTTCCCATTCTAAATCACGAAATGCCTGTCCTGCCATGTTTCCTGATGTGGGAAGATGGTCATAATATCCTGCAGATGCTTTTTTAACAGCGCTTAAATTCGCTTCCGCAGAAGTTCCGCCAATAACCAAAGCTAAGTGGTAAGGAGGACAAGCCGAAGTTCCTAAATCTTTAATTTTCGCACGGATGAAAGCATCCATAGATTTATCATTTAATAATGATTTAGTCTGTTGGTATAAATAGGTTTTATTAGCAGATCCGCCACCTTTTGCCATAAACAAGAACTCATAAGAAGCTCCTTTTTTAGCATAAATATCAATTTGTGCCGGAAGATTTGAACCTGAGTTTTTCTCTTCAAACATTGAAATGGGGACGATTTGAGAATAACGTAAATTACGTTTTTGGTATGTATTGAAGATTCCTTTGCTTAACCATTCAGCATCATCAACACCCGTGAAAATGCTTTCTCCTTTTTTTGCCATTACAATCGCAGTTCCCGTATCCTGACAGCTAGGTAATTGACCTTCGGCAGCAACAGACGCGTTCTGTAATAAATTGTAAGCTACAAAACGATCATTATCAGTTGCTTCTGGATCGTCAAGAATTTTTCTTAATTTTTGTAAATGAGATGTTCTCAGCATAAACGAAACATCTGTCAATGCTTCTTCTGCTAATAATTCTAAACCTTTTGGATCAACGGTTAAAATTTCGCGTTCTCCAAATTTTTCAACTTTTACAAAATCAGAAGTAATTTTGCGGTATTGAGTATCATCCTTCAAAATAGGATAAGGATCTTGGTATATAAAATCAATCATTTCTTTGTTTTTTTACAAAGTTAGAAATTATTTACCTAAGAAAGAATTTGAATTAGATCTCTAAAACAGTTTATTGCTGGTTGTGAAACTCGTTAAAGCTCATCTTTTTTTCGAAATAAGGTTTCTCTTTTGCAGAAAGCAGTTTCTTTTTCCAATGGTTTCCTTGAAGCGAGAACGAAATGGAATCCGAGTATTTTAGAACTCCAGAGTCCTCATTATCATCGTCTCCGGGCTCAAATGCAACAGTTTTGCAATAAAAGATTTTAGGATCTTTTCCAGTATTTGAATCGTTATTCACAAATTCTGTCCACACTCCCCAGCCGCTGTCAGACATCGATTCCCAGTCATGGACAAGTTGTAGAGAATTGTTTTTAAGATAAAATAAATAATTACTAAAAGTATATCCGCAGGCAGGATAACCAGAATCAATTTTTATAAAAGAAGAATTTTTATCAGATGAGTTATTCAAACCTAAAACGCCGCTCCATTCTGAACCTTTTTCATAATGTTTGATCGAAACCTTTGAAGATGCGATTTGATTTTTATTCTGATAGAAATCAAGTCGGAAAGTTGAAGTTACGATGCTGTCTTTGTCTGCTTTTTGATTGACAAGATTCACTAAAATATGGCTGACGTTTGCATTTTTGTCTTCAGAAAGAAGGATAGTATCAATTTGAAGTGATTTTTCTTTTATAGTTTTATCATCGTCAAAAGCTGTAATTTTTGTAGTATCTGTTGAAGTTAAAGAAGCGATCTGATTTTGTTTTTGTCCTTTTTGGCAAGCTGTTAAAAGAATGGCAATGAAGAGGTATTGTATTTTCATAACATCATATTAGTTCTTCAAAAATATATTTTTCTTCGTAGTGAACCTTGAATTTGTTTAGAAAATTTAGATATTCAGCATTAAAGCTTTGCTTTTTATGATGCTCTTTTTGATTCTGAATGTATTTATAAACAGATTCAATTTGCGATTGGCTATATGAAAATACACCATAACCTTCCTGCCATGAAAATTTAGACTTTGTCAATTGGTTTTCGTTTACAAATTTTGAAGATTTGGCTTTTACAGCTTTCATTAATTCTGAAATTGTTATGGTTGGTTTTAATGCTAGCAGACAATGAACATGATCTTCTACGCCATTAACGATAATTGTTTTGCATCCCGTTTCATTAATTAAATGTCCAATTACTGATAATAACTTAGGTCGCCATTTTTCATCAATAACAGCATTTCTGTATTTTACAGCAAATACTATTTGAAGATAAACTTGATGATATGTGTTTGCCATCCTGATTTTTTATTACAAAATAAATGATTCTTGTTTGACTCAAATTAATTTTTGTAATATTTAACTTTCTTTTTTTTGTAAATATATCGGTCGTTCCGATGGAACTTCCATATAGGACGTCCCAAAATGATCAACGGATTAAAATCCGTTGCTACAAGATTGTTCGTTCCTATCGGAACTTTTTTGAACTGTTTATTTTTACATTAATTCGAAGCAAGAGCTATTGTTTTGAAATATATCGTAAGGCCGAATTTCAATATGGTTTAAACAAATATTTAAATATAGGACGTCGCAAAATGATCAACGGATTAAAATCCGTTGCTACAAGATCGTTCGTTCCTATCGGAACTTTTTTGAACTGTTTATTGTTACATTAATTCGAAGTAAGAGCTATGTTTTGAAATATATCGTAATGCCGAATTTCAACATGGTTTAAACAAATATTTAAATATAGGACGTCGTAAATGATCAACGGATTAAAATCCGTTGCTACATATTATTCGTTCCTATCGGAACTTAATGTCGGACATGTCGAATAGTTATTGGGATTTGCTACAATATTGTTCATTCCTATCGGAACTTTTTCGAAATGTTAACTGTTTCAATAATCCGAAGCAAGAGCCATTGGCTAGAAACATATTGTAGAGCCGGATTTCAATCCGGTTTGTAAAATATCAATATAGAAAAGAAGATCCCATAGGATCGATCCATGTTTTAAATTCTGATTTATGTATGAAAAATGTGTTGTTACTATGAAATTTAATATAAATGTGTCGCAAAATAATTAACGGATTAATCCTAAAGAATCTATCGTTCTATAGGAATTTTAATTATCTCGTTTTAATAAAATTCTACAATGAAACTAAGAGCCATTGGCTCGAAACATATTGTAGAGCCGGATTTTAATCCGGTTTAAACAAATATCGATACAGAACAGAAGATCCATAGGATCGGCTGATATTAAATTTGATTTTTAGAAAAACCAAGTTGCCACAAAAATCGCCGTAATAACACAAATTAAATCCACTAGAAGCATCGTTCCTAATGCATAACGCGTGTTTTTGATATTAACCGAACCAAAATAAACCGCAATTACATAAAACGTGCTTTCGGCGCTGCATTGGAAAATACTGCTTAATCTCGCTGTTAAAGAATCGGCACCAAAAGTATTCATCGAATCAATCAAGAAACCACGTGAACCAGCAGAACTAAATGGACGAAGCATAGCTACTGGCAATGCATTGGTAATTTCCTTGCTTACACCTAAATTCGAAAAGACAAATCCGATGGCATCGCTGATAATTTCAAATAAACCGCTGTTTCGGAATAATGAAATCGCAACCAACATTCCTAAAACATAAGGGAAAATTGTAACTCCAGTTTTCACTCCGTTATTCGCACCAACAACAAAGGTGTCAAAAACCGTTGTTTCAGCTTCTCTGAACTTCTTCTCATGTCTGAATGAAAAGATCAAGGTAAATGCGATAATCGCAATTAAAATTAATCCAGATAGGTTAGAAGTAAAGTAATTTTTACCAATTAAATCCAATTGATTTACATACATCAATAAACCAACAATAGCGGCAATTAATCCCATTAAAACAATAAGAAGAGAAGCACTTTTAAAGTTGATTTTTTGTTTGATTCCAACAATTAAGAAAGCCGCAATAGTACCAATGAAAGAGGTTATGATACATGGTAACATGACATCGGCTGGATTACTGGCATTAGCCGCTGCACGATAACCGATAATGGAAGTGGCAATTAACGTTAAACCCGAAGCGTGAAGGCACATGAACATAATTTGCGCATCGCTCGCCTTATCTTTTTCGGGGTTAATTTCCTGTAAACTTTCCATGGCTTTTAATCCAAATGGAGTTGCAGCCGAATCTAATCCTAAAAAATTGGCAGCAAAGTTTAAAGTCATGTATGAAATTGAGGGGTGATTTTTAGGAATACTTGGAAAAACTTTCACAAATACTGGACTCAGAACTTTGGCTAGTTTTCCAGATGCACCAGAAACAATTAAAAGTTCCATTAATCCGCAGAAGAAAGCCAGATAAGCGATAAGAGGCAGAATTAAATCAACCAAAGTACTTTTACAAGTTGGTAAAAGTCCATCAGATTTCTGAAGTCCGCTGTAAATTTTTACTGTTTTATTTTTGTAAACGTAAGTCGTGTCCGCGTTCAGCGTATCACGATTAATAATCATGGTTTGATCCGGCGCTTTTTTAATGCTGTCTTTAATGAAAGCAGGAAGCTGCTCGACGTACTTTTCAGAAACTAAAATAGGATCGTCTTTCTTTCCATTTAAAACAGAATCAATGGTGTAAGTGTTGGCAGTAAATAAACTGACTACAATAAAAAGAATTGAAGATATAAAAATCGCTAACCAGAATCTGCTTAATACCATAATTGTAATTTTTTGTAAATGTAATAAATCAATTGAAATGACAATTACAAAAGTCAATTTCGTGGTTTAAACCGAAATCGATTTGTTACAATTTTTATTCAATCAGAATTTTGGTTTCCAGATACTTCTCAAACGATTTGATTTCACGAAATAAATCCTGTTTTTTATTCGGAGCCGTCTCATTAAAAAACTCCGTTTCAATTTTAACATGATCTTTTTTTATGGTTCTTTTCCAAATTCCAATTACTTTTCCGTTTTCTAAAATTATGGGTTTAAAAATACCATTGTTAGTAAAAACCTTTGTCTGATGTTCGCTTTGGAAAGAAGCATTACGCGTTTTATACGAAATTAATATCTCATCAAAAGCTGGAAGAAAATGGACGCTTTCGCGAAAGTTATCCTGATCTGTTAAATCCTTTTTATACCAATATTGCTGATTATCAATAGTAATATGGTTTAATTGCAACCCTATTGCGTTAATTGCTTTCTTGCAAATTGTAGCCGAAAATCCTGACCACCAAGAGAAATCAGCCAGTGTTGCGGGACCATGACTTTCAAAATAGCGCAGCGCTAATTTTGCTAAAGCTTCTTCTTTGGTTAATTGAGTTTTTGGTTTAGGAACTCGTTCTTCTAGCAGTGCATATGTAATTTGCTTGCCTTTCATTCTTCCATTGCAGACCAAACCGTCTAATTCGGCATTCATCATTACAATAACGGGAGACAAATCGCCAGTTTTTTTCTGAATGTTAAGTTCCTGCATGATTTCCTCTCGGGTTAAATGGTTATTTCCAGAGAGAAGTTTTTCAATAGCCGAATTGACTTGATCTAACTTTTTGTCATCGTAACCGTGCTGTTTGGCTAATGAAGCAAAAAGTTTTTTCACCTGAGATCCCGAAAGATCCAGCATCCAGTAAATATCATCAGCAGAAACAAAATGCCAGGTTGGACGTAAAATATGAGTGCGGATAATTTTTCCAGAATTAATAGCTTCTTCGATTTCTTTTTCTGAAGCATCACAACGCGAACCCACAGCCCATTTTGCCATGGCATAATCCTGAGCCTGCATAGCGCCAAAATGCTTTACAATTTCTTCTGGTGAATTGTGATTGGTTTTATAAAGCTTCTGCGAAACCAAACGATAATGTGAAATCTCCTCGTGTATCATTTTTTAAACCATATAAATTATATAAGATCATTTAATCATCGTACTAAAAGTCTTAGTTCCTCAGAACCTTAGCATCTTAGCGTCTTTAAAGCTATACATGAATAATCTCATCCTCAATCAGTAAATCTTCTCGGCGCAAGCGTAAAAAAATCTGAGCTACGGCAATTGTATCCTTTTCGCAATAGGTAATGATTCTGTCGATGTCTTTCTCAACATAAAAAACATGAGCCACCTGACTTCCGTCGATATCGCCTTTTGGAGATGGTATACCCAGAATTTTGGTCAAAAGTTTTAAAGAGGTAAAGTGTTTATAATCACCAAACTTCCATAATTCTAATGTGTCTAAATGCGGAACTTCCCAAGGTTTTTTTCCAAATAAATTCATTTTGTCTGGAATGGGCATTTGATTGATAATCATTCGCCTTGCAATGAACGGAATATCAAATTCTTTTGAATTATGCCCGCACATTAAATGCTGCGGCTGATTGAAATGATTGTTAATCAGATTCGAAAAGTCTTTTAGGATTTTCTTTTCTTCTCCAAAAAAAGAAGTAACCCTGAAATTTCGAACGTCGCCTTTGATGGTAAAATATCCAACCGAAATACAAATTATCTTTCCGAATTCGGCCCAAATTCCGGCGCGTTCGTAAAATTCTTCTGGAGTGAATTCGTCTTTTCGCTGGTATTGTGTTTTAATATCCCATAAGGACTGCATTTCTGCGTCGAGTGAATTGAAGTTTTCCTCTTCGGGAACTGTTTCAATATCAAGAAATAAGATATTATTGAGATTTATTTTTTCAATCATATTTTTGCTGTGGTTTCTGCTACGAATTCACGAACTTGTATTAACTTCTATTAAATATAAATGTACACAAATTTGCCTTTAGTATTTAATAAATAAAAAAAATGAATGAATTTTCTTTCTAATTATTGAGCTAAATAATAATTGCTTTTAATTGAAAAATAAAATTCGTGAATTCGTGGCGAATAAAAACTAAAACAAACTTTGCTGTGCAGATGGTGATTCATGTTCCAAAAGCCATTTTTTGCGGGAAAGCCCGCCTGCATATCCAGTTAAAGATCCGTTTGTGCCTATAACTCGATGACAGGGAACTACAATCCAAAGCGGATTTTTACCATTTGCCGAGGCTACAGCACGGATTGCTTTTACATCGCCAAGCTTTTTGGTTTGATCCATATAACTGACGGTTTTTCCATACGGAATTTCCAATAGCGCTTTCCATACTTTCTGCTGGAATTCGGTGCCTTGTGGATTTAGTTTTAAATCAAAATCGGTTCTTTTTCCTTCGAAATATTCGTTTAATTGAAGAACAGCATCTTTTAAAACTTCAGGAATTGTTTTTGAAACCTCATTTGTTCCCACATCAGAAACTGAAATTACAGCAATACCATTTTCATCGCCAATGATTTTGGTGATTCCGAGAGGCGAATTGATGTAAACTGTTTCCATAATTTTTAACCGCAAAGGCGCAAAGATTTACGCAAAGTTCGCGATTTTTTTTGAACCATATAAGTTATATAAGTTCATTTAATCAAACGTCGAAACTTAAATTTCTTATATGACTTATATGGTTTAATATTCGTCCAATTGGAACTTATAGCTTAAAACAGTTTCGATTTTTTCGCTTGAAATAATCTTTTTGATATTGGTTTTTTCAGAACTGAATTTTGGTAAAACTAGATTTAAGTCTTTTGCTTTTTGCGTGTAATATGTTTCTCTTGAAGGATGAAAAGGTGCAGCAGCGTTAAAAACTTCATTCCATTTCGATTGGTTTATAATTGCTTCAATAATTCCAATACAGTCTTTTAGATGAATTAAATTTATGGGTGCGTCTGGATTTTCTAGATTTTCTTTTCCAGCTAAAAATTTCACAGGATGGCGATCTTCACCAATCAGCCCGCCGAAACGTACTATTGTGGTCTCGAAGTTTTGATTTTCTCGAAGCAGATTTTCAGCTAAAACTAATTGTTTGCCACTTTCGGTATCAGGATTTGCACTTGTTTCTTCGGTTATAAAATCATTATCATCACCATAAACAGATGTTGAACTTACAAAAAGGACTTTCTTTACAGCTGATTTTTCTATAAACGGAATTAGGTTTTTAATTTTTTCTACAAAAGCTTTTTTCTCAGTACTAGGATCGACTGCTCTCAATTTTGGCGGAATATCGATAATTAAAATTTCGCTTTCCGCTAAAAAATTAATAATGTTTTCAGAAGTACCTTCGCTTTCAAAGTTTCCTTCGACTTCGCTCAGGGTGACAAGAAACGGATTTATTCCAGCATTTTTTAAAATAGAAAGTTTGTTTTCTGAAGTGGTTGACCCGTTTACGGAATTGCCTTTTTCAATTAATCTTTTTGCTAAAGGAAATCCCAACCAGCCACAGCCGAGTATACTTATTTTTGTCATTTTTTTATTTTGAGGTTAAGTAATAATCTCGCAAAGTCGCAGAGTCACAAAGTTTTTTGTTTCACGCAGATTCGGCAGATTTTTACAGATTTATTTGAAATAATTATCTGCGTTTATCAGCTTAAATCTTGTAAAAATCTACGTGAAATAAAATACCAACTTTGTTAGATTATTTTTTTACAAAGTTAAAGTAAATCGGACTTTGTCTTTTCCTTTTGCGCCCATTCTGTTGTAAAATTTAATGGCTCTGGTATTGAATTCCGGCGTTTGCCATTGTATGTTGACACAATTGTTTTGTTTTCCGATTTCTTTTAATTTTTCGATTAAGATTTCACCAATTCCAAATCCTCTGGTTTCTTCTTCCAAAAACAAACAATCCATGTAGAGAAAGTTTTGAGCGTTCCAAGTTGAAAAATCAAAAGTATAAGATGCATATCCTACGATTGTTTCTTTTGTGGCTGCCACTAAGCAGAATAATTTTGGATTTGGACCGAATAACGCATTTTTCAAACCTTCTTCTTTTCCGTCGGGAGAGAATTCGGCTTTTTCAAATTCGGCGTGTTTTTCAATTAAAACGAGTAGTTTAGGCAAATCTGCAATTTCGTAGTTTCTTATTGAATATTCCATTGTAAATTAATTTCGTTTTGTAAAAAGCTGATAAAATGATTGAAATAATCCGGATAGGTTTCATTGGCTCTTACAGCGATGAAATGTTTTCTTTTTAAACCGTTTTTACCAACTTTAATTGCTCTTAACGGACTGTTTTTTAAATAGGGCATTACCGCCCATTTTGCCATAGACATAACGCCCATATCGGCTTTTACCATTTCAAGAGAAGCTTCTGTTAAAGGCATTGGCGTTATTTTTTTCGGATTTACTTTGGCTGGAGCCAAAAGAAACTGATGAATGGTAACGGTTTCCAGTGGAAACGAATGAATAATCAAGTGTTCGTTGATGAAATCTTCGGCAACGACATATTTTTTATCTGCCCAAGCATGATTTTCGGAAACTACCATAACCATTTCGTCCTGAAAAAGTTCTTGATATTTGATGTTATGATCTTTTATCTGATCGCTTACAATGGCAATATCAATCGTGTTTTCGAGCAATTTTTGTAATGGAATATGAGTGGCTTCGGCAACAATTTTCAATTCCACATTCGGATATAAAAGATGAAATTGCTTTAAAACCGATGGAAGCCAGTGGTAACTCGAAAAACATTCAGTACTGATTCTGATTTCTCCATGTTCGCCAAAAACCATCTGCTTGATCTGATTTTCGGTTTCAGTGAGTTTGTTGAGAATTTCATTAGCAAGTTCGTAGATTTTTTCGCCCGCTTTGGTTAATACCAGTTTCTTGTTGGTTCTTAAAAAAATGGCGGTTCCTAATTGATATTCAGCTTCTTTGAGCTGATGACTCAACGCCGATTGTGTCAAATGAAGTTTGTCAATAGCTTTTGTAATGCTTCCTTCTTCAACAATTGCTTTGATCAGTTTTAGATGGCGAATTTCCATTTGTAATGAGTTAGTATACAAAGTAACAAAATTTTGAAATGGCTTTTGTATGAAAAAAAGTAATGTTCTGCATGAATTCTTTTCGTTTTTATGGCATTATAAAGCATTATACTTTTGGAAAAACAAAATCATTAAAACAATACGACATGGAAGCACAAATTAAACATTATGAAAACAAACTTGCATTTGAAATGGATCCTTCCGATTTATTTGATGCCTTGAACGATGGCGAAAAAATAATCGTAATCGATGCCCGAAAAGCTTTCGGCTACGATGAAGAACATATTCCGAACGCTATTAATATTCCGCACCGCGAAATGAATGTCGAAACCACGAAGCATTTAGACAAAGAGGTTTTGTATATTACATATTGCACGGGAATTGGTTGTAATGCCTCTACAAAAGGCGCTTTAAATATGACTAAGCTTGGATTTAAGGTAAAAGAATTAATTGGAGGACTAGAATGGTGGAAAATTGATGGTTTTGCAACTGAAGGCACAAAAGGAGTAAAGCAGGGATTAAAAATCGAATGCGCATGTTAAAATAAAAAAGGCAGACTTTTAAGTCTGCCTTTTTTATTATTCTGGTTTAACAACCGGTTTTATTGTGTCTTTTACAATAACCGCACTGTCTTTGACTGGTGCTGGTTGAATGGGAGGATTTACCGGCGGTGTATATCTTTTAATTTTCTGCTGAATCATAACAGCATCATTCAATACAAATGGTGTTGGCATCATCCAGTCACTTCTTGGTTTTACTTTTAAAAGCGGATTACTCATTAAATCGAAAGAACTTTCGATTAAATCCATATCAAAAATTGACGATTTATTGATGTAGAAATCCATTACAAGAGGTTCATTGCCTACCACATAATAACATATAACGTGCATTCCTTCTCGTTCTAAACGATTAGTTTTAGCTCCAGAAGTTGATACTCCGTTTGCTTTGAAATTATAAAGGTTCATTTTTGGGTTGGCAAAAATATCGTAACGATTTACTTTTCGGTTTGGCGTGATTTTGATTTTTAAATAACGGTTATTACCTACGACACTGTCTTTTAAGAAAGAAATTGTGGGTTTTGGAACATCAACAATTGGTGCAGTTGCGCTATAGGTAAATCCTGAATTGTATTTACTTGCAATTGGCAGACTGTTTAGTCCAACTACTTTTTGAGTTTTCTCTCCTAAATACGATTTAGTCCAGTCATCTAGGTTTACATCATAGCTTGCCCAAACTGCCGAGTTTGTATTTGCATTGTAGATGTAGACTAAACTGTTCGATTTTGCTTTTCCGTGTTCGTAGTCAGAATGATAACCTGCATAGGCGAAGAAACCTATCGAAACGGCGAAGAAAACAATAATCCATGGTCCTTTTCTGAAGGTATTAAATATTGGAAGCAATAATCCGAAAAGAAGAACCGTTAAAATAGCGCTTCCAAAAAGAATCTTCAATCCTAAACCAATGGGAAACATTACAATAAAAGGTGCTATAATTGCCAAAGCTGGAATGCTGAAAAGTAAATTCAATCCCAGGCTGTAATGCTGTGTGAGAACAAAAATTCCGAATAACAGAATTCCGAAATAAACAGGAATAATTAAAAATCCTGCTCCTGCAAGACTATTGGCTATAAATCCGTTAATGATGATCCAAAGCAGCAAAGGCGCTACAAAATGGTTCATCGTTATTTTTGAATCTGAAAAATGATGGTAAAAGGCAAAACAAATAGCAATGCTCAAAGTAACAAATGCACCAATGTAAGCATGGCCATTGTATGTAAATCCGTTTAATAAATCAGAATACTGCGGATAGACTTCCAGCACTATTTTCCAGCCTAAAAAAGTAACCAAACCAGAAATAATAATAGACCCCAAAAGCGGTACAAATCCTTTGAATATTTCTCTTAAAGAAATCATTCGCTTGGCTTTTCCAATAAACATAAACAGAATTAATAATCCTAAAGCGATTATCGTCATTGGGGCAACCCAAGAAAAAGGATAATTTATGAAAGTGAAAGGAGCGTTAAAATAAACATTGTCCTCTGTAGCAGTAGTTTTGGTTAAATCAATATTGGCGAAATACTTTAAAAGAGGCATTAAATAAGAACCTTGGTGTGCCAATGTCGTTTTGCTTAAATGCTGAACATCGTCTTGCTGTGTGTGGTAGTTGAAGTGACTGTCGATAAAAGCGAAATTGAATCCCTGGATATTTCCCTGCTCTCTAAAAACCGTTAAATCAGTATCGTTAGGAAGCATTTTGTAAATGCTGTACATCAAAGAATTGGATACCGGATAAGCCGCTTTTGCATCGCTAAAATCTTTTATAAGCGCTTGATTTCCTTGATTGGTTTCCAATAACATGTAGCTTGGTCCTGAAGTTCCCCTTGCTTCAAAGTTTAAAACCAAACCTACATCTTTTGCCCAAGGATGTTTGTTAACAAAAAGTGCAGCACCGTTTAGACCTAATTCCTCAGCATCTGAAAACAGAATAATAATATCGTTTTTTTGAGGATGTTTGGAATATAAAAAGGCTCTAATTCCTTCCAGAATGGTTGCAACTCCTGATGCATCATCACTTGCTCCTTTTGAAAAGGAATGCGGGGCGCTGTCGTAATGAGAAAGTAATAAAAGTGCTTTTGAATTATTAGTTCCTTTAATTCTTGCAAGAATATTTTTAGATTTTACGAGAAGACCTTTGTTATTAAGCGTAAAACCTTCCTGAGTGCTCGTCTCTAATCCAATTCGGTTTAGCTCAAGTTTAAGATAATTGGCTACTAATTCGTGGTTAGTAGAACCCACATAATGTGGTTTTTGAGCAATTATTTCGACCTGATTCAGAGCTCTTTCGGTCGAAAAATCAGCGAGCGCTTCGTCGTTTTTCGAAAGCCATTGAGGCATGGTCGTAGCATAAATAATGCCTAGAATTGCTAGAATGCAGGCGATTGCGAGAATGGATGTGGGGTTTTTTCTCATAATGAATTAAACTAAATTTCTTTTTTAACGAGCATATAATAATCATTGTCCAAAGAACGATATCCTTGGTCATACAGGAAATAGTAGGTATTGCCTGTTTTGGTCTGCAATATATTAGTAAAGAAATCAAAATCAAAGCCTTTGTTAATCATTTTCTCTTTCGTTGCTTTTGATTTTCCATCCACATTCAACTCGGATAAAATACGGTAATTTTTTCGAAGCTTATTATTTACATTTCGCATGAAATTATTACTGTCTTTATTGATTTTATTGTTGTAAGCATTGCGACAGCTATCTGAACAAAATTTTTTGTCTTCTCTTCCAACCAGCTTCTCCGAGCATTCAAGACATGTTCTCATTATTTTGTTTTATTTATTTGATACAAATCAGTTCTGCGGTCTTTCAAAATTCTAACACTTCCGTGTTCATGAAGATTTTTCAGTAAATTCAGATCAACATCTACGATAAGTGTCATTTCGGTATTTGGAGTAGCTTCTGCTTTAATTCCATTACTTGGGAAAGCAAAATCAGAAGGTGTAAAAACAGATGCCTGCGCATATTGAA
Source organism: Flavobacterium endoglycinae (assembly GCF_017352115.1). Taxonomy (NCBI): domain Bacteria; kingdom Pseudomonadati; phylum Bacteroidota; class Flavobacteriia; order Flavobacteriales; family Flavobacteriaceae; genus Flavobacterium; species Flavobacterium endoglycinae. Next base: position 2,704,174 of record NZ_CP071448.1, read on the forward strand.
TATCCATATTGTTTACTTTCGGAAGATTTCCAACACAACCCGCAATCGCAACATAACATTCGTTTTCGATGGCACGCGCTTGTGAACAATGTTTTACACGTGTGTAAGCGTTTTGTGTATCGGTTAAGAATGGCACGAATAAAATATTCATTCCTTCATCTGCCAATAATCTTGAAAGTTCTGGAAATTCGACATCGTAGCAAATTAAAATTCCAATTTTACCACAATCGGTATCATAAGTTTTAAACGAAGATCCGCCTTTCATTCCCCAATGATGCACTTCATTTGGTGTGATGTGGATTTTATAATACATCTCAGAAGTTCCGTCTCTTTTGCATAAAAAGCCCACATTATACAAAATACCGTTTTCGAGATGAGGCATACTTCCAGTTATGATATTGATGTTGTATGAAATGGCAAATTCCTGGAAGCGCTTTCTGATTGGTTCCGAATGACGAGCAAGTTCGCGAATCGCTTCGGCTTCAGATAAATGATTGAAATCAGCCATAAGCGGTGCTGTGAAAAGTTCTGGAAATAAAGCAAAATCACTTCCATAACCCGAAACCACATCAATAAAAAATTCAGCTTGTTCAAAAAGGGCTTCAACATTATTCAGCTGGCGCATCTGCCATTGGATTAATCCTAAACGAATAATACTTTTTTCAGAGTTAATCAGTTTCGGACTTTCATCATAATACACATTGTTCCATTCTAAAAGAACAGCAAATTCTTTTGACTCATCGTCACCTTCCAGATAATTTTTCAGAATTTTAAGAACATGAAAGTCATTACTAAGCTGAAAAGAAAGCACAGGATCGTGAAGTTCTTTGTCTTTTACTTTTTCAATATAATTTCTTGGCGAAAGCTTTTTAGCATACTGATTGTAATTTGGGATTCGGCCTGCAAAAACAATAGCTTTTAAATTCAGTTGCTCGCAAAGTTCTTTTCGTGCATCATATAAACGTCGGCCTAAACGTAAACCGCGATAATTTGGATGAATGAAAACATCGATTCCGTATAAAATTTCACCATCAGGATTATGGGTAGAGAAAGTATAATCTCCAATAATTTGTCTGTAATTATGACGTTTGTCAACCAGTTTTTCGTCTACTATCAACGAAAGTGCCGATCCCACAACGACTCCGTCAACTAAAATCACCAATTGTCCTTCGGGAAAAATCGAAAGTAATTTTTTAATATCATTAGATCTCCAATAGGAGTTGGCCATTTCTGGATACGATTCCACCATTGAATTTTTCAACTGTTTGTAGTCTTCAAATGCAAGGTTTCGTAACTCAACTTTTTTAATTTCTGTCTGCATATATGTACGATTTATCTCAAATATAGCAAAAATAAATTCCATTTACAAACGCTTACAAATAATTACAACCGAAAGTAAATAGTTTGTAACCGAATATTTTAGCGGGATGAGCGCAATTTTGCATCGTTGAATTTGATAAACGAATTCATTATACGAACATTTAAATATTATACGCCATGAATGCAATGAAAAACAGAGTACAATTAATTGGGAATGTAGGAAACGATCCAGAAATCAAAACACTAGAAAGCGGTAAAAAACTCGCACACTTAACCATCGCTACAAATGAGATTTACAGAAATGATAAAGGTGATAAAGTAGAACAAACGGAATGGCACCGAGTGACTGCTTGGGGCAAAACGGCAGAAATTATCGAAAAATTTGTGGTGAAAGGAAAAGAGGTGGCGATAGAAGGGAAGCTGACTCACAGAAGTTATGATGACAAAAACGGAGAGAAAAAATACATAACCGAAGTTGTTGTGAATGAGATTTTATTGCTGAGTAAATAATCTTGACTATACGCCGCAAAAGAAACAATTGTATGTAGCAAACCCGACAGGTTTTTAAAACCTGTCGGGTTTCTTTATTGATATTGAATATAATTATAAAACTGGAGCACCATTTATATCGGTCGAAAGTACTTCGCTCATATAATCAAAGAAAGGTCTCATGTTTTTGAAAGTTTCCAAAGCTTGTTGTAAAAATTGTTGACTCAAAACTTCGTCATCTGTAAAACGTTTTATGATTAAAAACTGTTTGAAACGAAGTAAATCAATAGCTGGATGATCTGCATCAAAACCTTTTGGAGTTGTTTTCAGCTGTTCACCTTGCAGCGTTCCGAAGGTGTTTTTAAAAGTTTTAGAATTTAATATTTCCCTAAATGATTCATAATCGTGAGCAAATTCGCTTCTAATACGTTTCAAATCGGCAGCATTTGGTCCCCAAAAGCCTCCGGCAAGAAAAGTATTTCCTTTTTCAATGTGAAAATAGTAACCGCCGCGTCTTGCACTGGTTGCACGTGTGTAACTACCGCCCCAGAAAGTTTTAAAAGGCGTTTTGTCTTTTGAAAAACGAATGTCACGATAAATGCGGTAAACACTTTTTTTGCCCGAAGTTGTTTCCAGAACATCTGTTTTGGAAAGTTCTTTTAATAAAGCATCTGCAAAGTTTTGAATATGGTCTAATTCTATTAAGTATTTCGGTTTATTTTCGTCAAACCAAGGCTTGTTATTATTCTGTTTAAGCTGAAGTAAAAAATCAAGACTGGATTGAGGTATTGTAATTGGGTTTTCCATATACATTTTAAGTTTTAGAATCTAGAAGAAGATGCAATTTAAAACTAAAAAACCCACCAAAAAAATCTGGTGGGTTTTCTATATGATGTTAAGCAGTCTTTTTGAATAAATCAAACATAGGACAGCGCGAGCAGCGTTTCTTTTCGCTTTTTTTATATTTCTCACAACAAGAAGATTTACAGTTTTCAGCTTTCTTAATCTTGTCAAGGATAACTTTATTCTTTTTTTTCTTTTTATCCTTTTTCTTGTCTTTGTCTTTTTCTTTCTTGCTCACTTTTCCTCTAATTATAAAAACAGAGACAAATATAAATCAAAAAAAGTTATTTTTATGCGTTCTAAATAAACTTTAACTATTTTTATTTAGGATTAATAGCAATCGAACTTGTAACTGTTAATTGCTGAATATCACGGTCGAACAAGTATAGCCCGCCTTTATCTTCACCAATCAAGTTGATTTTATCTAAAATAGACTTTGCAGTAGCTTCTTCTTCAATTTGCTCAGAAACGTACCATTGTAAGAAATTATGTGTTGCATAATCTTTTTCTTCAAAAGTGATGTGTACCAATTCGTTGATCGATTTCGAAACAAAAAGTTCATGATTGTAAAGCTCTTCAAACATTTCTTTAAAAGTAGAATATGCTATTCTAGGTGCTTTTAGATCTGTAATTTGTGCGTGGCCTCCACGTTCGTTTACGTACTTAACTAATTTAAGCATATGTGCACGCTCTTCGTCTGACTGTGTGTACATAAACTGAGCAATTCCCTCCAATCCGTGTACTTCAGCCCAACAAGCCATAGAAAGATACGTTTGCGAAGATTCCGCTTCGATGCGGATTTGCCTGTTTAAAGCTGATTCAATATTTTTTGATAGCATAATTTGTGTCTTTTTTGTAAAATTAGAAAAAATAATTCATTCCTTTTTTTGAAAACTCTAAAATAGAGATTTGGGCGAACTCTCAATAAGATGAATGAGATTTTATAGACTCAAATGTCGCAGGATTCGAAAATACAGACTTGTTCATGATTGGGTTTCCATCGCCTCTAACAAAACCATCTGTGAATTTTCGCATGATAAATTGTTTCGAACTCAAATCATAATAGCTTAAAATATAAAACCCTTTGACCTTTAAAGTGTTTTGTAAAGATATGTTTTTACTGGTATTTAAGAAATAAGACAAATTATCGATCGCCAGTGGTTCTGATTGTTCTGCTTTTATGAAATCTAGATTTTCATTCAGCAGCGCATCAAAATATACCATTTTACTTTGTGTGCGAGGGATCATGTCTGGAACTTCATTAATACTGTACAGATAATCGTAATCAATGTATTCTACAAATCCACCAAAGGTTATGAAATTGTTTTTTTGGTTTTTAACAACAGAAATACCAGCACTAAGATCAGCTAAATTTTTAAGGAATTTGGCAGTTGTTTTTAATACCTGTGGTCGATTGTTATTAATTTGAAGAAACAACGGAGAGTTTTTAAATTGAATAGTATCATTTTTTGATAAGGAAACATTCTTAATCGTATTTCCAGAATCAAAATCTTTTATTTCAAATACAAATTCATCCTTATTGGCGGCTACTTGAAATAGCTTATTACTAGTATAAAACGAGTTAGCGGTTTGAACAGTCTTTTTGGTAACCGGAAGATTGAAAACTTTTTCTTTAATTTCAGAAGTTTCCATGTTGAGGTCATACACTACCGTTTTTTTGGAATTGTAATCCAATGTCAAAATGATATGATTGTCATTTACATACATTTTATTAATTCCTGCCGTTTTATCAATCGGATTAAAATCATTTAAATCCATTTTCTGAATAGGGTAAGCTCGAATAAGCGTTGTGAACGAAAAGCTTCTGCCTGCTCCGTTTTGGAATGTAAAAGCTGAAAGATCAAACATTTTTATTTCACAGTTTCCGTTTTCGAATTTGTACAAAAGAAGATGCTGCTGTGCTTTTTCTTTTGCTAAAACATAAAAAACATTGTCTTTCTGAAATGAGTTTATAATGTAATCATGATTATCAGGAAAATCAAAATTTAACGATCTGGAGGTTTGAACTTCGGGGAAATATTTTATAATTCTAATGTTTCTAAAATTCTCAGAAGCCCAATAGAGCAGAGGATTTTTATCTTCGCCAATGCTGTAACCAATCAAGCGTCTGTCTGCGGCAAATCGTATTGAATCCGTAAACTGTGATGTAAGAAACAGCGATTGATTGTATTTTAAAATATTGATCTTTTTATTGTCTGATGCAAAAACATAAATATCGTGTGTTTTTACATCTTCAACATTTAAAATCTGCCCGTCTTCTAAAGGATTATTCAGATTTAATGGTAATGAATTTAAAACTGTCTGACCAAAAACAATTGGTTTTGAGACTAAAAGGAAGAATAGTAGTAGTTTTTTCATGTGAGTTCCGGCTCAAATATCATTCCAAATTTAATCAAATAAACTACAGCCTGATAACCAGAATTTATAAATTAAACTTAAAAAAAAGTCCAAAAGGATATTTCCTTTTGGACTTAGAATTTAGTACTTTAAAAAAGTGTTATTTTACTCTAAAAGTAACTCTTCTTGCTAATCTTCTTGCTTCTTCTGAATCTTTTTGGATTGATGTATCAGCACCAGCAGCAGTAACATTTAATCTTGAAGATGCAATTCCTGCTTTTTCTAAGATAGTTTTAACGCTATTTGCTCTAGCTTTTGATAATTTCTCGTTGTAATCAGATTTTCCTACCTGGTCAGCATAACCAATAATGTCAAGTGAAGCAGATGGGTTTTTTCTTAAATAATTTAAAACAACATCAATAGCAGCTGTAGAGTTTTCGATTGGAGTCGATTTGTTGAAACCAAAATACACACTGTAATACTCATTGTTGATCATTTCTTTAAGAAGATCTTTGTCGTTAACTACAGTGTTATTAGTAGTAACTGGTCTGTCAACAATTACTTTTTCTGGAGTTTTCTTGATTTGTTCTTCAAGATTAGCCACTTTGTTTTCTAATGCAGAAAGATCAGTGTTTCCTGAATTTTCTGTAACTACCCAGTCAGCATGTTTTGTGTTTTTTCCTAAATACACATTTAAACCTACTGTACCATTAAACAATAATCCAGAAAAACCTCTGTTGTTTGGAAGATAAGCTCCATCAAAAGAACGATCCTGAGATGCATTGAAAATAGTAGAGAAATCTCCAGTTAAAGCAACTCTGTTTGATAATTTTATTTGACCAGTAACACCAGCAATAAAATTAGTCATTTCGTCTGCTCCTTTGTACACATCATTTCTTAGTTGAGCATAACCAAAACCAGCATGTCCTAATAAACCAATTGTATTAGTCCATGTTTCGAAATTCATAATGCGTCCTAAATTAGCAACAGCTTGCAAATCTACTCGATAGTATCTTGAATCAAAATCTAAAGAGTTGCTTTTGTTTGTTAAACTGTTATAACCAAAATCAGCTTTTAAACCGAATTTGTTGTTAAACATATAACGAACTCCAAAATCTCCAACCCACGGGCTAGGCGTACTTGTAAAATAGTTATCCGAAAATGGCTTTTGAGGTTTGTTTACTCCTCCAGCCAATTCAATAGACCATTTATTAAAATTGCTTGGAGTACTGGTTTCTGTTTGTGCATTAGCATTCATTAAACCTAAGGCAAATGCCAGAGTAACAACAATTTTTTTCATTGTAATTGAGTTTTAAAATTTTTCCCAAACCAACGAATTAATAAAAGAGTGTTTGTCCCCTGAAAGTTATAAAAGTATTAAAATAAGACAGAAATATAACACAAAATTAGGATTTGTTCATCTCTTCCTGAAAGCAATCTACAAATTTTCCTAAGTGTAATCCGTCCATTAAACCATGATGGACATGTACAGACATTGCCATGGTACGCTTTCCTGTTTCTGAAGTTATCATTTTTCCAAAGGAAATTTTTGGACAGCTGTCTGGAAACGTAAAACTTCTGGCATGAGAAAGTCCAGTGAAGTTTAACCACGGAATTGCCGAGAAATGAATCAAGTTATCATCATCAAATGATCTTGTAAATAGTCCTTTGGTATTTTGAACTCTTTTGATTTCGGCTAAAGCATTCTCTTCAAAAGTTTTAAAATCAGGATGATATTCAATTAAAGAAAATCCGAAAGTTCCGTCTTCACGACCAATTGTCGATGAAGCATCAATACGATCATTGATATATATTTTGTCTTCGGAAATCCTGTATTTAAAATTTTCGACTGCGTTTACAGCCGTTAGTGTTTTGTGTAAATAGAAAATGAAAAAAGAAGCATTGCTTTTTTTGGCTGTTTGATACGCCTGTGTACAATCAATTTCGACGGTAGCTCCAAAAAAAGGTTCTTCCATTTTTCTGAAATGTTCGAAATGTTCTTTTCTTTTCCAGTTTTCTAGGTCTAAAAGTGTTTTCATTATAGTAAATTGTGGACTACTTCTGTAATCTTTTCGAATGAGCTGAAATGTTTGTGCTCAACTTTATGATTGATTTTTTCGTGTTCCCAAGTGGTATGAAACGGAATATGAACGGCATATCCGCCAATTCCTAAAACCGGAAGCACATCTGATTTTAATGAATTTCCGATCATCAAAAATTCGCTTGCCTGAATGTCCAAACGTCCTAGGAGTTTTTGATAATCGATTTCTTGTTTGTCTGACATGACTTCAATATGGTGAAAATAATGTCCTAAACCAGAACGATGCAGTTTGCTGTGCTGGTCTTTTAAATCGCCTTTTGTAGCCACTACCAATTTGTATTTTCCGTGCAAAGCTTGCAATGTTTCTTCAATTCCATCAAGAAGTTCGATTGGTTTCTCCAGTAATTCTTTTCCGTATTGAATGATTTTTTCAATGATTTCAACAGGAATGGTATTGTTGGAAATATTCATGGCTGCTTCGATCATCGAAAGGATATACCCTTTAATTCCATAGCCATATAAAGGCAGATTGGCAATTTCTATTTTGAATAATTCCTGTGAAATGCCTTGATGCGAAAGATAATCTTCCATCAAAGCACAGAATTTATGTTCGGTTTCCTGGAAATAAGGTTCGTTTACAAACAAAGTATCATCGGCATCAAATGCGATTACTTTTAGGTTTGGTATTTTAGTTTTATGTAACATAAGTTTTTTTGTTTCAAGTTTTATTAGCCACGAATTCACGGATTATAGCTAATTAGATAATTGATTTTTAGAAGTGATGAAGTAATTTCACTAATTTTTTTTACTCGGATTAATTTCTGTTAAGATAAAAACAAATCTGCTCAATCTGCTAGAAACTTTTTAATCTCAATTCTTAGAAAACAATCGTTTTAAAGAAATCGTTTTATCGTAAAACGTAATTCGGATTCCGAAAAGAAGAATAATTCCTCCGAAAACCATCTGCAAAGTTATTTTTTCCTCCAAAAACAACCAAGCCAAAATGGAGGTAATTACGGCTTGACTTAATAAACTCAGAGAAACTCTCGTTGCGCGCATGTGCTGTGTTGCATAACTAATCGAAAGCCAAGCACACAATTGGCAGATTACGGCTTGCAAAACCAATACAAACCAGCCTGCATTTGAAAATCCAGTGAAAGGTTCGTGTAACGAATAACATAAAATTCCCAAGTAAATACTGGAAGCTAGTAAACTAATGGTCATAAACGATAAAACATCGACTTGCGATAAGACATTTTTGCTCACTAAAAGGTAGATCGAATATAAGATTCCTGATAAAACAGCGAACAGAAAAGCTTGATTGAAATTCAAATCGATAAAAAATTCAAATCCAACCAAAGTCACCATTCCGAATAAAGCGACCAGAGTTCCAATCCAGAAATTGACCGCAGGTTTTGATTTTAAAAATAAAAAGGATCCAACGCCTACCCAAACCGGAGATAAATTAGTCAACAAGGAAGCCTGAGTTGCACTTGATTGTTGAATAGCAATATTCCAAACAGCAACATCCGAAGAAAATAAAACGCCGCAAAGTACCGCTAAAAGTGCAAATTTTAATTTTGGGAGTTTAAAATTTCCGCTGAAAAGAACATAAGGCAGTAAAAGCAAAACAGCAAAAAACATTCGGTAAAAAGCCGAGATTAATCCTGGTGTTAAACGTAATTTAACCAATATTGGGAAAATCGATATGCAAAGTATACCGCAGATTAGGGCTAATCTTGGTTTGGTGAGTTTCATTGTGAGTTTTTAGCTAAGGTCTTGTTTTTAATAATGCGAATCAAAAGTAAAAATGTCCGTTAGGGAAAACAAAAGATTTGTAGAAATTAACATAACATAAAAAAACAAAGATGTGCCGTTAGGCACATTTTGATTTATTGTAATAAAAATTAGGATTAAATTTGTTTTTGTGTGGTATTATGCGGCAAGCATTTTTTCGTAGGCATTTTTAATTTCAATGTCCGAAAAAGGTTCAAGTGCTTCTACCAGTTTGCTAACGGTTTTAATGCAGTTGATCATTTTGATGCGGAGATCTTTATAATCTCCAACTTCTGTAACCAGAATTGCTTCAAAAATTTCACACAAATGTTCCGGCTGATCCCTGATTTCGTCTTCAAACCAAATGTCTGATAGAAATTGTGCCATTGCTGTCATTACAGCGGATTCTGTTGGTTTTTGATTTTCTTTAGTCATAATCGAAAATTTAAACGCACGAAACCCTCGCTTTAGGTGTGACTAAATATCCGAAGATAGATTTAGGGCAGTTTCCCGCTCCATCACCATAACAAGGGTTCGCTTATTGTTAACTTTGAATAAGTTTATTTAAAGTCATCAGATATTTAGTCGATACAAACTTACAATTATAAACTTATATAAAAGTAAAAAACATGAGAAATTTCCCATGTTTTTAATATTTCCATTCTTAGAAAGAACTTCTTAGTTTACAGTTGCGCCATTTGGTGCATCGGCATCTGGATTTACAAAAACCAGTTTTCCTTCTGCATTTGTTGTCATTAAGATCATTCCTTGACTTTCAACACCACGCAAAGCTCTTGGCGCTAAGTTTGCTAAAACAGAAACTCGTTTTCCAATGATTTCTTCTGGAGAAAAACTCTCGGCAATTCCCGAAACAATCGTACGAACATCAATTCCTGTATCTACTTTAAGAACTAAAAGTTTGTTTGCTTTTGGCATTTTTTCAGCTTCAAGAATAGTTCCAATACGGATATCCATTTTCGCAAAATCCTCAAACTGAATTAAGTCTTTTTGTGGTTCAGCTTGTTTGTTTTCAGCAAGATTTGCCGTTTTTGTTGCTTCCAATTTATCTATTTGTTTTTGTATTTCTTCGTCTTCAATTTTAGCAAAAAGCAATTCTGCTTCTCCAATTTTGTGTCCAGCTGCAATTAATTCTGAATTATCTGCTACATCAGACCATTTTAAGTTTCCTTCGTTTTTAAGGATTCTCGAAAGTTTAGCTGTTGTAAAAGGTAAAAATGGTTCAGATAAAACACTTAAAGCTGCAGCGATTTGCAAGGCCACATACATTTGAGTTTTTACACGCTCTGGATTGTCTTTCATCACTTTCCAAGGCTCTTCGTCTGCCAGATATTTGTTGCCTAAACGAGCAACATTCATCAATTCTCCTAAAGCTTCACGGAATCTGTAACGTTCCACCGAACTTGCAATTACTGCTGGATATGCTTTTAATTCGGCTAAAGTTGCTTCATCGATTTCTGTAAATTCGTTTGGAGCAGGGATAATACCATCGTAATATTTGTTGGTTAAAACCACCACACGATTTACGAAGTTTCCAAATACGGCAACTAATTCGTTATTATTTCTAGCCTGAAAATCTTTCCAAGTAAAGTCGTTATCTTTTGTTTCCGGCGCGTTTGATGTTAAAGCGTAACGTAGAACATCTTGCTTATCTGGAAACTCTTCTAAATATTCGTGCAACCAAACGGCCCAGTTTTTAGAAGTCGAAAGTTTGTTTCCTTCCAAGTTCAAAAATTCATTTGCGGGAACGTTGTCTGGTAAAATGTAACTTCCTTCTGCTTTAAGCATTGCTGGGAAAATAATACAGTGGAAAACAATATTGTCTTTCCCAATAAAGTGAACCAATTTGGTTTCTTCATCTTTCCAATATGGTTCCCAATCTTTTCCTTCTCGTGCTGCCCATTCTTTTGTAGAAGAAATGTAGCCAATTGGTGCATCAAACCAAACGTATAATTTTTTGCCCTCAGCACCTTCAACCGGAACGTCAATTCCCCAGTCAAGGTCACGCGTTACGGCACGAGGTTCTAAACCTGCATCAATCCAAGATTTTACTTGTCCGTAAACATTGGTTTTCCAGTCATTTTTGTGACCTTCTAAAATCCATTCGCGTAAAAAAGCATCGTAACGATCTAAAGGTAAAAACCAGTGTTTAGTTGATTTTAAAATTGGAGTTTCGCCTGTAATAGTCGATTTCGGATTAATCAAATCAGTTGCGTTCAAAGTAGAACCACAATTTTCGCATTGATCTCCGTAAGCTCCGTCATTCCCACATTTTGGGCAAGTTCCCACCACAAAACGGTCTGCCAAAAACTGGTTTGCTTTTGCATCGTATAATTGTTCGGTAACTTCTTCAATAAAATCGCCTTTATCATATAAAGTTCTGAAAAATTCAGAAGCAGTATCGTGATGTATTTTTGCCGAAGTTCTTGAATAATTGTTGAATGAAATTCCGAAATCAGCAAATGATTTGCGAATAATTCCGTCGTATTTATCGATAACTTCTTGTGGTGTAATTCCTTCTTTTTTAGCTTTCATCGAAATAGCAACACCGTGTTCATCGCTTCCGCATAAAAATGCAACATCATTTCCTTGCAGGCGAAGGTATCTCGAATATATATCAGCAGGCACGTAAACCCCCGCCAAATGTCCAATATGGATTGGTCCATTTGTGTAAGGCAATGCCGCCGTAATGGTATATCTTTTTGGATTCTGTATCATCTTTCAAAATTATTGAGTGCAAAAATAAGCAATAGAATTGAAATTTCGTTATTACGCAGAGATTCACTAAGAAAAAGGGCAGAGATTCGCTAAGATTTTTTTGATTTTAGTTCTCGCAAAGATGCGAAGGCGCAAAGTTTTTTGTTTTAAACTAGTAATAAATCGTTCCTATGGAACTTTTTTTCTGGCGACATTTTACAACGGATTAAAATCCGTTGCTACAATATCTTTCGAGCCAACGGCTCTTTTACAAAAATTCCGTAGGAATGATTTATTTTGTAGCAACGGATTTTAATCCGTTGTAAACGAAACGTTATCAAGATGAGTTCCGTAGGAACGATTCATATAAAATAGAACCAGTTTAAACTAGCCTTTGCAGTAAAATCTTCAGGATTTATTTCGCAATCTTTGCGTTCGAAAAAACAAAATTTATGAGCAAGACTAAATTAATCATCAATAAAAACGGATCAATCAAAATTGAAGGTGATTTTGAAATCATGGATCCAGAAGGAGCGCTTTACGGTTTACAAGGAAGATCTGCACTAGGACTTTGCCGTTGCGGATTATCTAACAACAAACCATTTTGTGATGGCGGACACAGAAACAACTTCGAACATGATTCTGTAGCGTTTGATTTACCTCCAATGAAAACGAACTAATCACATTTGTGATAGATATAAAAAAAGCGACATTTTAAAAATGCCGCTTTTTTATTCGAATTATTTTCCAAAGTATTTAGATAATCGGAGTTGAATTTTATCTTGATTCTCTGGGAATGACGCTTTAGGATGTTTTTTCCAATAATCAATTCCTTGTTCTAATGCCATAATGCTTTTTCATTATTTCCTGCTATTAGGAAAAAATCACAAGCTTTAGAATGAAACCATCCTTCTTCGACTATTTTATATGCGGCATTTTCCCAATTCGAAAGATTATCTAAAAAAGGAATCCCTATATTTAAAATATTATCTTTTAGTGTTTTAAGTACGGTCTCTCTTTCTTTTTGATTTATGATTTGAAAATGAGATTCTTTTTTACCATTAATAATTGGAAACTCCCAATCCTTAATATTCCAATCCATTGCTCCTCCCAAACTATCATTTATGGCACTCTCTCCAAATTCAGTTTGATGCCATTTTGAATATTTTTTAGACGAAACGCCAAATGAAGTCCAAAATTCTGCAGACACATTTTCTTGGTTATGTCTGTTTAATTGAAAATGAATTGTCTGAACAAAGTCATCAACCTTTCTTTTGAAAGTTAAATTGCTTTTTGAAAATTTAAAACCAATTTCTGCTAAAGAAGTAAGTAAAGTTTTTTCAATACTTATAGTTATAAGATCTTTTGGTTTCATAATCAATAAACATCTTTTTTATTTGATATCTAAGAAAGTATCATTCTCATTGTAATAGTTTAGACATTCAATTAACTGCAAAATGCTAACATTTGCATTTTGTTCTGTTGCTAAATCTATAACATCTTGAAAATTATCGCATGAATATTTTAACCAATAATCCATTTCTATAACTTCATCCGGATAAATTTCTTCACCATCATCATCTACTTCAATGGGATCTCCAACGTAAATAATAATGTCAGGCGAAAGCTCCTCGTCATCATCTGAACCATAAACATCGTAATAGTATTCAGGATTATAATTTGTAGAACGATCTTTCTTGGCTTGAACAAATTTTATAAAATCACTTAAAACCCATATTTTATTTTTAAAATCAGACATACAAAACATTTTTTACAAATGTAGTATTTTTATTATAAAAAGTGTTTTTTGGGATTGAAATTATGGTCTTTTATAAATACAATTCTCCTTTCATGGTAATTATTGAAGAACCTCCAACTAAAATATCTTCTTCGCGATTCATGACTTCAATTAGTGAAGGCTGTTTTAACCTTACACCTTGAAGAATTTTATATTCTTTATCAGACTTTGTGAATTTCTTCTGCGTTAAAAAACCAATTAACGGACCAGCTGCTGTACCTGTTGCGGGATCTTCATTTATTCCGATTATGGGATTAAAAAATCTCGTTTCGACTATATGTTCCTGACCTTCATCGGCAATAGTGAAACAATAAAAACCTTCAAAATCATATTCTTTTGAGATTTCAATTAAAAGTCGATTGTCGGGAACAAAGCTATTTAGGAGTTCACTATTTTTTATAGGGACCATTGTGTGTGCAACTTCTGTTTTTACTACTGATGGTACAAAAGCATTTACATCTAAATCCTCGATTTTTAATCCAAGAGCTACTGCAATTTTATACGTTGGGATTTCCTGTTTTATAACTGCCGATTTTTGATGCATTTTAACGACAGGATAAAAAGTAACCGGATCAAAACTCACCGTTACTGGAATTGCCGAATGTTTCATGATTACAAAAGGTTCACTTTCGTTTTGTTCGTCAAATATGGGCATTCTTTTTAGTAATGCACCACATACAGCACCCAGTAAATTATGTCCTGCGCCGTCGATTTCTATTCCCGTTGGAGTAAACGAACGAACGATCAAGGCTCTTTCTCTTGCGGAATAATAAACAAAAGAGGTTTCGGAATAGCGAAATTCTTTAGAAATATCCTGATAGGTTTCTAATCTTAGATTACCATTTGTGAAAACCACTGAAAGCGGATTTCCTTTATAGCTTTCGTTTGAAAACACATCTAAAACGTAATATTCTAATGCCGTTCTTTCACTCATACTTTTCTCTTTTTAGCTGAATTGTTTTTCGAAGGCACTAAAATTACGTTTTATTATTGTATTTTTCTTATAAGATTACTACTGTATAGATTATTTTACTATTATTTTATGATTAAAATTTCGCTACTTGAATCAAACATTTCAGCATGAACAGTTTGTAAAACAAGTATTTCGTTACTCTCGAATGCAATGCTTATTTTACAATTGTTTTGGTCAGGTTCGCACCATATTTTGGAAATTACTTTTTGAGAAAGATCAAAATCAGAGGTTTTATCTATATAATCAAAACTTTCATCATCATCATTATCGATATCGATTATGTTCCAGTTTTCCCAAACTCCAAAGCCTGCATCAAGAAAATATTGATGCCAATTGTGATTTTCAACTTTTAGATATATAAGAATAGGTTCTTTTGTTTCTGGGTTTTCGCAAACTACCAGTTTTTCTAATTTTAAACCGTTAAATTCGGTAAAAATAAAATTATCATCTTGAAAAATTCGTCCCTCTTGATTCATGAAATGGCATTATTTAGAAAACTCTTTTTTGCTCAAAACTAAAGTTTATGGTTTTCTCCAATCTTGAAACTCTAGTTTTTTCTTGTTTGGCAGACATGATCCAGTGAACTACTACTCTTTTATAAGAAGGTGCCTGTTTATCAAAATATTCCCAGGCAGTTTCATTCGCCTTAAATTGGTTTTCTAAATTAGGATCGAAAACATAAGCTTCATTTTCATGTGAATAAATTTTGGATCTTTCTTCAGATCTAAAGCTGAAAGCTTTCAATCCTGCCTCTTTCATAAGTCCGGCTTTGGTCAAAACTTCGACTTTTTTAATATTGATGGCGCTCCAAATACTCGATTTTTTTCTTGGCGTAAATCGGATTGTATAACTTTCTTCGTCAATGGTTCTTCGAATACCGTCGATCCAGCCAAAACAAAGCGCTTGATCTACAGATTCTGACCACGTCATACATGGTTTTTTAGTACTCACTCTATAGTAACCTACCAAAAGTTCGGTTTCTGTTTGGTAATTTTTTTCTAACCATGCTCGGAATTGTTCTTGCGTTGAAAAGAAGGTTGGATTCATTAATAGTTTTACAGTGCTAAGATTATTTATACATCTAATAATCTATAAAATTATGATAATTTACAGAAAAGAAAATTGAATTTTATTGACTTTTTGATTTTCTAATTTTTAATCGATACATCATCAATCTATGCTGAGAAGGTTTTAATAATTTATTCTTGAATTGTGTATTTTTTCTCTCAACTTTGCAAAATCAAAATCTCAAAACAAATTAAAATGGAGGAATTCGGCAGAATACTAGTTTCTGAAACAGCAGCAAACAGCGATAATCCGCAGGATATAATCAATTCGAATATTTCAATTATCAATTTAATGCGCGAAGAAGGTGTAAACGATGATTTAATTCACGAAGATGCGCTGACTAGTTATTATCTTGATTATTACTTTTCGCAATATACACAAGGAAATTTTTCTCAGTTTGTGTACAACTCAGGCTGGAACAAAGAATTGAACGAATTAATTGAAGAAGGACTCGCTTTAATTGGTGCCGAAAAACATCTTGAACTATTTCAGTCACAATCGAAACGAGTAAAATTGTTGAGTACCGTTAAAATTGGTAAATTCTTAAAAGGAAAACTTGAAGGTGTAAATCCAACAAGAGATTTATTAAACAACAATGCTTTTTTTGAATTAGAGGAAGATCTTCCGGCTTTAAACGCCAATTTCTTAAAAACTCATCCTGATTTTGAAGCGCTTCCTGTAGAAGAAATCTTTGCTCTTTTGGAAGAGTTTACCGGACGTAAGATTAAAAGAGAGTAGCTTTTTAAGAAGTTAGAGTTATAGAATTACAAAGCTTCAAAGGTTTTTATTCACATTTCATACATGCATTTATAAAATAATACGTGTAAAATTTCGATTTTATTTAAAAAGCTTAGTCAGAATATTTTATATTTGAAAGCCCCTAATTTTAAAACCGAAACCAATGAAAATTAAAACCTACTTAATTCTCAGTGGCATTTTTCTATTTTTTGCCTCGTGCGGGAAAAATGAAAAACAAAGCTCTGACGAAGCCGCCCCAGCGTTAGCAGTTCAAACCGACAAGCCGCCCCAAGCAGTCGAAAAACTGATTTTTAAAAAAAACGAAGAAATAATTTCTTCAGATCAATTGGATTTAAGTCTGCTTCGAAAAACCGCTGAAAACCTAGACATTAAATTCACAACTTTAAAAATTGAAGACATTAGTTCTATTCGGTTTAATGATAACGTCACTTTTTTTGTGATTTGCACCATTAAAAAAAGCGATAAAAAAACGAAATCAAAAGAAGATGATTTAGGAAATCATTACGAAAGAAAATATGTTTTTGTAAATAATGAAGATGGAAAAATTCTAGCCGAAGAAACAGATCAGAATTTGGATTATTATGAAAACGAAGGTCTTAAAGTTGCTAAAACCCTTATTTTAAAAGATTTATTGCAGTTGAATGAGGAAACAAAAGCAATTGCTTTTACTACAGAAGTATATTCAAACAGCAGAGTTTTAATGTATTCTGAAGAAAAATTTACCATTTTAACTTTGGACGGAAACAAAATCAAAAAGCTTCTATACGAATATCCCATCCGGCTTACTAATGGCGATTCGAACGGAGGCGGAACTTACCAGATTGAAACGTTAGAAACTGGAATCAGTGTTTCGGGAACTCCAACAAATGGTTTTTATGATCTGCTGGTTTCTAAAATTTTCACGTATGAAGAAGCTTCAGAAGAAGATCCTGAAAATAATATTGAACAAAAGAATGATTTAAAAGTCAAAAAAGAATTTCAGAAATTACAATACGACGGAAAATCATATTCTTTTAAAAAAGACGATAGAAGCCGGTTTTTATAATTAAAAACCGGTTTTATAAATTATAAATAAATCATGTTTCGAAAAATAGTTTTCGTTTTACCGTTTCTGCCTGTTTTTCTGCTGGCTCAGGAAAAACAAAAAGAAGAAAATGTTACCCGTTATTTTTATGACGATCATGTCGTTTCGGTAGCAATTTGGTACGGTCAAGACAAAAAGCCAGACAGTTCGAAAACCTATTATTCAAACGGAAAACTCAACGAAGCCTTTTACTTTGATAAAGATGGATTGAAAGATGGCGATTCTTTTCAATTCAACATTCAAGGCGAAAAACTAGTAACCTGGAATTTCCTTCACGGGAAAATGACCGGAAGAACAGATCATAAACTCCCATTTCATAAAGATCGGGAAGAATCAGTTAAGAAAGCATTAAAAATGCTGACCGATATTAATACCAGAACAAATTTCAATCCTACTACAATTAATGATCTTTACAATCGAGGTGTTTTAGGTGTAAGTTTGGGAAATAATACTTTAGCAATTGAAGATTTGAAGAAAGTTGAATTTGCCATTGACAAAGACCCGGAAAATAAAAAAATAGTACTTTCTGATTCTGCACAAAAGAAAACCGCCGCTTTCCGAAGTAAGTTATACGATCGTATGGCAAGTGTGTATGCAGCGCTCGAAATGGAAAGCTTTGCCTTCCATTATTACTACAAAGCAATATCGAATGCGCCTAATGATTATAAGATATTATACAATTTTGCAACATTGTTGCAACGCAGAAAATTATACGATTTAGCGCGTTATTATCTCGAAAAAATCGTAATCGAAAAACCCAATCATGCCTATGCATATTGGGGACTTGCGAGATTATACAGCGATACAGGCGAATACGAAAAAGCACTTGAAAATATTGAAAAAGCTTTTCAATATGAAAAAGTCATTATGGAAAAATCGACCGCTGGAGGAAGAAATTTACGCACAACCCGCGGTTTGATTTATCATAAAATCGGAGAATCTAAAAAGGGAATTGCCGATTTGAAAACAGCATTAGAAATGGATAAAAACAATTCGTATGCGATGAAAAATCTTGGCATTATTTATCTCGACCAGAAAAAATACGACGATGCCTGTTCTTTATTCCAAAAAGCCAGAGAACTCAATTACACTTTAACCTACGAGGAGTTTGATTTGGATGATCTGCTAGAAAGCGCGTGCAATAAACGTCAGCCCGAAAAAACAGCAAAGAATAAACCTTTTGTTTTTCCAAATCCAGCAAAAACCGAAATTTTAGTTGAAAATTTCAGCTCAAAAAACTTCGACTTTGAGTTTTTTAACTTTGAGTCTAAATCGGTTTTAAAAGGAAAAACTACAGACGGAACTATAAATACCATTAGTTTAAACCCAGGATTTTATATTTTGAAGGTTACTTTTGGCCAAACAGTTGAAATTTTTAAAGTGATAAAAGAATAAAGACTGTTATAATTATTCAATCTCTGCGAAATATCTTTCTTCGTGGCTAAACTTTGTCACGATCTTCTAAAACATTTCATTAAATTTGCTTCCGTTATAAAAAATACAATAGTTATAAAAATCAAGCTATGTTACAAATCGCATTTATTAGAGACAATCAAGAGAAAGTAATCAAGGCTTTAGCAAAACGAAATATCGATGCTAAAAGCGTTGTTGAAGAGGTGGTGAAACTAGACGAAAATCGTCGTGCAGCACAAGTGGAGCTGGACAAGACTTTGTCTGAATCTAATAAATTGTCCAAAGATATCGGAGAATTGATGAAAGCGGGTGAAAAAGCCAAAGCCGAAATCTTAAAAGAAAAAACAGCTTCATTAAAAGAAAAAAGTAAAGAACTTGGTGAAAAAGCAGAAGCTTTGGCAGTTGAGTTAACCAATAAATTATACACACTTCCAAATCTTCCAGCTGATATTGTACCTGAAGGAAAAACTCCAGATGACAATTTGAATGTTTTTGAAGAAGGCGAAATTCCAGTTTTACATGAAGGCGCACAGCCTCACTGGGAATTAGTAAAGAAATACGATATTATCGATTTCGAACTTGGTGTAAAAATTACTGGTGCTGGATTTCCTGTTTACAAAGGAAAAGGAGCTCGTTTACAGCGTGCTTTAATCAACTACTTTTTAGATAAAAATACCGCTGCAGGTTACACTGAAGTTCAAGTTCCTCATTTGGTAAACGAAGCTTCGGGTTACGGAACGGGACAATTACCAGACAAAGAAGGCCAGATGTACCATGCAGGTCTTGACGATTTATATTTAATTCCAACGGCTGAAGTTCCAGTTACGAACTTATTCCGTGATGTTATTTTAAATGAAAGTGAACTTCCAGTTCTGCAAACCGCTTATACGCCATGTTTCCGTCGTGAAGCAGGTTCTTACGGGGCGCACGTTCGTGGATTAAATCGTCTGCATCAATTCGATAAGGTAGAAATTGTTCGTATCGAGCATCCAGACAATTCTTATGCAGCATTAGATGGAATGGTAGAACATGTGAAAAACATTCTTCAAGAATTGAAATTACCATATAGAATTTTGCGTCTTTGCGGAGGCGATATGGGATTCACATCTGCATTGACTTATGATTTTGAAGTGTTTTCAACCGCTCAAGATCGTTGGTTAGAAATTAGTTCTGTTTCTAACTTCGAGACTTTCCAGGCAAACCGTTTGAAATTACGTTTCAAAGACAAAGATGGAAAAAACCAATTAGCACACACTTTAAACGGAAGTTCATTAGCGCTTCCACGTGTTTTAGCTGGAATTATTGAAAACTACCAAACTCCAGAAGGAATCGTAATCCCAGAAGTTTTACGTCCTTACTGCGGATTTGATATTATAAACTAATTTTTAGTTTTCAGTCACAATCACAGTTTTCAGTCATGCGCTGGAAACTGTGACTGGAAACTGAAAACTGAGACTGAAAATTGAGAGTAATGAAGAATGGAATAGTATATTGGAACGTTGATCCAGTGATTTATTGGATAACAGATAGTTTTCCTCTCAAGTATTACGGTGCTCTTTTTGCCTCTGGACTTCTTCTTGGGTTTTACATCGTCAGAAATATTTACAAAAAGGAAAATCTTTCCTTAGACAATCTCGACAGCTTACTTATTTATGTCATTGTTGGAACTGTTTTAGGTGCCAGACTCGGACATTGTTTCTTTTACGAACCGGGATATTTTTTTCAGCATCCAATAGAAATACTTTTACCAATTCAAAAAATCAAAGGTTCATACGAATTTGTTGGTTATCAAGGATTGGCAAGCCACGGCGGATCAATTGGTGTTTTAACAGCAATGATTTTATACTGCCGAAAATATAAAGTAAACTTCTTTGCACTTTTGGATAAAATGGCGGTTGCCGTTCCAGTTACAGGTGCTTTTATCAGATTTGGGAATTTTATGAATTCCGAAATTTATGGAAAACCGACTGACGGAAGCTGGGGAGTTGTTTTTCAGAGAGATGATTTAATTCCGAGACATCCCACACAATTGTACGAAGCATTTGCCTATTTACTGATCTTCGGATTATTGTTTTACATGTACAAATCAGAAAGAATTCGTAATGCACATGGATTAATCTTTGGAAGTTTCTTAACTTTATTATTTCTGGCCCGATTTATAATTGAATTTTTCAAAGAAAATCAAGAAGCTTTCGAGAATAATATGCTGATTAATATGGGACAGATTTTGAGTGTTCCTTTCATTTTAATTGGCCTAGGTTTGATTTTTTGGAAAAGTAAAAAGTCAGTGTATAGTAATTGAAAAAGTCACAGTTTACAGTGACAGTTTACAGTTTGCCAGATTGAAAACTAAAAAAGTCCCAGTTTAGAGTTGCAGTTTGCATACTGAAAACCGAGAACTGCGACTGAAAACTGAAAACTGAGAACTAAAAAAAATCTGCAATTATGAAAAACATCTTTATCTATGTCATTTTGTTTTGGTCTGGGATTATATTTTCGCAGAACGAACAATTAGCGAACAATTATTACGATAAAGGCGATTTCGAAAAAGCCAAACTTATATATGAGGATCTTTTAAAAAGTTCACCTTCTAATACGCAATATTTTTTAAGAACGATTGACTGTTATCAGCAGTTGCAGCAATTTGATCTTGCCGAAAAAACAATTCAGGAACGTTACAACCGCTACAAACAAGGTGCTTTTTTGGTAGAATTAGGATATAACTATCAATTACAGAAAAACGAATCCAAAGCCAAAAATTACTACGATCAGGCAATTGAGAAAATCAAAACCAATCCAAATGATGTTTATGGAGTTGGAAATGCTTTTGAAAGAAAAGTGCTTTTAGAATATGCTTTAAAATCGTATCAAACGGGAATGCAGGTGCAGCCGAATTACAACTTCAATTTTCAGATTGGAATGCTATACGGCCAGTTAGGAAAAACCGATTTGATGATTGATCTTTTGCTGACAGAATCATACAATAATCAACAGAATGCCAATTTGATCCAGACGCAATTATCGCGTTTTATGAATGGCGAAACCGATAATACGGCTTTTAAAGACGCCATGCGTAAAGCTTTAATTTTAAGAACGCAGAAAGAACAAGACGTTTTCTGGAACCACTATTTAAGTTGGTTTTATGTACAGCAGAAAGAATTTGGAAAAGCATTTATTCAGGAAAAAGCCATTTACAAACGCGAACCAGAATCGTTAATCAGCATTGTTAATTTAAGTCAGTTTGCACTGAATGAAGACGATACCGAAACGGCTTCTGAAATTTTAAACTTCATTCTTCAAAATACAAAAGACCGCGATTTACTCATTCAAAGTAATGCGAGTTTAATGCAGATTAAGATTGATAAAGCTCAGGAAAAAGATTATCCAGCCATTACAAACGAGTTGCAGCAATTGCTTGTAACTTATGAAGTAAATCCATTTACGTTATCTTTGCAGTTGATTCAAGCGCATTTTCTAGCTTTTAATTTAAAGAAAACAGAAGAAGCGAAAGCAGTAGTCAAAAAAGCATTAGAATTAAACTTAAATGCGTATCAGCAAGCTGACGCTAAAATGGAATTAGCCGATATTCTGCTTTTGGAAGAAAAATACAATCAAGCTTTGATTTACTATTCGCAGATTCAGCTCGATTTAAAGAACGATGTAATGGCGCATGAAGCGAGTTTGAAAGCGGCTAAAACAAGTTATTACAAAGGCGATTTCGAATGGGCTTTAAAACAGTTTAAAGAATTAAAATCGGCTAACACACAATTAATTGCCAACGACGCTCTCGAATATTTCTTACTGATTAACGACAATACTGCAGCTGATTCGACACAAACGGCTTTAAAGCAATTTGCGAAAGGGGATTTTCTATTGTATCAGAATAAGAAACAAGAAGCCATTACTCAGTTTCAAAACATTCTAAAATCCTTTAAAGGACAAGAAATAGAAGCGGTTACATTGTTGCGTTTAGGTAAAATTTATGAAAGTCAGAAAGACTATGCTTCGGCTTTAAGCCAATACCAGCAGATCATTGACAATCATAGCGACGGAATTTATGTAGATGAAGCGTTGTTCTTTTCGGCAGAAATTTACAACGATGAACTGAAAGATATAGAAAAGGCAAAACCCTTATATGAAAAGGTAATTTTTAACCATCAGGATAGTATTTACTTTGTAGATGCCAGAAAAAAATACCGAGAATTGAGAGGAGATAAGAATTTGTAGTTTGGTTTAAGCGGTTAATCTATTAACCGTTTAACCGAATAAACGATTAAACAAGAAAAAATGATTATTTACAACATCACCACTAATATACACGAAAGCGTTCACGACCAATGGTTAAAATGGATGCAGGAAAAGCACATACCCGAAATTCTGGCAACCCAAAAATTCTCTTCGGCAAGAATTGTAAAAGTTCTAATTGAAGAAGAAATGGGAGGTATTACGTATTCGGTTCAATACACAACTGATAGTAAAGATACTTTGGAGAAATATTATCTGGAAGATCAGCCAAAATTTGATAGAGAAGCGTTGGAATTATTTGCAGATAAAATGCTCTCTTTCAGAACAGAATTAGAAGTTATTTCAGAACACTAGTTTTTTAGTTTTCAGTCACAGTCGCAGTTTTTTAGTAAATATTATTACAGAATTCGTTTCAGAAGAAACAAAACTTTGTGCCTTAGTGCCTTTGTGGCAATAAAAAAAATAAAAAAATAATGCTCTGCTTCTTAGCGCCTTCGCAGTAAAAAGAATACTTTTGCAGCCTCGCGGCAAACAAGAAAGAAAATGGAAAAAGTAAAAGCCAAAAAACATTTAGGACAGCACTTCTTGAAAGACGAAAGCATCGCAAAAGCAATTGCCGATACTTTGAGTCTAAAAGGATACGATGAGGTTTTAGAAATAGGACCAGGAATGGGTGTGCTTACTAAATATTTACTTGACAAGCCCATTATCACTCGAGTAATTGAGATTGATACGGAATCTGTTGCGTATTTGGATGCTAATTATCCAAAATTAAAAGACAAAATTATTTCAGAAGACTTTCTGAAATACAATATAAATAAAGTTTACGAAAACAAGCAGTTCGCTATAATTGGTAACTTCCCGTACAATATTTCATCTCAAATTGTATTTCGAACATTAGAATTTAGAGATCAGATTCCAGAATTTTCTGGAATGTTCCAAAAGGAAGTTGCAGAACGAATCTGCGAGAAAAAAGGATCCAAAACATACGGAATTTTGTCTGTTCTGGCACAGGCTTTCTATGATACTGAGTATTTGTTTACTGTAGACGAAAATGTTTTTATTCCTCCGCCCAAGGTTAAATCGGGTGTGATGAAAATGACCCGAAAGGAAGATTACAGTCTTCCTTGTGGTGAAAAGCTATTTTTTACGGTTGTAAAAACCGCTTTTCAGCAGAGACGAAAAACATTACGTAACAGTTTGAAAACATTAAATTTATCTGATAAACTGCGAGAAGACACTATCTTTGATAAACGTCCGGAACAGTTAAGCGTAGAGGAATTTATTGAACTAACTCAAAAAATAGAAGCCGATGGAGTTCAAAGTTAGTAAAGATTTTATACAGCAGTTAGAGGAACTGATCACAAAGAAAAACGACAAAGAACTTGAAGTTTTACTCAACGATCTGCACCATGCTGATATCGCCGAAATCCTAGAAGAATTAGATTTTGACGAAGCCACCTACATTTTTAAGGTTTTAGATAGTGATAAAACCGCCGAAATTCTTCTTGAATTAGAAGAAGATCTGCGTGAAAATATCTTAAGCCGACTTTCACCAAAAGAAATTGCAGAAGAGCTTGATGAGCTTGAAACGAATGATGCTGCCGACATTATCGCTGAACTTTCTCAGGAAATTAAAGCAGAAGTAATCTCGGAATTAGTCGACGTTGAACACGCCAAAGATATCGTTGACCTTTTGCGTTACGACGAAAACACGGCCGGTGGTTTGATGGGAAAAGAGCTTGTAAAAGTGAATGAAAATTGGAATGTACTAACATGCGTAAAAGAAATGCGTATTCAGGCAGAAAACGTTTCAAGAGTACATTCGATTTATGTAGTGGATGACGAAAACCGCTTAAAAGGACGATTATCACTTAAAGATCTTTTGACTTCTTCAACCAAAACACAGATTGGAGATGTATATATCCGAAAATTAAACTTCGTAAAAGTAGATACTGAAGACGTTGAAGTTGCCCGTATCATGCAGAAGTACGATTTAGAGGCAATTCCAGTTGTGGATGAGCTGGGACGTTTGGTGGGAAGAATTACAATTGATGACATCGTAGACGTAATCAAGGAAGAAGCTGACAAAGATTACCAATTGGCGGCCGGTATTACGCAGGACGTTGAATCGAATGACAGCGTTTACGAATTGACAAAAGCACGTTTGCCTTGGCTTCTAATAGGTATGGTAATCGAAATTGTCGCATCTTTTGTATTGAAAGGAAACGAAAGTACATTTCAAAAATATTCAACCTTAATTATTTTTGTGCCGTTGTTATCTGCAACTGCAGGAAATATTGGTGTTCAGGCATCTGCAATCGTTGTGCAAGGTTTGGCAAACGGAACTTTGAAAGATTTCAGCCGTGGATATTTTACGAAAGAAATTACGGTTTCGATGATTTCTGGAAGTATCATTTCTTTGCTTTTATTAGGATATCATTCTATCATGTACCAACAGTATTTGGTAGGTTTTGCCATTTCGATTTCTATGATTGTTGTTATTCTATTTGCAGCAACTTTAGGGACTTTAGTGCCACTCTTCTTAAATAAAAATAAAATTGACCCCGCAATTGCGACTGGTCCATTTATCACAACAACAAATGATGTTTTTGGTATTATGCTCTATTTTGGAGTAGCCAAATTGATTCTTGGATTTTAGATTTTTGCCACAAATTATCCGATTGCAGTGATTTAAAATCTCTAAAATCTGCGTAATTTACAGGCGGAAAATTTACTGTTAATCAGCCATAATAAATTCAAACCAGGAAGAATGAAAGTACACATTATTGGAGGAGGAAACCTTGGAGTTTCTATTGCCTTGGGAATTGCTAAATTCTCTAAAAATAACCAAGTTACCGTTACAAGAAGAAACACCGCAAGCATTGAATATTTATCTGAATACGGAATTACGGTTTCTTCAGATAATAAACATGCTATTCAGGAAGCTGATGTAGTGATTTTAACCATCAAGCCATATCAAGTTGATACTGTTCTGGCAGAAATCCTTCCGGTGATTCAAAATAAAACTATTGCATCTGCCGTAAGTGGATTATCTCTAGATACACTTCAGTCAAAAACAAACAACGATTATCCGGTGGTGCGTATTATGCCGAATATTGCTGCTCAATTTGGTGAATCAGCTACTTGTATTTCTTTCCCTGAAAAATATAAAGAAAACGCCGCGCCAATTGTAGACTTATTTCAAGATTTAGGAACTGCTCCGGTAATTGATGAAAAATTAATGGATGCAGCGACTGTTTTAGGTGCTTGTGGTACTGCGTATGCTTTACGTTATATTCGTGCTTCTATGCAGGCAGGAATTGAAATTGGATTCGATTCTAATACCGCTTTGGCAATTGCGGCACAAACCGTAAAAGGAGCGGCAAAAATGCTTTTAGAAGAACGAGTACACCCAGAGCAATTAATCGATCGCGTAACAACACCGCAAGGCTGTACCATTGTAGGTTTAAATGAAATGGAACATAATGGATTTAGTTCATCTTTAATAAAAGGAATTAAAACTTCTTTGAAACAGATCAAAGGGTAATTTTAAAAGAAATTCCAAAAAAGAAAAATTCCAAATTCCAATTTAAAATAGAGTTTGGAATTTTTTGTTTTAATAACGTATTCCTGAACAGTAATCAATTAAGAAAGGAAGATTTTCTTCATTGATAGTCTTTTTAAACATTGTTCTATGATAATCAATTGCTAATTTTTCAATTTTGGTAGTGTCGATTTTATGCTTTTTTATGAGCATCCATTTTACAAAAACTAAAGAATCTATATTGCGAAGTGCGGGTCCGGTGCTTTTGGCATCTAGTTTATGGCAAGCTGCACAATTTGAATTAAAAATTTCTTTTCCCTTTGCAATGTCTTTCGTTATGAAAGCTTGAGTTCCACAAAAGGGAACGGGTATTTGACAATTCAAATCTGGATTTACGGGATTGTACTTTATTTGATAAAATATTACTCCCATAAGCACTATCATAATGGTTATCGATACAGTAAGTATTTGTCTGATTTTTTTCATGTATTGATTTGACGATGATTAGAATTTATAAAATTGACTTTTATTTCTTAATCAACCGAATATATTTTCGTCCACATTCTGAAATCTTCGTATATGAATTCATAGAATTGCCATAATTCTGAATGGTAAGAGTGTCTTTTACATAACCAGCGCCAATCCCAACAGGAATTTCTATTTCTTTAGCTTCAGAAGTATCTTCATTTTCATCTTCATTGCTAATATCACCTTCGTATTCATCCCATTGTATGTCTTCCAAAAACAATAACTTTTCTCCCGATTTTTCTGTGGTAAAAGTGGCGATTCCTTTCAGCTGTCTTTTTTCTGTTTTTAGAAAATAAGAATAGCCTTTTGAAGTTTTGGTTATTTCTAATGTGATTTTACATTCACCCGAATCAATATCGTCTAATTTGGTTTCGTAAATTCCTTCGATAGGATCATTTTCTGTTTTTTGGAGAACAACTTCTGGCTTCGTATCAGCTTTCTCAACTACCGGTTCTGGCTTTTTGTTTGTACAGGCTGAAACTGTAAAAATGAATAATGCAGATACAATTAAATGGAATTTCATAATTAAGTCGTTTTCTTAGATAAAATAAACTTTAGATAAGCGAATCCTAAAATTCCTGATAACAGTGAAGCGATCAGAATTGAGATTTTAGAATACAGGATAATCTCAGGATCTTTAAAAGCAAGAAGTGTTATAAAAATAGACATTGTAAAACCAATTCCGCCTAGCATTCCAGCGCCCAAAATATGCGACCATTTTAAGGTTTTAGGAAGCGCACACAATCCTGCACTTACTCCAATTGATGAGAAGAGAATAATGCCTAGAGGTTTTCCAATAACCAATCCAAGAATAATTCCGTAGGCATTGGGAGTGTGTAATCCTGAATACCAATCTGCGTCGATGGCAATACAAGTATTAGCAATTGCAAACAAAGGCAGAATAATAAAAGCCACTGGTTCGTGCAGAAAATGCTGTAATCGGTATGAAGAAGTTTTTTTGCCGCCATCGCCAAACGGAATCACAAATGCTAGAATAACTCCAGTAATCGTAGCATGAATACCCGAATTCAGCATAAAATACCACATAATAACCCCGCCAATTAAATAGGGAATCAGGTTGTGAATTTTCATTCGGTTTAAAACAAACAATACAAACCAGATTCCCAAAGCGATTCCAAGATTTAAAAAAGAAATCGAACTGGTATAAAAAACGGCAATCACAATTATTGCCCCCAGATCATCAATAACGGCAAGAGCGGTTAAAAATACTTTTAATGATGCCGGAACTTTATTGCCTAAAAGCGATAGAATTCCTATTGCAAAAGCAATATCTGTTGCCATTGGAATTCCCGCTCCATTTTGGGTTGAAGTTTTAAGGTTTAAAGCTAAAAATGTAGCGGCCGGAATAAGCATTCCGCCAAGCGCGCCCATAATAGGCAGTGATGCATTTTTTATATTCGATAATTCGCCATGGTAAATTTCGCGTTCGAGTTCCAGGCCAATCAGTAAAAAGAAAATGGTCATTAAACCGTCATTAATCCAATGTGTGATCGAATGTCCGCCGAGATCTTTTTCCCAAAAAGCAATATAGGTTGTTCCCTGCGATGAGTTGGCGACATACAATGAAATAAGCGTAACAAATAATAAGAGCAATCCTCCTGATTTTTCGTTTTCAAAAAAGGCTTTAAAAGTCTTGGTTAGTTTCATTGCGGAAGATTTTCTCAAGAATTAGAAATACTAAATTCTTTGTGCTATACTTTCAAAGTTAAAAAAAATCTGAGCAATACAAAACTTTGATCGTTTTGTTGGTGAGTTTTACCTTCTTCCCAGATAAATTATAAAGCTTTACTCGTATTTTTGTCTAACATTAAAAACAATAAAAATGAGTGTAAAAATTCTTCATATCGATAGTAATCATCCAGTTCTCTGGAACCAGTTAGAAGAAGCAGGTTTTGAAAATCACGCCGATTTTAAATCTTCTAAAGAAGAAATCGAAGCTAAAATCCAAGAGTATAACGGAATTGTAATTCGAAGCCGTTTCAAGATTGATAAGACTTTTTTAGATAAAGCCACAAATCTGCAGTTTATTGCTAGGGTAGGTGCTGGTCTGGAAAGTATTGATTGTGAGTATGCTTCATCAAAAGGAATTCATTTAATTGCTGCGCCTGAAGGAAATCGCAACGCTGTTGCAGAACATTCTTTAGGAGTAATATTGTCCCTTTTTAATAATTTAAATCAGGCCGACGCCGAAGTAAAAGCGGGTCAATGGAATCGTGAAAGCAATCGCGGGCATGAATTAGATGGTAAAACAGTCGGAATTATTGGGTATGGAAATATGGGAAAAGCCTTTGCCAAAAAACTTCGTGGTTTTGATGCTGAGGTTTTGTGTTACGATATTTTGGATAATGTAGGTGATGAAAATGCAAAACAGGTTTCTTTAGCAGAATTACAAAAAAGAACCGATGTTTTAAGTCTTCACCTTCCTTGGACACCGCAAACCGACAAAATGGTAAATGCAGATTTTATAAATGCCTTTGCAAAACCATTTTGGATTATTAACACATCTCGTGGTAAAAACATCGTAACGGCTGATTTAGTTGAAGCCATGAAATCAAAAAAGGTTTTAGGTGCTGGTTTAGATGTTTTGGAATATGAAAAGCTTTCATTTGAAACCCTTTTTCAGGATAAAAATACCCCTGAAGCATTTCAATATCTGCTAGAAGCAAAAAATGTTTTATTAACGCCGCATATTGCGGGTTGGACTTTTGAAAGTCACGAACGTTTGGCGCAGGTAATCGTAGATAAAATCAAGGCTGTTTATGCCCAAAGTTAGATTTATTTTTTTTTAATTTTAATAACGAGTCTTTTCCTGTAAATTTTTCGTTACCGATTAGTTTTATTTGTTAATTTTTAATAATATTGTTGCCGATTCTTAAAAGAATGAGTCTAAATAGGCAGAATTCTTTTGAAATAGGAGAAACCGAAAATCCTTAAAGAGTAGGTGTTTAAACTAATTTTAATTGATTATGATTGAATGGTACAAAAAAGTAGTTTTTGAAAACTATGCCAACTTTAAGGGACGTGCGAGAAGAAGTGAATATTGGTATTTTGCACTTGCCAGCAGTTTAATCTGTTTTGCATTAATGATTATAGGTTTAATTATTGGTGGTATTCTGGGTGATGCCCTTACAGGTGTATTTGTTGGATATGGTCTTTTTCTTCTTTATTCTTTGGCTACATTAATTCCGTTATTAGCTGTTACAGTACGAAGAATGCATGATATTGGCAAAAGCGGCTGGTATTATTTTGTATCTTTTATTCCGCTTATTGGAGGAATCTGGGCGTTGATTTTATTATGCACAGAAGGAAACTACGGACCAAACCAATACGGATCTGATCCTAAAAACAATGTTGAAGAAATCAATGAAATTGGAAAAGTTGAATTGCAATAATAATTAACTAACATATAATTAAATGGAAACTACAAAACCAGAAAGTTGGAATACTCCATCACAGCCTACACAAGAAAATAAAAAAGTTGTAGCCGGAATTTTAGGAATCGTATTAGGAGGATTTGGAATACATAAATTCATTTTAGGATACACACAAGAAGGAATCATTCAAATAATACTTACTATCGTTACTTGTGGAGCAGCAAGCTTAATAGGTTTTATTGAAGGAATTATCTATTTAACAAAATCTGATGAAGAATTCTACCAAACTTACCAAGTAGGTAAAAAAGGCTGGTTCTAATATATTTTAATCCCATTTGGCTAGATACAAATGGGATTTTTTTATGAATATTTTTTTGATTTAAATACAAACTTTAAAACAGTAAACATGGAAAATAATTTAAAACCAGAAAACAAAAAAGTTACTGCAGGTGTTTTAGGAATCTTATTAGGAGGATTTGGAATACACAAATTTTATTTAGGTTATCAAAAAGAAGGAATCATTCAATTAATACTTACCATCGTTACTTGTGGTGCAGCAAGTTTAGTTGGTTTCATAGAAGGTATTATCTACTTAACAAAAACGGATGAAGACTTTTATCAAACGTATCAAGTTGGTAGAAAGCCTTGGTTCTAAAAGCATTAAAAATCCCATTTTGAAAAATGGGATTTTTTATTTGATCTTTTTACAGTTTTAACACGCTAAAAAATAACCTTATTCTGTTAGTTTTTAAACGTATAGTTCCACAACATAAAATTTGAAGTGGCTAATATTGCACGTTTTTAAATTACAAATGGAGGAACTGAAAATCCATAAGAGTAGGGAAATTTTTTAAAAGAGTTATTATGTTAGAAATGTACAAGAAAGTAGTTTTTGAAAACTATTTGAATTTTAAAGGAAGAGCAAGGAGAAGAGAATATTGGATGTTCTTTTTAGTGAACGTTATTATTTCTTTTGTTCTTGGGTTTATTGCGGGCTTAATTTCGCCTAGTCTGACTATAATTGGAAACATATATAGTTTAGCAGTCCTTATTCCTGGTATTGCAGTTGGAGTTCGTAGAATGCACGATATTGATAAAGAATGGTGGTATATAATAATACCATTTTATAATATTTATTTACTTACTATCGAAGGCGATAAAGGACCAAATCAATACGGTGCAGATCCTAAAAACCAATTAGAAGATATTAGTGAAATTGGAAAAGAATAATTTTTTCTGGTTTAAGTTAAGTATAAAAAAAAGCCGTTTCTAATTAGAAACGGCTTTCTTATTTATGGTTTTGCGCTTAATCTTCTTTCTCAGATAATTTCTTTTCCAATTCAATCTGAAACTCTTCAATTACAGGTTTCATGGTGCTTTCAGGGATATCTGCAATTCTAATGTACATTAAACCGTCTATAGCATTATTGAACAATGGATCGACGTTAAAAGCTACTACACGCGCATTTTGCTTGATGTACTTTTTGATTAAAACTGGCAAACGTAAATTTCCTGGTTCCAGTTCGTCGATGATTTTGTCAAACTTGTTAAGATCTGATTCTGCTTCATCGAAGATAAAATCTTTGTCAGCGTCTTTTAGTTTTACTTTATAAGCTTTCTTCGGATGAATATATTGTGCAATATACGGATCGTAATAGTTTGATTTCATAAACTCAATCATCAGTGATTTAGAGAAATCAGAGAATTGATTACTGATACTTACACCTCCTACTAAATATTTATGTTCCGGATGACGCAAAGTAGTATGAATAATACCTTTCCACAATAAAAATAAAGGCATTGGTTTCTGCTGGTATTCTTTTACGATAAAGGCACGTCCCATTTCGATCGATTTGTGCATCATATCGTGAAGTTCCGGTTCAAATCTGAAAAGATCGGTTAGATAGAAACCTTCAATTCCGTATTTCGGATAAATCTCAGAACCCAATCCCATACGATATGCTCCGGCAATCTTTTTGGTTTCATCATCCCATAAAAACATATGGTGATAATATTGGTCGTATTCATCTATATCAATAGATTCGTTGGTTCCTTCGCCCACTTCACGAAAAGTAATTTCACGTAAACGTCCAATTTCATGTAAAATATTCGGAATCTCTTTTGCGCTCGCAAAGAAAACTTCATAGTTTTTACTTTGTAGAAATCTACTGTCGCTATTTCTTAAAGCCTGAACTTCATCAATTAATTTTGATTCATTTGCAGGCGTAACAATCTTTTTAGGTGCTTTTGTAATCTTAAGACTTGCGGTTGCGGTATCAATCAATTTGGTATCCTTTTCAAAAGGATTGGCAAGCATATAGGTTTTCTTTCTTAAGAATTCTGAATATTCTTCAAAAGATTCGATTTCATTTTGTTCGTTAACCGAAATTGGTTTTCCAATACGGACTTTAATCACACGATCTTTCTGCGTTAAAAGCTCAGATGGTAATTTGGCAGTACGTAACGTATCATCAATTTTAGAAAGCCAGTAGAATAATTTACTGTTTTTTGCATGAAAGTAAATAGGAACAACTGGTACTTTGGCTTTTCTGATTAGTTTTAAAGCGCCTTCTTCCCAAGGCTTATCGACTACTAATTTTCCATCTTTATAAGTCGAAACTTCCCCGGCAGGGAAAATTCCTAAAGGTTTTCCATCACTTAAATGACGTAACGTTTCCTTAATACCAATTACACTCGATTTAGCATCCTTGTGATTTTCAAAAGGATTAACCGGCATAATGTATTTTTTCATCGGAACAATTCTATGCAATAAGAAATTGGCAATGATTTTGAAATTTGGCTCTCTTTCAAGCATTAATTTCAATAGTAAAATTCCATCAATTCCTCCAAGCGGATGATTAGAAATAGTAATATACGCACCATCTTTCGGCAGACGTTTTAAATCTTCTTCCGGTATTTCAAATTTGATTTCCATCTCATCCAAAATTCCGTTCAAAAACGCAAGATCTTCCAAATGTTTATTGCGATCGTAAATTTTATTAAGGGTAGAGATCTTAAGAACCTTCATAAGAATCCAGCCAGAAAACGTACCGAAAACTCCGTACTTTTCAACATTTATTGCTTTTGCAACTTCTTTCGCGGTAACTAAACCCATGTACTATTTTTAATATTATTAGAGCAGCGAACAAAGATAACAAAAAACTCTACTTTTCGAAGATTCGATTATAAACTTTCCACATTTTTATTACATTTGAAATCCTAAAAATGACTAACTGATGAAAATTATTTCTTATAATGTAAACGGAATCCGTGCTGCAATTACCAAAGGTTTTATCGAATGGCTGAAACAGGCAAGCCCTGATGTAATCTGCCTTCAGGAGATAAAAGCAACTAAAGATCAGATTCCTGTTGCTGATATTACTGCGGCAGGTTATCCGTACCAATATTATTATCCGGCCACCAAAAAAGGATATAGCGGTGTTGCTATTTTATCTAAAATTGAACCCAAAGAAGTAGTGTATGGAACCGGGATTCATCATATGGATTTTGAAGGACGTAACCTTCGTGCTGACTTTGAAGATGTTTCGGTGATGAGTTTGTACCTTCCATCAGGAACAAATATTGAAAGATTAGATCATAAATTTATGTTTATGGATGATTTTCAGGCTTACATAAACGAATTGAAATTGGCTATTCCGAATCTTATTATTTGTGGTGATTATAATATCTGCCATGAAGAAATCGATATTCACGATCCCGTTCGAAATAAGACTGTTTCAGGGTTTTTACCGGCAGAACGTGCTTGGCTGGATGCGTTTATGAAATCAGGTTTCATTGATAGTTTCCGCCATTTTAATAAAGATCCGCACCATTATTCGTGGTGGAGCTATAGAGCAGGAGCAAGAGGCAATAACAAAGGCTGGCGTATCGATTACAATTTGGTGAGCAATGAAATGGAGCATCGATTAAAACGTGCGGTTATTCTTCCAGATGCAGTTCACTCAGATCATTGTCCGGTTTTAGTCGAGATTGAATAAAAGTTTGGTATTGTTCTTGTTGAAAGAATTGCGGT
Organism: Flavobacterium endoglycinae; assembly: GCF_017352115.1. NCBI lineage: Bacteria > Pseudomonadati > Bacteroidota > Flavobacteriia > Flavobacteriales > Flavobacteriaceae > Flavobacterium > Flavobacterium endoglycinae. Next base: position 2,738,559 of record NZ_CP071448.1, read on the forward strand.
TTGAAGAATATTGAATCTCAATTTCTTCGAACATGATCCAGAGTATTAATACGCCCCTAATAAAACCAAAAAGAACATGATTAAAAAAGCCTCCATCGGATTAGTAGTTTTAGCATTATCAGCTACTTCATGCGTATCCAAAAAGATTTACAATGATCTTGAAACCAAATATTCAGATCTAAAAAAAGAAAACCGTTCTATCGCTGACGAAAATGAAAATTTAAAGAAAGCAAAGAATCAATTAGAAGTCGATCGTGATAAACTGACTAAAGATTTAGCAAGTGCTAATGATGATTTGGCAAAACAAAAAGCAGATTTAGCCGCAGCTCAAAATAAATACAAAGTATTACAGGATTCTTATAATGCATTGGAAAAAAACAGTAACGATGCACTAGAAAAAAACTTGGCTAAAAACCGTGAATTATTAGCGCAATTAGAAGCAAAAGGTAAAGCTCTTGCAGATGAACAAGCTCGTTTAGACAAAACAGCAAGTCGTTTAAAAGAACTTGAGGATATGATCGCTGCCAAAGAAGAAGCCATGCGTAAACTGAAAGAAACTTTATCGAAAGCCTTAACAGGTTTTGAAGGTAAAGGTTTAACAGTTGAACATAAAAACGGAAAAGTATATGTTTCTATGGAAAACAAATTACTTTTCAATTCAGGAAGCTGGGCAGTGGGAACAGAAGGTAGAAAAGCCGTTGTAGAACTTGGAAAAGTTTTAGGTGATAATCCAGATCTTTCTGTTTTAATTGAAGGTCATACAGATGATGATCCATATGCTGGTTCAGGACCAATTGCAAACAACTGGGATTTATCGACTAAAAGAGCAACAGCAATCGTAGCAATTTTAAGTGAAAACCCAAAAATCAACAAACAAAAATTAACAGCAGCAGGACGAAGCGAATTCTCTCCTTTGGCAAGTAACGCAACTCCAGAAGGAAAAGCTAAAAACCGAAGAATCGAAATCATCTTAACTCCAAGATTAGACGAGATTGCTGAGATGTTGAATAGCATAAACTAAGGGACAAAGGTTCTAAGGTGCAAAGGCTCAAAGGTTTTTACTTTTGAGCCTTTTTTACTTTTTCGATTTTTGGAATTTTTATCCTGCAAGGTTTTCAAAACCTTGTAGGTTTAGCTTTTGTTTGAATTTATAAATACCTACAAGGTTTGAGAAACCTTGCAGAAAGGTGTAAAAATCTTGTACTTTTTTTAACCTTTCTCACATTTCGATTTGAAAAATCACTTTGTACCTTTGCTTCTTTGCAACTTTGAACCTAAAGAAAAAATGAAATACACTACATTACCAAACACCGATATAAAAGTTAGTAAAATTTGTCTGGGAACTATGACTTTCGGACAGCAGAATACGGAAGCCGAAGGCCACGAACAAATGGATTATGCTCTTGAAAGAGGCGTAAATTTCTTCGATACAGCCGAAATGTATTCGGTTCCAGCGAGTGAAGCGACTTACGGGAGCACAGAGAAAATTATTGGAACTTGGTTTAAAAAATCAGGAAACAGAGATAAAGTTGTTTTAGCCTCTAAAATTGCAGGACCAAATCCGAATTTTGGTTATATGCGCGAGAAGCTGGATTTTTCTCCTGCAAGTATTAAATATGCAGTTGAAAACAGCTTAAAAAGACTACAGACTGATTATATCGATCTGTATCAAATGCACTGGCCGGAAAGAAAAACGAATAATTTCGGAACGCGCGCATTTCAAGGACACGATGATGTTTGGGAAGATAACTTCAGAGAAATCTTAGAAACTTTCGACGGATTAATCAAAGAAGGTAAAATCAAACATATTGGGGTTTCAAATGAAAATGCTTGGGGAATGATGCGTCTTTTAGAAGAAAGCAAATACAACAATCTGCCAAGAATCAAAACCGTTCAAAATCCGTATTCTTTATTGAACCGTTTGTTTGAAGTGAATTCTGCAGAAGTTTCGAAATACGAAAATGTTGGTTTATTGGGATATTCGCCTTTAGCCTTTGGAGTTCTCACTGGGAAATTCTTAACAGGAGAAAGTCATCCAAAAGCGAGAATTACCCTTTTTCCGCAATACAAACGTTACAATAGCGACCAATGTACCGAAGCAACAAAATTGTATCAGGAAATCTCTAAAAAACACGGTTTGACATTAACGCAATTAGCAATGGGATTTGTATTGCAGCAGCCATTTTTGACAAGCTCAATTATTGGAGCAACCACTTTGGAACAATTAAAAGAAAACATCGACACAATTGATGTTGTACTTTCAAAACAAATCTTAGCAGAAATTGATGCTGTTCAGGCCATAATTCCTGATCCAGCGCCTTAATTTTTTTGCGAATTAAATAAAAATAAAATCCCGATAGCTTTACAACTATCGGGATTTGTTTTTGAGGAGATTTTATAAATTCAAAACCTGATCTTTAGGATATTTTACACGATAACTTATTCTGATCTTTTTGGTTTCATTTGGTTTCAGCTGTAATTGCCAAGTTAGAATTCCAGTTTCAGCATTTACTTTTGCGCTGTCGCTTTGCAGTAATTCCACCTCGATTTCTTTGTTAGTTGTCAACGGATATTGATCTTTTAGTAAAAGCTCAACTGGTTCTTTTTTATTATTTCGAACAGTTATGTCGTAAGTAAAAGTTTGTTCTTTTCTAGAAGACAAAAACTTAGTTCCCGATTTGTCGGCAACTTTCTCGCGTTTAATTGAAACCTTTTTATCACGTCCCATACTTAAATTTAAAGTATCAGAAGTCTGATTTGGCTCTATGAAAGTTTTTCCAACATACATTCCTTCAAAAATGATATTGGCTTCGCCTTGCAATAAATTGTATTTGCTGTAATCGGCAATCTCGGCAAGAAGGAAAGCTTCATTTTCTACTTTCGGAACGGCGTAGTATTTATACGTTGCCGGAAGTTTGATTTCTTTTAAGGAAACACTGTGTACTTTTCCGTTAGAAAGAATATCATACGGAATATCAATATCAAAAGCAATATTTAGTTGGTTTTCTGCAACAGTTGTAAAATCGGAAACAGAAGATTTTTTCATCTTTGGCGCCGCAGATATCACCGCATCTTGAATTGCTTCTTCTTTTATTACTCCCATAGCACTTTGCAATTGGTTGGCAGCAACTCTTTGATTATAACCATAATTAACATTGTTTCTTAAAAACCAAGAACTTAATATCGGAGCTTGATTATTTTGGTTCGGATAACCGCTTGATAAAGTCAGTTTAACTTTTTTCCAGTCAATGCCGCTGTTTTGAACAACCTGTGCTTTATAAACCATATTGATTGGAGCATTTACACTTTCGGTACGCAAATCGTAAAAAGGATTCCAAGAAGCACTTTGTGTTAAATAGGAAATCTCTAGCGGAACAATTCCGGCGGCACTATTCATTACCTGGACAATTAATTTTCCTGATGAAGTTTGTTCTTCTTTGTTGGTATCAAACTCAAGTTTGTTATTGAGTTTCTGAAGTGTTTCATTTAGTTTTTTCTGTTTATCGGTTAATGTATTGATGTTATTGGCAATTTCGATTTGTTTGTTTTTATAATAATCGACCATTTTCATTAATTCGGCTACATTTAATCCAGAATTTACTCCCGAAATTTGTTGATTTCGATCCAGCAGTTGCATGGTTTTGTTTTCAGAATTAATCGTATTGTTTACTTTTTGAAGTTCTTTCTCAATCAAAACAATACTATCATTTACTCTTTTAATTAAAGGTGATTTAGAATCTGTCTCGTATTCTGAAATATAATTATTGGTGAATTGAACCGAAAGCACGGTCACATTTGCCGGAGCGCCAATTTGGACCGAATTTTCATTTAAATATGAAGCCACATTTTTAATGACAATTTCACTTGTTCCAGCAGGCAGTGTAATGCTTGTTGTCTGCGAAATTTCGGCGGCATTAAAATATACTGTTGCGGCTTTCACTTTTGCTGTTGTGAAGATTGGTTTATGTGCTTTCGCGAAAGCGCCAACTAAAAGTACGATGAATAGAATTACTTTTTTATTCATAAGATTGAGTTTAGATTATTGGGAAAGATATTTAATTCGTTGGAATTTTTTTTTAACAGAATGAAATAGAGTCTTTTTAAGATTAAAAAAAGGCGTTTCACTTATTTTAAGTGCAATAGCTTATCTATATGTGGAAACGAGTTTCTTACAGTCTCTTTTTGAACCGAAAATCTATGTTTCTATGTGTTAAAAATGATTTTATTTTAATTACACCCAATGAGTTAATAATACATGACCAGAATGATTTTCTTTTTAGAATGGTCAATTAGTTTTTCGAGAACGCCGAAGAACTTTTCGTTTACCATTGGACATCCCAAGCTGTTGCAAATTGGATAAGGTTGTTCATCAAACGGAATTTCGGAGTATTTGTGAAGCACAATATTGCGATCAAAAGCGTTACTGTTGGTTTTGTCCAAACCGTATAATTTGTAGGCTTTTCCAAATGTTCCTATATAAGAACCGCCAATGGCATATTTGCCTAACGAACTGCAATTTGAATTCTTGATATTACTAAATTTTAGTTCGCCTTGAATTCCTGTTTCTGAACCAGAACCATGTCCAACCAAACCTTTATTAAGTAATTTATTGTGTTTCAAATCATAAACAAAAAACCGATTTCTTCCAGATTCTATCTTCATATCTAAAAACAGCGCCACATCTGAATTGTATTTCGGAGATTTCCCCAAAAAACTCCTGATTTCAGTTATTTCACTTTTTAGTTTCTCTTCATAGGAATAAATCGGTTTTGAAGTTTTAGTTTTTATCGTTTTCTCTTTTTTATTTTCACAGCTCAAACAAACCAACGGAATCACCGTAAAGAGCAGAAATAAAATTCTCGTTTTCATCAGGATTCTTATTTCTCAACCGTATAGCCTTTTACTTTGGCGAAAGCCAGAATAGAAGAATTTATCGTATTTCCCAAATCATCCTGAGTTTTGGTTTTTTTAGCTTCGGTATCAATATACTGCTGACGTTTTTTGGCTAAAACACTAATTTCTTTCTGGATTGTTTCTCTTTCTTTTTTCTTTTCATTTACGATTACTTCAATTTCAGCAGTAGTTTTGTTTTGAAGTTCCGTTGGCAATTCTTCCTTCTTAATTTTACCAATAGCGCCTGCATCATCTTTTACTTTATCAACCAAATCCCAGCTTTCGTTTTTATAAACCGCTTTTGATTTGCTCACCGCACGATCTGTATAATTAGAAGCCGAAACTTTTTTGGCATTCTGATCCTGCATGACTTGGTTTCTTTTTTTCTCGGCTCCTTTAGAACCATAATTGATGTAGGTTTTGTTTATTTTTTCATCGCATTTGGCAATTTCTTCATCGTAAGGCGTTGCAATGTATTGGACTGCTTTGTCGGAATCGATGTTGAAATATTTTCCTTTTCCGCGGTCGGCGCCGTCTTTCCAGAATGTATTTATGCCTTCGGTTTTATTGCCACAGAAAATAGTATTCACATAAATATTATTTTTTAAGGCATCGCTAATAGTTTCTTTATAACTGATTTTTCCCTGATCGAATCCTTCATTTCCTGCAATGTAAATCAGTTTCATGCTGTTGCTTTCTGTAGACCATTTTAGTTCTTTGGTCGCATCCTGAATTACGGCACCGCAATATTCACTTCCGCCGTTGGTTCTCAAAGCAAATAATTTCTCTGAGATCAAATCGAGATCTGTCGATAATGGCGTGACTTGTCTAATGTAATTTGACCTTTCAGATAAACCGTCGTTGCCATATTCGTATAAAGAAATTTCGATATCTGGCGTTTTTCCTTCGTATTTTAAAGTGGTCAATGTGTTTACAATATTCCACAATCTTGATTTCGCCTGATCGATTAGCCCGTCCATACTGTTAGAAGTGTCCAATAAAAGAGCAACCTGAATTTTAGTCGTTTCAGCCGAATTTGGTTTTTCGCTTTCAATATTTTTTATGGGTTTCGCATTCGAAGAATTACAACTTGCAAAAGATATTGACGAAGCCAAAAGTGCTGTTATAAAAAGATTTGATTTCATAATTTTAGTTTTTAATTGGATGATTATAGATCAAACTTAAAAACTAAAAAAGCGCACTTTTTGGACAAATGGTGAAACAGTCTTTCGACTTGGTGAAACTTTATAGATTAATAGGTTTGCTTTGGAGAATTGACATTAATAGGTTTTAAATTGCCATTTGGAGTAATCAGAATAAATTCTTTATCTGCTTTGGCAGCTTGTTTCTTTTCTTTTTCCCTGTTAATGAAAATCTTTACTTCATATTGTACTTGAATAACAGGTTCCAAAACCACTGGATTAATGATAAAATCGAATTCTTTATTAAACACAGGCTGATAATAAAGCGTAGTCGATTTACTGGCTTGATTTACATTTGCTGCTTTTTTTAAATTTAAAGAAGAACTGTTGTACGCTTCATACGATTTGTACATTTCTACGGGTAAATTAACAGCAAAACCATCGGCGATTCTTTTTTCTACGTTTGTAAATGTTTCTCCAAGAAGAAGTTCATAGTTCTTGATTTTTTCCTGAATCAGCAGTTTGGCTTTGTTCATCATTTCCTTTTTGATGTTTTCCAACGCATTGGAGAAATAGTCAACTCGCACTAAATCATATATTTCATGATTGGATAAAATCGAAATAAAATCATTCAGCTGATTGGGATCGGTAAATTTTATGTGAATGTTTTTCTTTAACTCAAATCCCACCGGAACTTCATTATACGTTTTGCGGCTAAACACCTTTTTTTCAACCTCATATTCATACACCGGAACAAACGAAATCATATCGACAAAAGTCTCAACACCTTTTTTAAGCTTTATCTCTTCAAGTGATTTATTGATTCTCTGGTCAAGTAACTCATTGACTTCTTTGGTGGTTTTACCCGTTTGAGTTATGCTGAAAATTGCCATGTATGAATCTGCTTTAACATTCGCAAGTCCTTTTACACTGGCTACAATGCCTTCGCTAGTTGGAAAACCAATATCAATCGTATTGCTAGGAGAATATTGATTTTGATAATTGACATTTCCAGAAACTTGTCCAATAATGAACTGAGAAAAAAGAATAAAAGAAGCGTAAAATAGTTTTTTCATAATGATGGTTTTAAGATTACGAGGTAAAAGTATTGATCGAAAAAACGTATTTTTGAGACAATGGGTCAACAAGCCGTTTGACTTGGTGAATGCGATAGGATAGGAATTTGAAATTAAGTTACTTTACACTTTCTAAATAACTTGTTTGTGAAACGTCATGTATTAATTGTTTTTAGTCTGCTTTTTTTAGCGTTTTTATTTCCTCAAGAAATAACTGCGCAGTCGCTTCCTGAAAAAAGTGTACCGAAGAGTAAAGCCAAAATCAGTAAAACTGCTGAAGAATTATCGAAATCTTTAGATGAAAACGATGAAGCGAAAATTGCGTTTAATTATGAAAAACTAGCCAATGATTTTCTCAGTAAAGGCGATAATGCAAAAGCAGAAGAATATTTTAAAAGAGCTTTAAATTCGTATACCAAATTAAAACTGACCGAAGATAAAACCCGAGTTACCAGAAGCTTGGCGAAAGTTCAGGAAGACCAGAAAAACTTCGATTCGGCTATAAAAAATTATGAAGCGGCGGGTTCGCTGACCAAAGATGCATCTGAAGAGAAAATAAACCAGAACGATGCAAACCGACTCAGAAATCAATCCAATCCGGCAAGCCAGACCACTTATGTAGATTCGAATATTGAATTGCTGAAAAAGGAAAAAAAAGCCGAAGAAGTCAGTAAAGCGTATGTTCAAAAAGCAGAAAATTCATTGCAGTTAAATGACAAAGCGGTAGCAATTGAAAGTTATAAAAAAGCTTTGAAATACGCTAAAGACAAGCCAGAAGAAGTTAAGATCAAAAATGAAATCGCAAAAGTGTATGTGGCCGATAATCAGTTTGATAAAGCGCTTGCCATTAGCGAAAAACTACTTGCAGATGCCAAAACCAATAACGATTTTACGACCGAAATAAAACAGCTGCAATCGCTGGCGTCGCTTTATTTTGAGAAGAAAGAACCAGAAAAAGCCATTTCGTCTCTAAAAGAAGCTTACAATTTATCTTTTCAAAAAGGAAATTCAACCGAAGCGAGAAAGAGTTTGTCATCTTTAATCAAATATTATAAAACAAAAGGAGAAGACAAGGAAAGTATGGCTTTGTACGAACAGTTTTTTAATAATTTCGAAAAATTAATCAAGTCTGATACGACTTTAATTGATGCCAAAACTTTTCAGATTACGGAAGATAAAATCCGACAGCTTGAAAAGGAAAAAGTTTTAAAGGACGAATTGATTTCGAAAAAAAACTCGTTCAATTACTTTCTTTTAGGATCCATTGGTTTGTTGCTGCTTTTGTTTTTCTTCATCGTAAAAGCGTTGTATTCCATCCGAATTAAAAATAAAGAAATCGCTTTGCAGTCATTGCGCCGTGAAATGAATCCGCATTTTATTTTCAATAGTTTGAACAGTGTCAATCAGTTTATTGCCGAAAATAAAGAATTGGAAGCCAATAAATATTTGACTTCTTATTCGAATTTGATGCGAAATATGATGGAAAATTCCAATAAAGATTTTATTTCGCTGGATAAAGAAGTCGAACAATTAAAGAAGTATCTGGATTTAGAACATTTGCGTTTCCTGGATAAATTCGATTTTGAAATTGTGGTTGATGAGTCGCTCGATACCGAAAGAGTTTTTGTTCCGAATATGATTATGCAGCCACATCTGGAAAATGCTATTTGGCACGGATTACGTTATTTGGATAAAAAAGGCTTTTTATCGCTTCGATTTGAGTACAAAAACGGAAAGATTAATGTGATAATTGAAGACAACGGAATTGGTTTAACCAGAAGCCGTGAACTCAAAACAACCAATCAGAAAATTTACGAATCACGCGGTTTGAACAATACGAAAGAACGAATTGACCTTTTGAATGAATTGTATAAAAAGGATATTTCGTTTTCGATTTCAGAAAAAGAAGCACCAGAATCCGGCACGATTGTTCGAATTGTTTTTCCATTAATTGATAAAATATGATGACTTTGCAGAAAATAAAAAGTGTAATTGTCGAAGATGAATTGGCAGCGCGCGAAGTGCTTAAAAATTATTTAAGCAAATATTGTCCGCAAGTTGAGGTTGTTGGAGAAGCGCAGAATATCAAAGAAGCTGTTCCGTTGTTGCATGACATTAAACCACAGTTGGTTTTTCTAGATGTAGAAATGCCTTTTGGAAATGCTTTTGATGTTTTGGAAGCCTGCAAAGATCTTCAGTTTGAAACCATTTTTGTAACTGCTTTTTCTGAATATTCACTTCGTGCTTTAAACCAAAGTGCGGCTTATTACCTTTTAAAACCAATCAGTATCGAAGAACTGATTATTGCAGTTAATAAAGTGCATCATCAGATTTTAAATCATGAAATTTTCAACCGAAATAAAATCATTGTCGAGAATTTTCACGAGCAGAAACCAGAGAAACAGCAAGTTATTCTGCCAACGTTAGAAGGTTTTGAAGTGGTGAAAATGGAAGATATTGTACGCCTTCGCGGAAATGGAAATTTTACCGATTTGTATTTAAATACTGGAGCCAAGAAAATGGTCTGCCGATTTTTGAAGCATTTTTCAGAAATTTTGCCTTTGCCTTTTATTCGCGTTCACAAATCGCATATTATCAATCTCAATTGTGTAAAATCATATAATAAAGGCGGAATCGTCACCTTAAACGACGGAACAGAAATCGAAGTTTCGCCCACTTACAAAGAAGAGTTTCTTAAAAACTTCAAATAAACTGTGTACATTTTACCGCAAAGAGCGCAAAGATTTTATTTTCAGCTGGACTTACTATAAACGCAAAGTTCGCAAAGCTTTCCGAAAAAAACGTTGCGAACTTTGCGTAATCCTTTGCGAACTTTGCGGTTAAATTTGACAGCAATCGTTACAAATCAAATTCGTCTGTAGACAGAGAATCATTTTGAATGGCAGTGGAATCCGGAACTTTGATTCGTAATAACGAACGTGCATTTCCCGAAATATAAACTGGAAGTCGGCCAATAGTATCATCTGGAATAATAAGACCACGGCGTAACATTAAATTGCTTAAGAATTTTTGATTCTTTACCGCATAATCTTTCAAGTTTCCTTGATCGTTAAACTGATACATGAATTTTCTCGGCTTCGGAATAATGGTTGCTAAATACAAACATTCGTCTAAACTTAAAGCCGCTGGACTTTTCTGGAAGTAAAAATGACTTGCTTCGCCAATTCCGTATACGTTTGGTCCCCATTCGATAATGTTGAAATATACCTCCAGCATTCTTTCTTTGCTTACAATTCGGTTGTTTTCTAGAATATAAACAAGAAGTATTTCTTCCAGCTTTCGCGAAAGCGTCTTTTCACGAGTTAAAAAGACATTTTTGATCAACTGCATGCTGATCGTACTGGCACCTCGAGAGAATTTTTTGGTTCTGATGTTTTTCAGAATAGATTGCTTGAAAGCTTCATTAATAAATCCGCGATGTGAGAAGAAAGATGGATCTTCGGTTGTGAGTACACATTTTCTTAAAAAAGGAGACATTTGGTCTAAAGGCGTATAATTCGGATTGGCATTTCCAACCAAAATTGGCCGCTGTAATACATTTTGAATAATGGCACGATAGACAAATTCGCCGTTTAGTTTATTTAAATCGGCTTCGCCATATTTGGTAATTCGTAAATCCTCTTTGTTCAGTTTACTATCAAAAACAAGCGTGTTCGGTTTGTTTTTATTGAATTTGAAGTCCAGTTTATAATTGAAATTTCCAGTCGCCTGCATTCCTTGAAAATGGGTAAATAAACCATCAGGAAGCGAAACGATAAAATCTTGCGCTTTCATTTTCGGAATATCAACTTTCAAAGTATAAACGGTATCTTTTTCCGTATTATAAGAAATGTAAGGACGCAGTTTTATCTTATTTAACTGCATTGTTGAAGTGCTGTCGATCGAAATGAAATCATCTCCTAATAAAAAACGATAATCGAAACGGGCATTTTTGATGATAACATCTTTGCTCGCGATTTTCGGGTGATTGATTTTTAAATTTACGATAGAAGTAAAACCGTCAAGATGAAACTCACTGCCGCTTTTATCAATATTTTGAACATTCAGACGGATGGAGTCAAAACTTGCTTTTAAATTGTAACGTTCATCCAGATATGGAACACGAATGGCTCCAGTATCTAAATTGAAAAAACGAATATCAGCTTTTTGGTTCCTCGGATCTGCAAATCCTTTTAAGTTCCAGCGCTGATCAAAATCTTTTGCAACAACATGAATGCTTGTTTCTAGCTGTTTGTTGCTTAAAACCAATTTATTTACAGCAATAGAAGTCTTTTTTCCATTGTCGTCAATTTTAAACTGGAAGTTTTCCAAATTCATATCAGTGGGAACCAGATTCAGCAATTTAGAAATGATTCTATAAGCAAAAGCACCGTATTTGCGTTTTTCGTTGGTTTCTGAATCATCTCGGTCTCTTTTTAGGAAAGCATCAAAGTTTTTGATTTTTCCTTTTTTCACTAATTGCACATAACCGTTGTTGATTTTTAAAGTTCCAACCTGAACATCTCCAATTAACAAACTGCTTAAACTGACGCTGGTTTCAAGGTTTTTGATTTTTAAAAGAGTATCAGCATTTTTGGGCACTAATACGACATCTGTAAGTTTAATACTGGATAAGCCGTCAAAAGAAGCTTCTTTAATGGAAAAGTCGCTATTGTAACTCACGGCCATTTTGTGTGTTACTTTGGCAATAGCCTGTTTTAAAAGCGAGTTTCTGAAAAAATATAATGCAATGCAAAGCAGAACCAATATTACAGCCAATATTTTTAAAGCTTTGAATATTTTTTGTTTTGGAAAATTCATAATGTTGAATTTACAATATTTAATTTTTTGAGGGTAGTTTTTCTGCCACGAATTCACGAATTATATTATATTAATTTGTGAATTCGTGGCGAAAAAAAAATCAGCCAAAAAGTATGCTTGCAACATCTTCAATTTTTGCCACAAGCTCAATTTTGATTCCCGTATTTTTTAAAGCTATTTTATTGTATTTTGAAACAAAGATAGTGTCGAAACCTAATTTTTCTGCTTCTTGAATACGCTGGTCAACTCGGTTTACGGGACGAATTTCACCAGAAAGTCCGACTTCGCCAGCAAAACAAAAACCTTTTCCAACCGGAATATCTTCATTTGATGATAAAATCGCAGCGACAACAGCAAGATCAATTGCAGGATCGTCAACAGAAATTCCACCTGTTACATTCAGGAAAACATCTTTTGCACCTAAACGGAAACCAGCTCTTTTTTCAAGAACAGCCAGAATCATATTTAGTCTTTTGGCGTTGTAACCTGTAGTGCTTCTTTGTGGTGTTCCGTAAACGGCTGTGCTGACTAAAGATTGAATTTCGATCATTAACGGACGCATGCCTTCAAGTGTTGTGGCAATGGCAGTTCCTGATAATTCTTCGTCTTTGTGAGAAATTAATATTTCCGACGGATTGCTTACTTCGCGTAAACCACTTCCAAGCATTTCGTAAATTCCAAGTTCAGATGTTGACCCGAAACGGTTTTTCAACGAACGAAGAATTCTATAAATATGATTTCTGTCGCCTTCAAACTGAAGAACCGTATCGACCATATGTTCTAGAATTTTCGGTCCAGCGATATTTCCATCTTTGGTAATATGTCCAATTAAAATAACGGGAATGTTGGTTTCTTTGGCAAACTTGATAAGTTCAGCCGTTGTTTCTCTAATTTGGGAAATACTTCCAGCGGTCGATTCAATGTAATCTGTATGCAGTGTTTGAATCGAATCGATAATGACAATTTCAGGCTGAATGGCTTCAATCTGCTTGAAAATATTTTGTGTTTTAGTTTCGGTCAGGATGTAACAGTTGTCGCTGTTTGGTGTGATTCTTTCAGCACGCATTTTGATCTGCTTCTGACTTTCCTCTCCGGAAACATAAAGCGTTTTGTAGGGTAATTTTAAGGAGATTTGAAGTAAAAGTGTACTTTTTCCAATTCCAGGTTCACCGCCCAGAAGAGTTAAAGATCCAGGAACAATTCCGCCGCCAAGAACACGATTTAATTCGCCGTCAGTTGTATCCATTCGAATTTCCTGTGCCGAATCAATTTCGTTTATTTTTAACGGTCTTGGAGCTTTACTGCTTGAAGTGGGTTCGCTTTTCCAAGCCACTTTTTCCTGCTTCTGAATAATTTCTTCAGCAATAGTATTCCATTCTTTACATGCGTTGCACTGTCCCTGCCATTTGGAGTATTGAGTGCCGCAGTTTTGGCAAAAAAAGGAAGTCTTAACTTTTGACATTATTTGGTTTTTTTAGCAAGCGTATTCATTTCGTCAATTTTCTCATACATCAAATCTTTGTTCAAATCCCCAATTGGCTCCATTTGTGAAGCGTTTTGGTATTTTTTTGAAGCATGTTTCGGATCGCCTTGTTTTTCATACATTAATCCTAATTCATATTCTCCCAACATGGCTTTCGGGTAATTTACATTTCCTATTTCAGCCATTTTCCCTAGTTCGCTGTAAGCATTTCTTTTTAAAATAAGATTCTCTACTACTTTAAAATCGCTCATTCGAACAGGAATCTGAACTCCTAAAACTTCAGACATGTCAGTATATTTTTTTTCTAAATATTCTGCATAACCTTCTTGAAGAACGGCAATTTTATCATTGTATTCAGCAGAATTTATTGGTCTGTAAATTTCAAAAATCTGATACAGCGCACTTGGTATAGAGTGTAAAACTTCTGTGTAATGTGTTGCACCTTTGAATACCTCATATTTATAATTCACTAACGGATTATTAGCAATTTTAATATTTCCGTTTAATTTTTCAATCGGTTCTTTTATTTTTTTGATATCACCTTCTCCAGCAGAAAGGTAATAGAATATTGGTTTTTGTATTTTGGCAAACTTTTCGGCAATACGAACTTCCATTTTTGGGGCCAATTCTGGACTTAAACAGATATAGGCATTGAAAAGCGGAATTTCTTTATACAAATAAAAATTAGCAAAACTTGCTGTTACATCGTGTCCCGCAATAATTCTGAAAGGCGTAGTGCGGTATTTTTTTTCTATATATGGAATAAGTTCGGCACCTATAAATTCGAAAAATTTTGCTCCTTTTTCAAAAGGTAATCCTGCATTTTGATCTATAGTTGTATCATCATAACGTTCTTCGTCTTTATTTTGATGAATTCCAATGATGATCATTTCTGGAATATCATCCCAATATGATCCATAACTTACAGCACCCGAAAACGGATCAAATAAATAATCTCCATCCAATAAATATAAAACTGGATATTTTTTATCTGATTTTGCATCATAAGAAGGAGGAAGTCCAATGGTTATTCTTCTTTCTTCTCCCAGTTTTTCAGATTGAATGTTATCAAATTTTTTCTGGGAAAATACAGATGCGGAAATTAAAATAATCAGCAGGTAAACTTTTTTCATGATTTGTGGCATTTCAGTGAATTAAAAAGTATTGAAAATTGTATGGCAATATAATACTTTATTTGCTTTTTGAGATTTTGGGGATGAAAAAAAGCAATGATTTCTTACGCAGATTTATTTCGATTATGGCAAAAGAAAATCTGTTTGTGCAAAAAATATTTTTTGACAAATGAAGAATAAAAGTAAAGAAAAAGGTTATGTTAACGAATTATCGTTTTCATTAGGAAATATGATCCATGGTTTGAAGGTTTTAGCTTCTTCAAAATCCAAAGTAGCATATGAAATGATAATAATAATATCGTCTTTTTGAACTTTTCTGGCAGCCGGACCGTTAAGGGTAATTTCGCCTGAGTTTTTTTCGCCTTTAATAGCGTAAGTTTCAAAACGCTCTCCATTATTAATGTTAACAATAGATACTTTCTCGCCTTCAATAATGTTTGAGGCTTCGAGCAGAGTTTCATCAATAGTAATACTGCCAATATAGTTCAAATCGGCTCCAGTTACTTTAACTCGATGAATTTTTGATTTTATAACTTGAATTTGCATGCAGCAAAGGTAATTTAATTTAATGAAATGGTGTCTATTAACCTTATAGAATTAACAAATACCGCTATAAAGGCGCGGTAGTTTTTGTCTTTTATCTTATGATCGATAGGTAATAATGTAGATTCGTCAGCAATTACAAAATATTCAAGTTCGAATGTTTCGTTGTCTTTAAAAGCATTTTCTACAAATTTGATGGTTTCCTCAGGTGTACTGTTTTGGAATATTTCTTTGGCTTCGGTCAGGGTTTTATAAATGATCGACGCTTCTTTTCTTTCTTCGGGAGTCAAACGTTCGTTTCGAGAACTCATCGCCAGCTGATTATCTTCTCTAAAAATAGGACAGCCTACAATATGTACCGGAAGATTGTTTTTCTCAACTAGTTTTTTAACAATTTGAAGTTGCTGGAAATCTTTTTCTCCAAAATAAGCATTGGTCGGAGTTACGATTTCGAATAATCGTTTTACAATTGTTCCCACACCATTAAAATGTCCTGGTCTAAATTTTCCTTCCATCTGATTTTCCAAACCATCAAAATCAAATGTCTGCGAAACAGTATGTCCTTCATAAATGTCATCGACAGTAGGAGCATAAAGAATCATTTTGTCGCTTAAACCTCTCATTTTCTTTACATCTTCTTCAAGAGTACGAGGGTATTTTTCTAAATCTTCAGGATTATTAAACTGTGTTGGGTTTACGAATATACTTACAACTGTGTCGTCGTTTTCTTTAAGTGATCGCTGCATTAGAGCTAGGTGCCCTTGGTGTAAAGCTCCCATGGTTGGGACAAATCCAATGGTTGAATTTGCGGTTTTGATAGTTTTTAAATACGCTATCAACGCTGCTTTACTGTAGAAAATATGCATGGCGGTATTATTAAAATTTAGTGCAAACATAATATATTAGTTATAAACTGCATAAAATTTTGTAATTTTGCGACGTTTTTATTACCAAAAATTAAGTAAAATACTATTATGAAAGATAAGAGGATATTGTACGTATCATCTGAAGTCGTGCCATATTTGGCTGAAAATGAGGTTTCTTTAATGTCTTATGACGTTCCTAAAATGATTAATGATCAGGGTGGACAAATAAGAATTTTCATGCCAAGATATGGAAATATCAACGAGAGAAGACATCAATTGCATGAGGTGATTAGACTTTCAGGGATGAATTTGGTAGTGAATGACTTAGATATGCCATTGATTATTAAAGTAGCTTCAATTCCTAAAGAAAGAATTCAGGTTTACTTTATTGATAACGATGAATATTTTAAACGCAAAGCTACTTTTGCTGATGAAGAAGGTGTCTTGTATCCTGATAATGACGAACGCGCCATCTTTTTTGCAAAAGGTGTAGTCGAAACTGTAAAAAAATTAAACTGGGTTCCGGATATTATTCACGTTCACGGATGGCTTGCGGCTATGCTTCCAATTTACATGAAGCATTACTACAAAAACGAAGCATTATTTAATGATACTAAAATCATTACTTCAGTTTATGGTCAATCTTTTGATGAAAATTTAGATCTAGAGATGATCAACAAAGTTAAATTTGATGGTGTGCCGCACGAATCTGTGGCGGATCTCGAGGTACCAAATTATGAGAATATTTTAAAAGCGAGTATCCTGCATTCTGATGGTGTAGTAATTGCCTCACCAAATGTTTCTTCAAGTTTAACAAAATTTATAGAATCTTCAGGAAAACCTTTTTTACCTTTCGCCACGAAAGATGCATTCGCTGAAGCGTATACAAATTTCTATAGAACGTTTGGTCTTTAAAATTTAACTTTATTATTAAATATGTATAATACTTCTTTTTTTAAGAAAATTCTATTTGCTGCAACAGTTGTTCTTTTTTGTTCTTGCGATAAAGATTTTAATGCGATTGGTGATGATTTGATTGGTGATGATCATTTTGGTCTTGAGTCTGAAAAGTATGATGTGGTGGCCTATAATCAAGAGGTAACACCAGTTCAGTCAAATTCTCTAACTATAAATAAATTAGGAATTTACGAAGATCCAGTTTTTGGAACCACAACAGCGAATTATAATACACAAGTAACACTTTCTGCTTATGCTCCTTCAATTGGAGAAGAGCCTGTAATTAAGAATGTAATTTTAAGTATTCCATACTTCAGCCATACTATATCTGTGAATGAAAAAGGAGGATATAATTATCAATTAGATTCAATTTATGGTACTCCAGCAGATAAAGGAAGGCTTGATTTGAGTATTTATGAGTCTACTTATCAAATGAGAAGTTCTTATTATGATAACGGAAGTCAGTTGACACAAATGTATTATACGGATCAAACTCCGGATTTTGAAGGTCATTTAGGGGTAAAGCTAAACGATTCTACCGATGTAAAACAAAACACTAAATTCTTTTTTGATGTAGCACAAAAGAAGGATTCTACTTATGATGATTCATCTAAAAAATATACATATACATATTCAGCTCCTGAAATGCGTTTAAATTTGAATAAGGCATTTTTTCAAGATAAAATTTTAAAAGCCGCTGCTTCAAAACTTTCTGCAGCCGATGTTTTTCAGGAATATTTCAGAGGATTATACTTTAAAGTAGCAAAATCTGGAGCAGATCCTGTAAATATGGCTTTGCTAGATTTTTCAAAAGGAAAAATTACCATTAATTATAAAGCTAAAACTGATATCACGACAGATGGTGATACTAAAGAAAACCGTTCAATTGTAATTAATCTAACGGGAAGCAATGTTAACCTTCTTCAGGAAGTTAAAAAAACGGAATACCAAGATGCATTAACAGCAAGAAATAAAACAACAGGTGATTCAAGATTGTACTTAAAAGGAGGGCAAGGTTCGCTTGCAGTTATTGAGCTGAATGATTTTGCTTCTAAATTAAAAGAAATCAGAGATAATGGCTGGAAAGTAAACGAAGCTAATTTAGTTTTTAATATAGATGCCACTAAAATGAATGCTGTTGGTACAGATAATATCAAGGCTAAAGAGCCAAAAAGGGTTTATTTGTACGACCTCACTAATAATGTTCCTATTTTAGATTATACTTCAGATGGAAGCTCGAGTATTACTACCGATTCAAGAATGTCAAAAGTAGTCTACGGAGGTATTATAAATGTTGATGCCACGACTAAAAGAGGAACCAGTTATAAAATCAGACTTACAAATCATATTCGTAATCTAATAAAAACAACAACGGCAACTAATGTAAAATTAGGATTGGTTGTTATGGATGACATCAGTCTTGTAACTTCAAACAAGCTGAAGCTTAAAAATGATGTCATTTCTGAAGTACCGAGAGCATCAGTAGTCAATCCGTCGGGAACCATTTTATTTGGTAATAACATTCCTGCTGGAGACTCTAATTACGATAAGAGACTGAGACTCGAGGTTTACTATACGAAACCAAATTAATAATAAATATATGTGTGGAATTGTTGGGTATATCGGTCATCGAGATGCTTATCCTATTGTAATAAAAGGATTAAAGCGTCTTGAGTACAGAGGATATGATAGTGCCGGCGTTATGTTGTATGACGAAACAGGTATTAAACTCTGTAAAACAAAAGGAAAAGTTTCTGATCTAGAAACTAAAGCAAGTGATAATTTAACAACAAGCGGCAATATTGGAATTGGACATACGCGTTGGGCGACGCACGGTGTACCAAATGATGTGAACTCCCATCCACATCTTTCAAATTCTGGCGACTTAGTAATTATCCACAACGGAATTATCGAAAATTATGCACCTCTTAAAGAAGAATTAATCAAAAGAGGTTACACTTTTAAATCTGATACTGATACAGAGGTTTTAGTTAATTTAATAGAAGAAGTTCAAAAGAAAGAAAATATTAAATTAGGTAAAGCAGTTCAGATTGCTTTAAATCAGGTTGTAGGTGCTTATGCGATTGCGGTATTCGACAAAAAAAATCCAAACGAAATTGTAGCGGCAAGATTAGGAAGCCCATTAGCAATTGGAGTAGGAGAAGGCGAATATTTCATTGCTTCTGATGCATCTCCATTTATCGAATATACTTCGAATGCGGTATATCTTGAAGATGGTGAAATGGCAAATATCAGATTACACAAGCCGCTTAAAATTAGAAAAATTAAAGATGATTCTTTAGTAGATCCTTATATCCAGGAACTTCAAATGAATTTGGAGCAAATCGAAAAAGGAGGTTATGACCACTTTATGCTTAAAGAAATCTATGAGCAGCCAAGTGTAATTAAAGATACTTACAGAGGAAGACTTCATGCCAATGAAGGAATTGTTCAAATGGCAGGTGTTGAAGATAATCTTGAAAAATTCTTAAATGCGCAAAGAATATTAATCGTAGCTTGTGGTACTTCATGGCACGCAGGTTTGGTTGCTGAATATATTTTTGAAGAATTTACGCGTATTCCAGTTGAAGTAGAATATGCTTCTGAATTTAGATACAGAAACCCAATCATTAATAAAAATGATGTAGTTATTGCGATTTCTCAATCTGGGGAAACGGCAGATACTATGGCGGCGATTAAATTAGCAAAAGAAAACGGCGCATTTGTTTTTGGCGTTTGCAACGTAGTAGGTTCATCTATTTCAAGAGAAAGCCATGCAGGTGCTTATACACATGCAGGTCCAGAAATTGGAGTAGCTTCTACTAAAGCTTTCACCACACAGATTACTGTTTTGGCTATGATTGCGCTTCGATTAGGAAAAGCAAAAGGAACGTTATCAAATCCTGATTTCCATGCTTATTTACAGGAATTAGAATTAATTCCAGAAAAAGTAGGCGAGGCTTTAGGGACAAATGACAGAGCAAAAGAAATTGCAGCAGCATTTAAAGATGCGCCAAACTGTTTATATTTAGGTAGAGGATATAATTTTCCAGTTGCTTTAGAAGGTGCTTTAAAATTAAAAGAGATCTCGTATATTCACGCAGAGGGATATCCGGCAGCTGAGATGAAACACGGTCCAATTGCTTTAATTGATGAGCATATGCCAGTTATTGTAATTGCTCCGAAACAAGGGCATTATGATAAAATCGTAAGTAACATTCAGGAAATTAAGTCGCGAAGTGGAAAAATTATTGCTGTTGTTACTAAAGGGGATATTCAAGTTCGTGAATTAGCGGATTATGTAATCGAAATTCCAGAAACTTCAGATGCATTGTCACCACTTATTACGACAATCCCATTGCAATTGCTTTCATATTATATTGCAGTTATGAGAGGATGTAATGTCGATCAGCCTCGTAACTTGGCAAAATCAGTTACCGTAGAATAGTAATTATATAAACTATATATGTTAAAAAAGCGAGATTTAGGTCTCGCTTTTTTTTTTGCTATAATTTTGTTTAACATAAAATTTGTAAGATATAGTATATATTTATATGTTTGTAGGAAATATTTTAAATTTTTATATTTCATGTGCAAATATCTACCAATTGTTTTATTCCTTTTTTGCTTTTCAGTTTCGTCACAATCTAAGCTGAAATTTAATTACGATGCTGCCGGAAATCAGATTCTAAGGGAGTTATGTCTATCTGGTTGCGGGCTTACTGCTAAACAAGAAATTAAAGAAATCGAAGCATTAACCGATGATGATTTACTTAAGTTTTCGCCAGAAGATGTGATTTCATACTACCCAAACCCTGTAAGAGAAGAATTGTTTTTACAATGGGAACTTACTGATAATAGATATGTGTCTTCTATACATATTTATACTATAACAGGTCAATTATTACGCTCATTTCAGCTAACACAAAGCACTAATAACCTCAATATTGCTTTTCAGAATTATGCAGTTGGAATGTATCTGGTTATGCTTTCGTACAATGACGGGGGAGAAAAGTCTATTAAAATAATTAAACAATAAGTTGGTAGTATGAAGAAGTTTTATTTTGTCTTTTTATTTTTATTAGCTGGTTTATGGGTTTCGGGACAATCTACAGAAGTAGGAGTTACTGAAGGAGAGTTGTCTGTTTCGTTAACTGGTGCAGCAAATTATACAATTCCAATTGCAGTTCCTCCAGGGATTAATGGAGTAGTACCACAAATAAACTTAGTATATAATAGTCAGGGAGGGAATGGTGTTGCAGGTTATGGCTGGAATATTTCTGGTATTTCAAGTATTTCAAGAATTCCAGCGACTAAATTTCATGATGGAGTTATTGATCCTGTTGATTTTAATGTTTTAGATCGTTTTGCTTTAGATGGGCAGCGCTTAATAATTAAGAATGGAACAAACGGGGTTTACGGAGCTAATGGAACAGTTTATGAAACTGAAAGTTTTTCTAATATAAAAATAACATCTTTTGGTGTTCATCCAAGTGGAGCAAATTACGGTCCTGCTTATTTTTTGGTTGAGTATCCGGACGGTTCTAAAGCGTATTATGGCAATTCTTCAGATTCTAGATCTGTAACAGAGTGGGCAATTACGTATTGGGAGAATTCTCAACAGGTGAGAATAAGCTATGATTATTCTGCATCAGATAATACATTTAATAATGTATTAAATATAACATCCATAAAATATGGTAGTATTGCAACTGAAACACCTATAAATCTAATTAGATTTAAATATGATGCACGAAAACGTATTGAACAATCTTATGTGGGTGGAATCAGTATTAAAAGTAACACCATATTAAAGGAAATTAATATAATAGGTAATGGAACTGGTTTTCGAAATTATGTGTTAAAGCAAGAAGAAACTTCTTTAAATTATGAGATGTTAAAAAGTATTACAGAAAAATCAGGAGATAATATCAAGAGTTATAATCCAACTATATTTAGCTATGATGATACTGTCAATAGTAGTCCTTTAAAAGCGAGTATTTCTGCCACATTGGGATGGTCAGGATTAAATAATTTGAACACGGACTACATATCTGGTGATTTTAATGATGATGGAAAGACCGATTTTTTATTGTATTCAAA
Source organism: Flavobacterium endoglycinae (assembly GCF_017352115.1). Classification (NCBI taxonomy): domain Bacteria; kingdom Pseudomonadati; phylum Bacteroidota; class Flavobacteriia; order Flavobacteriales; family Flavobacteriaceae; genus Flavobacterium; species Flavobacterium endoglycinae. The sequence continues at coordinate 2,760,576 of NZ_CP071448.1, forward strand.
GACAGCTGGACTAAGAGATAAGTATACAATATATTCGAATATTGTTTCAGGAACACTTAATACTGGTAAACAAGATGTTGTTGGTTCTTTTGAAAATATTTTTCCTGCTTCTTTTTTAAGTCAAGATAATAAAATGTTACCTCAAGGATGGATGATTGTAAAGAAAAACGATACTAAATGCACATTTTCTCTATATGGTGTAGGATCAACTTCACCTACTTATAAACATTATGAAAAGGAATTTGATTTTAGTAAAACTGTAACAAAAGAATCTAACTGGTCTTATTGTAATCCTACTGATTATAAAGGCGTAATTACAGAAAACGTTCCTGTTGACTATTATAGCGGCGATTTTAATGGCGATGGTCTTACAGATGTTATTTCAATAGAAAGAAGCTTTTATTATGATATGAAGGTCTGTAATTTTGGAAATCGCACAACAGAATACCAAAGAACTCTTTATCAGGGCGGCACTGTGTATTTTTTTGATCTGGACAGAAGAATTGCCAATAATAAAGCAGATAATATTGGAAGTATAAAATTAAATGGAACGGCAAATACGAAAATTTTTATAGCTGATTTTAATGGTGATGGCAAATCTGACATTTACGTGTTAGATACAAATTTTGTAAAGGTTTATGGTTTTAATAAAGATAACAAACTAGTTCTGTTAAGCGAAAATACAATAGCAGATACAGGTATTGTTTTGGATAGACCAATTTTATTAGGAGATTATAATGGTGATGGAAAGATTGATTTTGTAATTCCAAATGAATTAAATAAAGATAGTTGGAATTTTTATCTTGCGACAGGTGTATCATTTAAAAAAATTAATACTTCTATAGGGATACTTTATGAATATGGAAATTTAAACTATTATGAAGTTAAAGGGAATGATGGTGTTGTAAGGTATCCATATAGTTTAAAAGAGAGTACCTATATTGCAAATGATTATAATGGAGATGGAAAAACTGATATTTTATATCAGCAAAATTTAACCACTGCCCAAGATGGATTTTTTGGAAAAACAGGATCTCCAATAGTAACAAAATTAATTTTGTTTGAAAATATAAAAGTAACTGATAGTGAAGTCATGTTTTCTCCTATTGATGCTCCTGAGGAATTTTCAGGAATAGGAAGAAACTCTATTCCTATATTCACAAATCATAATCAGATAAATCAGAATTTGGAATACAGTGTGATTTACGATAATATGATTAAATCTTTTAAAAGTCCAAAAGACAGTAGGGAAGATGTTTTGTTAAAAGGAATTACCAATGGAAATAAGGTAAAGGAAACAATCACTTACAAACCGTTAAAACAAGATCCTTATGAGCCTGTTTATACACCAACTTCATTAGTAGAAACTTTCCCCAATATAGATGTTATAACTGCACCAGGTTTCAGAATCGTTTCAATGTTAGCGAAGCAGAGTGAAGATGTCGATAAAAAGCAACTTTATTTTTACTCAGGTGCAGTTTCAAATGCCGAGGGGCTTGGTTTTCTTGGCTTTCGCTCCACTTCAAAAACCAATTGGCATCAAGATGATTCTCAAATAATATCAACGATTTTTAAATTTGATACTAATTTAAGAGGAGCTAATGTAGAGAATTACACTGTATTAGGATTGCATATGCCTCTTATATATAATCGAAATGCAATTAATACTCCCAATACCATTGTAAAAGACAATAATTATAACGTATCAGGGATAGAAAACCTATTGGCTACCCAAAGTATAGTTTTAAAACCAAATACTTGGATTAAAGCAGGAAGTACTTTTTCTGCAAAAATTAATGAAGATGCCAATATGGGAACTTCAACAAATACACCAACAAATTTTATAACAAAATCACTTTTGTCGTATGAAAGCGAATTGCTGTCTAATAAAGTGTTCAAAATTAAAAATAATAAAACCAAACAGTTTAATGGTTTAGAAAATACAGGAAGCGAAACGACAACAGAATATGATAATTATAATAATCCTTTAAAGTCTGTCACCTTATTAAAAGAAGGTGGATCTACTATTCAAACCACAGTTTCTAATTTGAGTTATGTTGCTTCTTCATCAACTCCTTATGTTGTAGGAAGACCAGCTGGCAAAAATCAGAGCATAACGATTTCAGGAGATGTAATGACAACGGAAGAATCATACACATTCTCAAACAGTTTGTTAACCCAAGTTAAAAAGAAAGGGACTAATACAGATTATATTACAGAAGATAATGTATATGACACATATGGTAACGTCGTTAAAAAAACTATTACAGCAGTAGGTTTGACGTCTAGAGTTACTAGTTATGATTATGATTCTTCTGGTCGATTTTTGATTAAAAGTACTGATGTAGAAGGATTGTCTACAAGTTATGATTATAATTTGAGCAATGGACTAGTAAAGTCTGATACAAATCCGTTTGGATTAAAAACTACATATGATTACGATTCCTGGTTTAGAAAAACCAAAACGACAGATTATTTAGGAAAAATTCAAAGTTATGTTTATACACGTAATAATGAACGAACCGTTATTACGACAAGTGCTGATGATGGAAGTGCAAGTGAAGAAACTTTTGATGACTTGGGTAGAAAAATAAAATCTGGATCAAAAGATATTAATGGAACATTTTCATATGTCTCGTATTTGTATGATATTTACGATAGAAATTACAAAGTAAGCGAGCCCTATTTTGGTTCATCGCCGACGCAATGGAATGAAGTTAAATTTGATCAGTATGGCAGAAATAGTGAAAGTATATCTTTTACAGGTAAAACTACCAGTATAACGTATTCAGGTCTAACCACAAAAGTGGACGATGGTACAAAAACAAAATCTACCATTAAAAATGCTATTGGCAATGTAGTTTCTATGACAGATACTCCAGGAGGCACTATTAAATATATTTATTTTGCAAACAGGAATTTGAAAGAGTCTGAATATAATGGTGCTAAAACTACTATGTTACAAGATGGTTGGGGCAGAAAAGTAGAATTAAAAGACCCATCTGCGGGAATTTATAGATATGATTATAACAGTTTTGGAGAAATAATAAAAGAAACTACACCAAATGGAATAACAAGTTATACTCTTGACGGAACGGGTAAACTAACTCAAAAAACAATATTAGGTACAAATACTAATTGTAAAACGACGTATACATACGACTCTAATTCGAAATTGCTTTTAAAATCGAAGTTCGAAGATTTAAGTAATGGAACCAATACAATCATAAACGAATACACTTATGATAATTATAAAAGAATTACTAAAACAATAGAAACAACTCCATTTGCCGTTTTTACCAAAGAAGTCACTTATGATGCTTTTGGAAGAGTAGAAACAGAAACTTCAATAGCTTCTGCTGGAGGCAAATCAAACAGTAATACAATAAAAAATGTTTATAAAAATGGTGCGCACTGGCAAATACTAGACAATTCAAATAGCGTCGTTTTATGGCAGGTTAATACTGTAAATGCAAGAGGGCAATTGCTCACAGCACAAAATGGTCCTACAACAATTACAAATAAATATGATAATTACGGACTAGCTTCGCAATTTAAGTATAACAAAACATCTGGATCTACAAATATCCTAACATTGGATTTTGTATTTGATGAAAAATTAGGCAATTTAACAAGTAGAACAAATAGTTTGTTTAACAAAACCGAAAGTTTTAAGTACGATACTCAAGATCGTTTAACCGAATTTACCAATGTAAAGGGGGTTCAAGAAAAACAACTTTATGATGATTTAGGAAGAATAACCCAGAATAATATGGGGACTTATAATTATACAATAAAGGATAAACCCTATCAAAACAACTCAATTAATCCCACAATTGAGGCAGAGACATATTACACAACTAAACCAACACAAAGTATTTCATATAATGCTTTTAAATGCCCTGTGCAAATTGAAGAAAAAGGAATAGACAAAATAAGTTTTAATTATAATGATCTAAACGGTAGAACCGCTATGTTTTATGGTGGCTTGCAAGACGATAAAGTTCAAAGACCATTACATAAATATTATTCTGCCGATGGCACAATGGAAATCAAGCAGAATATAGCAACTGGTGTTTTTGAGTTTGTTACTTATATTGGCGGTGATGGATATACTGCACCAATTGTCATAAAGCATAATGGAACATCTAAAAGTTATTTATACCTGCAAAGAGATTATCAAGGCAGTATTTTATCCATTGCTGATGCAAATGGCGCAGTATTAGAAAAACGATTATTTGATGCTTGGGGCGCTATTGTAAGTGTAAAAGATGGCGCAGGAAATATACTGACAGGTTTAACAGTTTTAGACCGTGGTTATACAGGTCACGAGCACTTGCAGAGTGTTGGGCTTATAAATATGAACGGACGTTTATATGACCCTAAATTACATCGTTTTTTACAGCCCGATAATTTTGTGCAGGATCCATTTAATACACAAAATTATAATAGGTACGGATATGTTTTGAACAACCCACTAAAATTTACAGATTATAGCGGGGAGAAATTTAAACTAAGCTTTAATGATATTTTTGCGGGTATTGAAATAATAGCCGGAACAGCATTGACTATATTTACTGCAGGAACAGGTGCTGTGGTAGGTGCTGGATTAATTGCGGCGGGTGTTGGACATTTTGCAGCAACTTACAATGAGTTTAAACAAACTGGAGATTGGGGCGCCGCTTCTAAAAATTCAGGTGTATTTTTTAATATATCTTTCAAGACAGATTTTGGCTATGGAGATTCTAAAGATAAGCAGAATGGTATTGCTCAAAATATGCCTTTTTCTAATGATGATTATATTGATATAACTGAAAGTAATAAAAAAGGGGGAGGTTTAGAAAACAATACGATTCCGTGTGTAATATGCCATCATACTTTAGATAGAGGAGAAATTTTTCAATCGGAGTTAATGGAATCACAATCAAAATTCGTAAATGGGGCGCTAAATACAACGTTTGGAGTTGTTGGAACAATTGGTGCTGTAGCTGCAATTCCAGAAACTGGCGGAGGATCTGGACTTGCATTAAGTTTGACAATTGGGCAGACCTCAATTGGCATAACTCAAATGGCAGATTCTTTTAATGAAAGACCAAATGAGATTCTTCATAATTATTCAACAGTTCCCGGTTTAATAGCAGGTCAAAGAGGTAGCAAATACGCCACTATGATAGATTTTACTTCTGCATGGATTACTGGAAGTGTAAATTCGCGTTATTTTCTTGGAAATACTTCAGGACTATTAGATTCTGGAAGAGGTCTATACTATGGAAGAAATGTTTTATATAATGGAATCTCAATCTATAGTACCACAAGTACTATTAATAGTGGTTATTTACTTTATGATAATAAGAAAAAATAGTAGATTATGTTAATTAAAAGAAATAAAAAATATTTGCTTTATAGATTTTTTGCCTTACATTTTTTTATAATTATTTTAGGATTATTGGGCAAATTGCAATATGAAAATGTTTTCATAATGTGGATATTAACTGTTGTTTTACCGAATCTAATTTTTCTAGTTTTGAAGAACTTAAGTTCAATTAATATACATGAAGATTTTATTCAATTAAATTTTCATGTATATATATTTAAACAACAAATTGAAGTATATAAATATGATGATTTAATTTTTACTTACAAAAATGAGTTTGAAGGTAAAGCAAGAGATTTTAAATTTAGGATTTATAAAAAGGAATGTGAAAAAAGTATCATTAGTATTGGAGGTCTAGTTGATGGATTTTATGATGACGAAATTAAAAAAATGATAATTGAATTAAATAAAAAAGGCATTGAAGTAAAAACAGAGTAATTGTTTCTCAATATAAGATCGTTTTCTGCGACCAGATATACACAACGTAATCAGTAACCAAGCTACAAACAGTATGGTTATCTTTTTAACAAACCCGATAGCGTGGATTTACAATCCATGCCCAAAGATTGACAACAAAAAGAATGCGAACAGGCAAACTATCTTTGCTCTCCAATAGGGCACGGGTTGCAAATCCGCGCTATCGGGAAAATTATTGCTGTTGTTACGAAAGGCGATACTCAAGTTCGTGAATTAGCCGATTACGTAATCGAAATTCCAGAAACTTTAGATGCATTGTCACCACTTATTACGACAATACCATTGCAATTGCTTTCGTACTACATTGCAGTTATGAGAGGATGTAATGTTGATCAGCCTCGTAACTTAGCAAAATCAGTTACCGTAGAATAGTAATTATATAAACTATATATGTTAAAAAAGGGTGATTTAGGTCTCGCTTTTTTTATTTTAACAATCCATTATTTTTCATAATAAATTCATTAAAAAAAATATCTTTGTTTGTTAAAAAGAGTGTATTTAAAATTTAAAAATAACTAAAAGATAAATGAAAAAGATTGCGGTAATAATTATGATGTTTAGTGTAAAGAGTATTTTTTGTCAAAATACTTATCCTACAAATGGGAATGTTTATTTCGATACCAGTTTAAAAATAGGAAAACAAGAAGCGGCTGCAAATACGGCTGGAGAGATTGTTCGGTTATCTTTACAGCCATATGGACATACCGCTGGGCCATGGAATTTTAAAGCTAGAGATATTTCTGGTTTTGCTTATCTAGATGTTGCCTATGGCTTGGGAAGTCCGATTTTTACAGTAGGAAGTGATAAAAATGTTGGCATTGGAACAATAACACCATCTGCTAATTTAGAAATTAAAAGTACTGCAGTAACAGGTGCCGAAACATTAATGAAATTAACTGTTAGCGACGCTCCACAGGATTATTTAAAAATTTCTAACGGAACAAATACTGGGAATCAATTTCTTCCAACTATTGAAGGCTATAAAATGAGCGATAATAGATCAGTTCTTTATATAACAGGAAGCATTGATGCTAGTAATGATAATGGTACTAACCCACTTATGGTGTTTGATTCAAGAATGGGTACTACATCTGTAGTAACAAGACCTCTTTTTGCATGGGACTCATACGGAGCACGAAAAATGACTCTTAATTCTAATGGAAGTTTAGGTATTGGAACAACTACTACAGGTACACATAAGCTGGCTGTTGAAGGTTCAATCGCTTCAAGAGAAGTGAAAGTATTGGCTACAGGTTGGGCAGACTTCGTCTTTAAAAAGGATTATGATTTGCCTACGTTACAAGAAGTGGAGAAGCATATTCAAGAAAAAGGGCACTTAGCAGATATTCCAAGTGAACAAGAGGTGTTGAAAAATGGGATTAATCTTGGAGAGATGAACGCTAAGCTCTTACAAAAGATTGAAGAATTGACCTTATATGTAATTGATCAAAATAAAGAAATACTAAACTTGAAAAATCGGTTGAATAATTTGGAGTCAAGTAAAAAGTAAAAAAATGAAGAATGTTAAGAAAGCGAGATTTAGGTCTCGCTTTTTTTATTTGTCGAATTTTTTTTTCTAAAGGGTGTATTTTTATTAAATATGTAATAAAATTAGTGAAAATTATATGTATGCATAGTATTGTTGAATATATAACATTGATATTTTGATTTTATTACAAGAAATTTAATTACGAAATAGTTAAGATTGTTTTAAAAAATGTGTTGAATGTTGGTTTTTTTTAACCTTTTTTTAATAATATTAAAAATATTTGTATTTTGGCTATAATAAACTAACAAGTAACTAATCCAAAAACTAACCCTAATGAGAGTCTATTTACTAATTATGTTGTTTTTTAGCGGAATATCCTTTGCGCAGAATACAATTACAGGTTCTGTTACCGATAGTAACAAACAGTCTGTCCCTGGTGCCAATATTAATGTGGTTGGAAGTACCAATGGAACTTCTACCGATTTTGATGGTACATTTAAACTGAATACTTCATCTAAACCGCCGTTTACTATTAAAATATCGGCTGTAGGTTTTGAGGCGAAAACTATAAATGTTACGTCATTAAGCCAAAGTATAGATGTTGTTTTGAAAGATGAAGAAACTAAATTAGATGAAATCGTAGTTTCGGCTTCGAGAACTCCTGAGAGGGTAATTGAGTCACCGGTTACTATTGAGAGAATGGGGATTCAGGAAATAAAAAATACCACTGCTCCAACTTTCTATGATGGTTTAGAAAACTTAAAAGAAGTAAATTTCAATACGAGCAGTATTTCTTTTAAATCAATAAACACTCGTGGTTTTGCTACAGTTGCGAATACGCGTTTTATGCAATTAGTAGATGGTATGGATAACTCTTCTCCAGCTTTGAACTTTGTATTAGGAAACTTAATTGGTATTTCTGATATCGATGTGGCTAGTGTTGAGCTTTTGCCGGGAGCATCATCTGCTCTTTATGGAGCAAATGCTTTCAACGGTATTATGTTTATGAATAGTAAAAGTCCGTTCACAAATGAGGGTATTAGTGTGTATTATAAATACGGACAGACTACTCAAAAAGCAGCAGGAACAAACGATTACAATGATTTTGGAATCAGAGCTGCAAAAGCATTTACCAGACATTTTGCGATGAAAGCAAACTTCACTTATATGGAAGCATCAGAGTGGATTGCTGCTGATACAAGAAGTATGACTGGTGGTTCTGTTGGACATGCAATGAATCAAAATTATGATGGATTAAATATTTACGGTGATGAGGTTACTACTTCTATCCCAAATGTTGGTCAAGTAAGTAGAACTGGATATCGTGAACAAGATTTAACTGATAATAAAGTTAAAAGTATGAAAGCTGACTTTAGCGCTCATATTAAGCCTTGGGCTGATGACACAGAAATTATTTTACAATATAAAATTGGTACGGGAAGTACTATTTATCAAGGAGCAAATAGATATGCGTTGAAAGACTTCTTGATGCAGCAAGGTAAATTTGAAATAAAAGGTAAAAACTTTTTTGGTAGAATTTATTTTACAAGTGAAGATGCGGGAGATTCTTATGACATGAGATTTGCAGGTTGGAACATTAACAGATTGGCTAAATCAGATAAAAACTGGTTTACTGATTATGGAACAGCGTTTCAATTGTCTTCTGCCTTGTTAGGACTTAATGCTAATGATGCTGCGGTTTATGCTAGAAATTTTGCTGATTACAATGTTTCTCCAAACTTGCCATTGGTTCCGAATATTGATCCAGCTAATCCAAGTGCTCCAAGATCAGCAAGATTTGAACCGGGATCAGCACAGTTTAATAATGCGCTTGCAACGGTAACTTCTAATGCCGATTTAACTCAGGGAGCTAAATTTATAGATCATTCAAAATTATATCATTCAGATGTAAATTATAATTTCAGAGACCTTATCAAATTTGCTGAAATCCAAGTTGGAGGATCGTGGAGAAAATATGTAATGGATTCTGAAGGAACAATTTTTACAGATTATGATGGTCCAATCGAATATAAAGAATACGGTGCATATGCCCAAGTACAAAAAAAATGGTTAGACGACAGATTGAAATTTACAGGATCTTTACGTTATGACAAAAGCCAAAACTTCGACGGAAATATTTCGCCTAGAGTATCATTTGTGTATTCTGCAGGAGCTTCTAAAAGACACAACTTCAGAGTTTCCTATCAAACGGGTTTCCGTAATCCTACTACACAGGATCAATATATTGGTTTAGATTTGGGACCATTTGCCTTAATTGGATCAGCTGCTGATAACTTAGATCGTTTTCAAGAAACAGTTAATGTGAGTGCTTCAGGTCAGGCTTTGGCGGGACAGCCTGCGACTATAGGAATGTCTGGTCGTAATGCGTACGAAAATGCATATACATTAGCTTCTGTTCAAGCATTTGCGGTTTCTGCAAATCCAGCAGATCTTAAAGTGGCAAATGTTCAATTAGTGAAACCAGAAGAAGTTCAAGCTTTTGAAGCTGGATATCGTACGGTGGTTCAAAATGATTTGTCAATTGATATTAATGGGTATTATAATATCTACAATGATTTCATGAATACTTCAAGAGTAATTTCTCCTTACTACGGAACGGCAGGAACTAATTCTGCAGATCCTTCTGTTCAGTTAAGTTATGCGGCTTTAGCTTTTGGAGACAGAAGAGTGTATCAAGTTTATACTAATACTACTGCTCAGATTACATCATTGGGTTTTGGAGTTGGATTGTCTAAAAAAGTATATAAAGACTTTGAGCTTGGAGTAAACTATAATTACGCTCAGTTTAATTTTGATCAATCAGATGATCCAAGTTTCGTGGCAGGATTTAACACTCCAAAACATAGAATTAAAGCTTCTCTTGGAAATGCTAAGCTGACTAAAAACTTAGGCTTTAATGTAAATGTGAGATGGAATACAGAATATTTATGGCAGTCTTCTTTTGGAGACGGTATGATTCCTGAAAATACAGTTCTTGATGCTCAGGTTAATTATGGAATTCCAAAACTGAAATCAGTTATTAAAGTTGGAGCAACAAACCTTTTCGGATCAGATTATCTTCAGGTAATTGGAGCGGGAGCAATTGGTAAAATGTGGTTTGCTTCGTGGATCATTAATCCTTAATTGGAAACTATTTGATCAAAAAAGGATTTGCTTTCTTTTAAAAAAGAAAGAGCTAATAATTAAAAAGTAATAACATGAAAAAAAATATAAAATGGCTGTTTTTGGTTGCTTTAACCTTTATGGCATGTAATAGTGATGATGATAATAAAACTCCAGAAGAAGTTCCTGTAACACCAGGTTCGGCGGTTTTTACAAAATATGTAGCACTTGGAGATTCTTTTGCTGCAGGATATAGTGATAATGCACTTTTTAAGAAAGGACAGGAGAATGGATATCCTAATATTTTGGCGCAGCAATTTGTTGCTGCGGGTGGAGGTGCTTTTACAATACCTTATATGAATGATAATAAAGGAGGTCTTCTTTTAGGTGGAAATGTAATAGCCGGCACACGCTTATATTTCACAGCACAAAGAACAGCAGTTCCAGTGCCTGGTCCGCCAACTACAGAAGTTACTACGCATCTTACAGGACCATTTAATAATCTTGGAGTTCCTGGAGCAAAAAGTTTCCATTTAGTGGCAGCTGGATATGGTAATGTTGCAGGTGTAGCTACAGGTGCAGCGAATCCTTATTTTGCAAGATTTTCAAGCTCACCATCCACAACTGTTTTGGCAGATGCATTGGTTCAAGCACCTACATTTTTTTCTTTGTTTATTGGAGGAAATGATGTCTTAAGTTATGCTTTATCTGGAGGGACAGGAAAAGATCAAACGGGTAATATGAATCCTGCGACTTATGGAGGCAATGATATTACGGATCCAACTGTTTTTGCAAGTGTATATTCTTCTTTATTGACAGCTTTAACGGCGAATGGTGCCAAAGGAGTTGTGGCAAATTTGCCATATATTACAACTTTGCCTCATTTTACTACTGTTCCTTATAATCCTCTTACTCCTCAATTGCTGGGAAGCAATCTTGCTGTGCTTAATGCCCAATTATACGGACCATTAAAACAAGTTTTGACAAACTTTAATGCTGGTGAGCGAATCAATTTATTGTCTACAACATCAGCAAATCCATTATTAATTAAAGATGAAAGTCTTCCAAATCTTGCTGCTCAAATAACCGCAGCATTAACTCCATCATTGGGAGCTCAGACTGCGGCTTTTTACGGTGCTGTTTTCGGCCAGGCAAGACAAGCAAAATCAACCGATTTGATTCTTTTAACAACACAATCTGCAATTGGTGCTGCTCCAACAGCTGCTGATTCAGGATTGGGGATTGCTCCGCCAGCTCCGTTAAATGTTTTTGGAATTTCATATCCATTACAAGACAAACATGTTATTATTCCAACAGAAGCGGCAGAAATTAGAAAAGCTACTGATGCTTATAACGTGACAATCAAATCTTTAGCAGAAGAAAAAGGTATAGCATTTGTTGATACAAGAGCTACTATGACACAATTGTCAAGTGGAGGGGTTAAATTTGGAAACTTTACTATGACTTCTTCATTTGCGGTTGGTGGTGCCTTTTCATTAGATGGTGTTCATCCTAGTCCAAGAGGATATGCTTTAATTGCGAATATTTTTATTGATGCGATAAATGCAAAATATGGTTCGACACTTCGTCATGCTGATTTGGCGACTTATCAAATTCAATATCCAGCAACACTTCCATAAAGAAACTTAAATTTTAGATATAAAAAAGTCTCACATTTTAATATGTTGAGGCTTTTTTTGTTTTTAAGAAAAATGCTGTTTTCTATATTTTTTGGCTCAGTTTTATGAATCAAACAAAATCGTGCTATTTTTTATGAAAAAAAAATTGATTTTATATTTTAAAAAATTATCTTTGCGCTCTGAAAAAAGAGGTATTTTCGATAAACCTAAATAGCTATTTAATAAATACATAAGTAATGTCAAAAGTAATAGGAAAAGTTGCTCAAATCATTGGACCAGTAGTTGACGTAGTTTTCAACGGTAAGGATGTTGAACTTCCAAAAATTTATGATTCACTAGAAGTCACTAAAAAAGACGGAACTTTATTAGTTCTAGAAGTACAATCTCACATTGGAGAAAACACTGTTCGTACAATCTCTATGGACTCAACAGACGGTTTGTCTAGAGGATATGAAGTAGTTGGAACAGGAAGTCCAATCCAAATGCCAATCGGTCCAGATGTATATGGAAGATTATTTAATGTTGTTGGAGATGCCATTGATGGTTTAGGTAATTTGCCTAAAACTGGAGAAAACGGTCTGCCAATCCACAGACAAGCTCCAAAATTTGAAGATTTATCAACTTCATCTGAAGTATTATTTACAGGTATCAAAGTAATCGATTTGATCGAGCCTTATGCAAAAGGAGGTAAAATTGGATTGTTTGGTGGTGCTGGTGTAGGTAAAACTGTATTGATTCAGGAGTTGATCAACAATATCGCAAAAGGTCACGGTGGACTTTCAGTATTCGCTGGAGTAGGTGAAAGAACACGTGAAGGAAATGACTTGCTTCGTGAGATGTTGGAGTCAGGAATTATTAAATACGGTGATGATTTCATGCACTCTATGGAAAATGGAGGATGGGATTTATCTAAAGTAGATATGCCAGGAATGAGAGAGTCTAAAGCTACTTTCGTTTTCGGACAAATGAATGAGCCACCTGGAGCTCGTGCACGTGTGGCACTTTCAGGATTATCTATCGCTGAGTATTTCCGTGATGGAGCTGGATCTGATCAAGGTAAAGACGTATTATTTTTCGTTGATAACATCTTCCGTTTTACACAAGCAGGTTCTGAGGTATCGGCACTTTTAGGTCGTATGCCATCTGCAGTAGGTTACCAGCCAACTTTAGCAACTGAAATGGGTGCTATGCAAGAGCGTATTACATCTACAAACAAAGGATCTATTACATCTGTACAAGCGGTTTACGTTCCTGCGGATGACTTAACTGACCCGGCGCCGGCTACAACTTTCGCGCACTTAGATGCAACAACAGTATTGTCTCGTAAAATTGCTGAGTTAGGTATCTACCCTGCGGTTGACCCGTTAGATTCTACTTCAAGAATTTTAACTCCACACATCTTAGGAGATGAGCACTACAACTGTGCGCAAAGAGTAAAAGAAATTCTTCAAAAATACAAACAACTTCAAGATATCATCGCGATCTTAGGTATGGAAGAGTTATCTGAAGAAGATAAATTAGCTGTATCAAGAGCTCGTCGTGTACAACGTTTCTTGTCTCAGCCATTCCACGTAGCAGAGCAATTTACAGGTATCCCGGGAGTATTAGTAGATATTAAAGATACTATCAAAGGTTTTAACATGATTATCGACGGTGAGTTAGATCACCTTCCAGAAGCAGCTTTCAACTTGAAAGGTTCTATTCAAGATGCAATCGAAGCTGGAGAGAAAATGTTAGCTGAAGCATAATAATTTGGTTGTTAGTTGCTAGTTGTCAGTTGTTAGAAAGCAACCATCAACCATCAACCATCAACTATTAACTAAAAAAAAATATGATTTTAGAAATAGTATCACCAGAAGCGAAATTATTTTCAGGAGAAGTTACTTCGGTTACTTTGCCAGGAGTTGACGGAAGCTTCCAGATTTTAAATCATCACGCACCTATTGTTTCTATTTTAGAAAAAGGAACGATTAAAATTGCAGCTCCAAGCTTTAATTTTTCTAAAGAGGTAGCAGATAAATTTACGAAAGTTAATGACCAAACCTATACATTAGAAATTACGTCAGGTACTATCGAAATGAAAGACAATAAAATAATTGTTTTAGTTGACTAAAGCAGTTTAAAATAAATTGAAAAGCCAAACATTTTTGTTTGGCTTTTTTATTTGGATAGATGAAAAAACAAGAATTTAATCAGTTAGTGTATATTTCAAAAAGACCTTTTTGGCATTTTCTAATTGCCTTACCATTATATTGTTTTGCAGTTTCAATGTTTTTGAAAACCATTGATCTTTTTTATTTAGGAAAAGTAATCGATGCTTTGAAATTCGTTTTAGCGACTTTTTTTATACTGGTGTGTGCGGGCGGACTCACTTTTACAAAACGAGTTTACACAAATTCTGATCTCAAAAGAGTTACTTTTAATTTTACTTTATTTAAAATTCCTTTATCTAAAGATTCTGTTTTTGAAAATGTTCAATATGTATCTGTTTATAAAAATTACTCAGATAGAGATTTCGAGATATATGTTTGGTTATCCTCAACAAAGAAAAAATCTATTTCTGTTCATTTAGATTTAGACTCGGCATTTAATTATGCATTAAAAATAGCCGATGGTTTACAGGTTGATTTGCTTGATGCGACAGAAAAAGGGAATTTTAAATGGGTGGAAAAAGAAAAAATACAATAATTTGAAAGTCAAACGTTTTGTTTGGCTTTTTTATTTTTTACTTTTGAGGTATTAGAATCTCTTTATAAAATATTTGATCCTTTTTAAAAGCTCAGTAAGCTTTTATGTTTTCGTTTCATATGTATATGAAGCGCAATTATTTTATGTCAAATTTTATAAGAATATTTATGAAAAATATATCAAAAGTCGCTGTTCTTGGCGGCGCGGGAAGAACTGGGCAATTTCTTGTAAACCAGTTATTGCATCAAGGATTTAGTGTTAAAGCATTAGTAAGAAATCCAGATAATTTTACTGTTCAAAATCCACAGCTCGAAATTATTAAAGGTGATGCCATTTATGAAGAATCTATTTCTTTGCTGTTAAACAATTGTCAGGCTGTATTGAGTACAATTGGTCAAAGACCGGGCGAACCAATGGTAGCAAGTCAGGCGACAAAAAATGTACTACATGCTATGAAGGAATATGGTATTGACCGATATTTGATTTTAGCAGGTCTTAATATCGATACTCCTTTCGATAAAAAAAGTCCTAAAACAATGATGGCTACAGATTGGATGAAAACTAATTTTCCAGAAATCCAGAATGACCGTCAGAAAACCTATGATATTTTAGAAGCAAGTGCTGTCAAGTGGACTCAGGTTCGCGTTCCACTAATTGAATTTACGGATCGCAATTCTGAAATTTCTGTGAATCTAGAAGATTGTCTTGGTGATAAAATTAGTGCTTTCAATATTTCTTCATTTATGATTAAGGAAATGGTTGAAGAAAATTTTATCAGGCAGTCGCCATTTATTAGTGAAGTATAAATTATAAATTCAAAAGTCGGTATGAACTTCATACCGACTTTTTAAATTTAAAATGCAAAAGCTTAATTAAAGCCTAAAATGGAATTAATTTTCTTCTAAGCGGCAAGAAGATGGTTTTAATAATTTTTAAGCTTATATCAAAAGAAAAGATGTTTTTGAGTAGAACTTCATTAATCATAGGGAAGAAATTTTGTAACGTTTTTAAATTTTGATTACTTACACTACATAATTAACTAAATCAATAATTTTTAATTTAATTACTGAGTACAAAATGAAAAATATATTTAATCTATTTGCTGTTTTTTTAATGATGTTTTTGGGTTCAAAAATGATTGCTCAATCAGAACCTATGAAAACTGAAGATTCACTCTTATGGGAAGTTTCTGGAAACGGACTTTCAAAGCCTTCTTATTTGTATGGAACGATACATATGATCTGCTCATCGGATTATTTTCTTTCGGATAAAACAAAAAAAGCTTTCGAAGCATCTGAAAAATTGGTTTTAGAAATTAATGTTGCTGATCCCAAAGAATTTTCTGAAATGCAGCAGCTGGCAATGGGCAAAGAGCCTTTAAGTAAAAAATTAAGTCCAGAGCAATTGAATAAGCTAGAAGCTATTTTGAAGAAAACGACCGGAATGTCTGTAAAACAAGTTGATAGTTTTAATTTGCTGACTGTAATGAGTTTGATTTCTATGAAAACTTTTGGTTGTTTGGATTTGAAATTTTACGAAATGGAATTTACAGAACAAGCTAAGAAGAGAAATATTGAAATTGGTGGATTAGAAACTGTAAAATCTCAATTTGCAATTCTAGAAGGAGCTTATACAAATGATGAAATGATCAATATGCTTGATGAATCGACTTTGGAAGAAACAGATAAATTGGTTTCTGAATATAAATCTGAAAATGTTAAGGGAATGTATGATGTTGCTACTGATATAAAATATACCAGCAATAAAACCAAGAAAATTATTCTCGATGAAAGGAATGTGAACTGGGTAAAAATTATGCCAGATTTAATGAAAAAACAAAGTGTGTTTTTCGCATTTGGATCGGCGCATTTAGCGGGAGAATTTGGGGTTATTAATCTATTGCGCAATTTAGGTTATACTGTTAAACCTGTTCTGAACAAATAGATTTTGAAGATGATCATGAATTTTCAAATGGTCAGATAACAAGACTAAATCATTCATTTGTAAGCATTAAAAAACTCCATTTATCAATTGACAAATGGAGTTTTTCTTTTTTGGAAGTTGGTATTATTTAAAAATAATCTTTCGGGTTATCTGAGCATTGTTTTCAAGTGCGGCTTTTACCACTAATACTTGATCAGCTGCCAGTAGATTTGAAATTGAAAATTCAGCTGCCCCGATTTTCTTTCTGTTATAAAGAAGTTTTCCTGTAACATCGTAAACCGTAATTTCTGTAATGTTTTCTTTTGAAGAAGTTGCTTTAATAACTTTATCTTTTACAGAAATCAACAATCCGTATTCAGCATTTTCGAAATCTCCTGTTCCTAAATTTTTATTGGTGTAACGCAACGTGAAACGATCTGCGAAAGTTCCTGCTGCAGTATTGAATTTATAATCAGAAGCTTTCAGATCATGAATAGCATTGGTTTTTTTATCCTCAAGATAAATAGCCTGATCGTTAAATAATCCGTCAGTATGGTCAATTGCAATCGTAAATTCACCAGCTACAGTAGTTTTATATCCCATTGGAACTACATCGTTGTTTTCAAAAGGAAGTGCACGCGCCTGAATAGTAAGTGATGTATTGTCATTGATACTGTAAAAATCAATATAGGCATTTCCATCCAGTGTAATAGCATCATATTGTAAATCCCAGTTGTTTGTTGCACCGCTTACATAGCCAAGCAGGGTTTGTTTGAAAGCGCCTTCTTTGTTGGAAATATTCAGCCAGATACGATTTTTTTCAATGCTGTTAGTAGTTGCTGGTTTGTAAAACTGGCTATTGTTTCCAGAAACGCGCATATTGTTTGTAAAGGTAATGTTGGTTCCAACTCCAGTGTTGCTAAAGAAAGCTTGTCCAGCAGCAATAAAGCCTGTTGGTGTTTGTGCAGGATTTGAAGTTGTAACCCCACCTGTAGCATTGAAAACAGCGTAATCATTTGCGGTATAATTGTATTTGGCATCTCCTACAACAGAACCATTTGGAGGTGAATTGTGCATCCAGAAATAAAGAGATCCAATATTGCTGTTTGAACTCATAAGTAAATTAGCATCGATAGCGGATGGATACGGATTACCAATTAAATTCCAGCTGTTTGAAGCTGCTGGAATAGTAACATCTCCATTATTAGGAACTCCCACAAAAGATGCCGTGTAAATTGACGAGTTTACAATGTCAAAAGTCTGCGGTGCTCTTACGATATAACCTATTCCTTTTTCCATTGGTAATGTTCCGTTGTAATTTATTACCCATCCTGAACTTGGATTAAAGCTGTAATACTTATCTCCTAATGTTGCTGGTGAAAGATTTGCCAGTGTAAAGGCAGGTGTTGCTGTAACAGGCGAAGACCAATAGGTAAAATCATATCGGCGTACTTGTTGTGTATTTCGTAGATAAGTGATATTCCCTGTGTTAATAGCATTTGTAGTTTGTACTAAACTAGAATTATTATTGAAGGTTAATGAACCATTTGTAGTTACTGCATTTGTAATGGTTAAAGTAACACCTGCAGGAACTACTACATTTACACCCGCATTAATGGTTAAAGAACAGCCTGTTGTGTTTGCAGTAAATGGCTGACTTGCTGCAGAAGTAATGACAATTCGTTTTGTGTTATCTGGAGTTACTCCGCCAACCCATGCAGCACCATTCCATGTTGCCGTTGTGCTGTCCGAGATTACCACAGAAGCAGTTGATGTTGAAGTACAAGTCCCATTTGAAACCGTAAAAGTATAGGTTCCGGCAGCCAAACCAGTCACAGTGTAGGTGTTTCCTGATCCAGAAATTGTTCTTGAGCTAGATCCTGACTGATTGATTGTCCAGCTTCCGGCAGGAAGATTTGATAAAACCACTGAACCTTGCACTGTACAAGTTTCATTTGTTGTGGTTCCTGCTGAAGGAGCAGCTGGTAATGGATTTACCGTTAACATTACAACATTTGATATTGTACTACAAGTTGCACTTGTTACTGTACAGCGAACATAGTATCCTGAATAACCTAACTGAACGCTTGTCAATGCCAAAGTAGCCGTATTATGTCCGCTTACTCCTGCAGCTCCGTTTGTTATAGTCCAAGGACCAGATGCGCTATTTGAATATTCCCATTGATAAGTTGGACTAGACGCTGAAGTTGTAACAGTAAAACTTCCGTTTTGTCCTTCGCAAAGTGCCAAAGCTTGTGGCTGTGTTGTAATAACAGGTAAAGCGTTTACAGTAATTGCATTGGATGAAGTCGCAGCAGTTGCCGTACAACCATTTCCATTTGTATAATTAATAGTTACGGTTTTGCTTCCTGCAGTTAAATATCGTAAAGTAACAGTATTGTCATTTGTTGAACCACCAGAAATAATGCTGTAATTGGTATTTAAAACCCCTGGGAATCCCCAAACATAATTGGTCATGCCAGATTGAGTTGTATAAGTAGCATCTGTTCCCACACAAGTTGGAGAACCGGGTTGTGCTGTAAATGTTGGAGTAGGTAATGCATTTACTGTAAGTGCCACAGCATTTGAAGTTACGCTTGATGAACATGCCCCAGTAACCACAACGCTATAATTACCAGCATTTGCGGCTAATGGATTTGTTATAGTAAGTGTATTTGTAGTTGCTCCGCTAAATACTCCACCATTCGTTATGGGATTTCCATTAAATCTCCAAGAATAAGCTAAACTTGATCCTGTTGCTGTAACTGAAATAGTTCGAACACCATTACCAGAACAAACCGCTGTTGGAGCCGTAGGCTGTGTTGTAATAACAGCGGAAGTCATGTCTACAAAAACTGGCGTTGAATTTATCGAAGAAGCACCACAAGTGACTACTGCACGGTAATACGTTTTTGTGGTTTGCGATGTGGTGAAAGTAGCATTAGAATTTGCAACATCTAAAAACTGAATTCTAACATTGTCAATTACATGTATATCTGTTGATCCTCCATTTCGAGCAGAAAATTTAAATTTCCAGTTCGATTTGTCATCTGTAAGATAACTAGCAGGTAAAGTTAATTTAGAAACAATAACAGTACCTCCAATAGTTACAGTTAATCTGCCATTTGAATCTACAGACATTACAACATTTCGTGCCGTTGAAGTTCTTAAATTAAACGGAACATTTATTGCAGAATTAAATATCGAATAACCATTATAAAGTATTCTTACACGGCTGCCAGTAGCAACGCCTTCATTATCGTAAGTATCAAGTTGTAAAACGATTCCAGAACCTTCACCGCTTTCACCGCCACCTGCATTGTTGGCGATATTTCCAGCATAGCTTAAACTTAATCCGTCAGCTCCACTTCCTCCATATATCTTATAGTCGAAAGAAGCTGAAAAAGCATTTTGATTTGTTCCTGGAGTAGCATTAATTAAAAAACCTCCAAGATAACTTCCATTGTTTTGAGTTAAAAATAATTCGCCTCCTGTTACTGAAGTGTCATTCCCATACAAACTTATATTTCCTACAGTTGTATTGGCAGATTGTGCAGTTGTGAAATCGTTATTAAAAAATGTTGTTGGAGCCGGTGTAGCATTTGTCCAAGCATTGCCATCAGGCGAAGTCTGCCATGTATAGGTAGTATTGTCTGTAAATGTGCTTCCTAAAGAAAGTGTAAAAGGAATATTTGGGCAGACAGAAGTACTTGTCGATAATGTGCTGACACCTGCTGGTAGTGAACATCCTGATTGAAGTGTAATTACATAATCTTCAACCTGCCCAATACCAGTGCTTACAGTGCAGGGTGTTGAGTTATAAGTTCCTGATCCCACAAGTCCAATAATACGCATACTTATATTGGTACCCGTTGCTGTTGATGGAATTTGAATGTATACTGAGGTCGCTTTACTATCTATACCTGAAGAATTGTTTATTGTTCCAATTTGAAATGGTCCTTCTCCGGCATCTGCAAAATCTCCATCTCCATTCCAATCAAAAAAAGCAGTATAATATCCGTTTCTGTCTCCAGTTGTATTTCCTTTTACAGTTAATGCATAATACTGGCCTGTACTTACAGTGGTTGTAGTAGTAGAAGCTGGAAAACTTTCGTAAGAAACCGTGCTTGAAGCAGATGTTGTATTGTCAAGCGTATTAAATTTTACAGAAGTAATAGGTGAAACTGTTGAAAATGAAGTACAAGTACTTGATGATACATTGATCTGGCCTGTTGTTGCGGTGAAATAAGTGTTGTTTTTATAGGTTGCCGGTGAACTTGTACTTCCCCAAGAACCTGGTAAAACTTGAGTACCGCCTAAAGATAAGATGTTAGCGTTGTGTGTTTGAGTACCTAAATTAGCAGTAACCCCAGAATTGATAATTAAACTATTAGCTATTGAAGTCGCACCGCTAGAAGCAAAAGTTTTCGTTCCGCTTCCTGAAAAAGTTAGGTTATTGAAATTAGGTACGTTAAATGATTGATCTGTTCCATTTAAAGTAACTGTGCCTGTTCCTGGAGTAAATGTGCCAGTGCTTGTAAAGTTGCTTCCTATGGTTAAATTATAATTGTTTGTTGCAAATGTTACTCCATTTCCTATAGTTACATTAGATGTAACTGTTATTGCAGTGCTTAAAGTTTTAGTCCCACTTCCTCCTGATATAGTCAGGTTATTATATGTGGTTGAGTACACTGTTTGATTTCCAGCTCTATCGTAATTCACAATCGAATTGCTTCCATTCAATGTTATGGTATTTGTCCCTGTTCCACTTAAACTGAAAGGGGTTGCTGCACTTAATAATAAAGTCCCTGATTGTGCTCCAGTTGCATTTGAAAATGTGGAGTTATTGTTTGCGTGTTCATTGTTAGAGATTATTTGTCCATCAAGATCCAATATGCCACTTTGAAGATTAAATGTTGCATTACAAAGGTTTCCACTATTTCTTCTACTATCGAGTGTTAAATTTCCACTTACATTTAAATTTGAAATAGTTGAGTTAATGGTAGTACCAATAGCAGAATTTGGATTGACATTGCTACCGACGGTTATCGAACTACAATTTATTGTCCCTGCTCCAGCTAAAGTTACTGTTCGAGAGCTTGAAGCTGATGATTCATGTATGATAGCTCCACTTGTAGCTACCGTTAAAATAATTCCAGTATTAACGGTTAATGTATTTGCATTTCCCCTAAATGTTATAGAGCTACAAGCTGCATTCGCAGTTACAACGATTGAATGCCCTTCAATATATACAACATCTCCTGCTACAGGAACACTTGCTCCAGAAGCTCCTCCGGAAGAAATTGACCATGTTGCAGTAGAATTCCAATTTCCGTTTGCAACAGAATATCTATTTGCGGCGTTAGAAAATGAAACAAAAAAGAACATCATTAAGCAAATCAGCTTTAAATGAGGAACAAAAATTTTTTTGCTAATAGATTTGGGGTAAAATAAAAATGAATAAACGAACCAAAGTAGTTTTCTAATCATAGTAGGCATGGTATTTAAGTTTTTGTTTTGGATTTGGGGGGTAAAAAAACTTTAAGTTTTCTGTCTAAAACTTAATATGTAATTTTGGGGTTAAATTCTTATTAATAACTGTTCAATGATTTACACAGTTTAACAAACAGAATTTACCCACAAAATTATTACAATTTGGAATAAAAAACAACTCTTCAAAAAATGGTTTTTAAGAAAAGTGAATATTTTATCTTAAAATTTAACAGTTGTTTGTTTATTTTTATCATTAATAGTTAAAAAGCGAGAAAATACACATGGATTCATTTTTTACACCACAACAAGCCTTACAGAAGTTAGAACGTTTTTGTGCGTATCAAGAACGCTGTCATGATGAAGTTGTGGCTAAGCTATACACGCTTAAAATGACTCCTGATGAGATTGATCTTATTGTAGTTCAATTGATTGAGAATAACTTTTTGAATGAAACAAGATTTGCCTGCAGCTTTGCAAGAGGAAAACATAGAATTAAACATTGGGGTAAAATCAGGATTACAAATGAGCTTAAAATGCGAAATATTTCTTCGACAAATATCACGTTGGCTCTTAAACAAATTTCTGCTGAGGAATATTCAGATACTTTTGAAAATCTTTCTGAAAGATGCTGGAATTCTATTTCGGAAAAAAACAATCTAAAAAAACGCAAAAAATTTTGTGATTATATGCTTCGAAGAGGATATGAAAGCAATTTAGTTTATGAAAAGGTTAAAGAATTAGAAGGAAATAAATCCTGAAATTTTTCAAAAAACAGTTAATGAAATTTATCCTTCTTTTACCATAAATCGAGTCGAAAATATCCTAAATTCCTTACGGAATAAAAAATGACTTTTTGTTGTGAAATATTACTTTTCTGTCACTTTTTCATCAAACTAGACGTTTTTCCGACGATTTTATTTTTTCAAAGCGTAAAAAAACGCTCTTATTACGGATTTTTCCTATTTTTAGTTAAATTTTTTTATAAGAAATTCCATAAAATACCCAGATTTATTATGTAATTCATCGAGTATTTTGTCGGTTTATCGATTATATGGTCATTCTAAAAACCACTTTTAAATCCATCACGTAGATGTGTCTATATTTGCTTGGTTATATTCGTTATGCCAGCATAACAACCTGATAGAAAAACATCTAGTATGAAAAAAACTTTACTTTTATTTTTGTTATTAATACCTTTTTTGGGTGATGCACAAGCTCTTAATGGGGATTATATAATCGGTAGTGGTGGCAATTATCCAACATTGATTAGTGCAGTGGCTGCAATAAAAGCAGGTGGTGTTACTGGACCTGTTAGGTTTTTGTTGAATGAAAATCAAACTGTAACATCAACAATTGTTATTGATCAATTCGCGGGCAGTAGTGCGGTGAATACTTTGACCATTAAACCTAATGCATCAAAGGATATTACGATTACAGCAAATATGCCAAATGGATACACAGGAATTCCAGCTGTATTTATGTTTAATGGAGTCAGTAATGTGATAATCGACGGTAGTAACTCTACAGCAAGTACTAAAAATTTGACGTTGTTAAATAATGATAATTTAAATTATACGGATAGGTCTATTATTTGGATTGCTAATAATGGATCAACAGGTTCTTCAAACATAACAATCAAAAATAGTATTCTTAAATTTTCAACTCGTAATCAAGGAGTAACGCTTTTAACAGGAGTATATTCGGGAAATAATGGTACAGGAGGGAATAATTCAATCGATGTTCAAGTAAATACTGCTGCAAACTCAAATGTGAATATTGTCAATAATGACATGACTAACGTTAAAGATGCAATTTATATTAATGGAAATAGTACAGCCTCAAGATCACCACTTAACTGGAAAATACAGGGAAACAATATTGGTAGTACAGTTGATGCTGAAAAACCAATTAGAGGACTGTATATTTCTAATGCTTTAAATTATGAAATTTCCGGTAATACAATTTCAGGAATTAGAAATACTGTAAATCAATCAAATGATGCAGCAGCAATCATACTTTTAGGAACAAGTTCTGGATCAATTATTGGGAATGTAATTAATGATATTGCAAATATACTTTCCGACAACAGTTATTTTACAGCGGGTATTTTGGTTAAATCAACGAGTACAACTACTATTACTAACAATATTATTAGTAATGTATATAAGACTGTAGCAGATTCAGGTGGAAATTTTTATAATAAAGGGAATAATATTTTTGTAACATCAGGAAGTGCTACAAATATATATTATAATACAATAATTGCTAGTGGTGCGCCGACAAGTACAACATATGCTTCATGTTTATATATAACAGGCGGCTCTGGTATAAATGTTAGAAATAATATTTTAATTAATTCACAATCTAATAGACAATATGCTATTTTTAATAATGGCGGAACTTTATCATCGGTAAGTAATAATGACTATTATGTTACGAATAGTACTAACTCTTTTTCAAACAGAATAGGTGGAACTGAATACATAGGGACTGGTGCATCAGGATTTCCAGCTTGGAATACAGCAGTATCTGATTCAAACTCTGTAATTTTAGCGCCTACTTTTGTTTCTGCTACAAACTTTCATTTACAAAATGTTGCAGCAAATAATACATTGACAGGAACAACAATTGCTGGAATAACAACAGATATTGATGGTGATGCAAGAGTAAAACCATTTATGGGTGCAGATGAAATTGTAACTTGTACTCCTACTGGTGACCAAACAAGTTTTGGTGTAAACTCTTGGATTGGATATGTTTATAATTGGACAGGTGCTACTCCAAATCCAGCTACTCCAACCACTTTACCAATTTCGTCTACATCAACTTATATAGGAACAGTAACAGAAAACCGTATTTTTGACAGAAGTGTTGGAACAGGTCAAGTAAATGGTTTGACCCGAAATATTACTTGTGATACTCCTCCTTCTGATTATTTCTTTGTTCGTTATAAAATGCAGACAACAACAACTGCAGGGACTTACAATTTTACGATTGGTGGAGATGATGGTGTAAGATTGTATATCGATGGAACTTTAGTAAATGTAACTCCAACAACTAATTATAGTATACATAGTTATGTAACTTATGCGGCACAAGTTAATCTTACTGCAGGAACTCATAACTTTATTTTAGAGTATTATGAAAACGACGGTAGTTCAAGAGTTGCATTTTCATATGGTGAAATAAAAGGAGATGTTTCACTTCCTTACGGAGATAACAAATGGAATGCATATGGTTTTTCAGTAGCTAATATAGCGTTACCTTCTTATGCATATGCCGGATTATATGTTGATAACAATGTAAATATCAATACACAAACTTTTTGGACAAGAACTGGATCACCATCTGATGCTTCAAGCTGGCAAGGAGCTCCAATTGGAGTAGATCAATTTACATTAACATTAAAACGTCAAGGGTTCCCTTGTGGTCGCTATCAGATTCAATTAGTAAATTGCGATGATGTTGGAGAAATTTATATTGATGGAACTAAAATCTTTACTCAAAGTTCATATACTGGAACATCAACCATCATAAATGGTGGAACTACTTATCAATTAAATAAAAATTCTAAAGTAGAAGTTCGCCTTAGAGAAGATGGAGGAGATGCTAACATTGCTATAAATTTCATTGATACTCCAACAGTTTATAACGGATCGGGCAGTATTGCAACTGATACTTCTATTAGAATTAGCGCTAATACAACGCTAGGTTCTGACTTACAAGTTTGTTCATGTACCGTTGATACAGGAGTTACCTTCGCAATTCCTGCAAATAGAACTTTAACTGTAGATGAAACAATAACGGTAAACGGAACAGGAAAACTGCAAGTTCAAAACAACGGATCATTATTACAAACCAATACAGCAGCTACAGCATATTCAGGAACTACAACTTCATTTGAATTGCTAAGAAATACAGCGCCAGTACGTCGTTATGATTTTACCTATTGGTCTTCTCCAGTAACATTGGCATCAAACTTTACACTGGCAAAATTATCTCCAGCAACATTAGGTGATAAATATTACAGCTACGATCCAAATACAGGATGGATAATTAATTATAACGGAACGCAGATTATGGCTCCTGGCCAAGGATACATTGTAAGAGCACCACAGACCTATAACATTACTACCCCGGCAGTATATACAGCTTCTTTCATTGGAGTTCCAAATAATGGTGATATTACAGTAACGCCAGCAGGAAATAGATGGAATTTAATGGGTAATCCATATCCATCAGCTCTTGATGCAGATAAACTTATGGCAGCCAACAGCAATGTAGGATCGTTATATTTCTGGACTCACAATTCTGCTCCAAGCAGCGCTGTGGCTGGAGATGCAAAATACAATTATACTGCAAATGATTACGCAGTGTATAATTTAACAGGAGGTACAGGAACAAGTACAGGTTCGCCAGCCCCTACAGGAAAAATTGCATCAGGACAAGCTTTTTTCTTTGTAGCAAGCACCAACAACCCTATCACATTTACAAACAATATGCGTTTGGCAGGAAACAATAATCAGTTCTTTAAAACAGCAGCAACTGCAAAAAACCGTATCTGGTTGAACTTCGCTAACGCTGAAGGAGCATTCAAACAAACTTTGGTAGGTTATATGGATGGGGCTACTAATAATTGGGATACAAATTATGATGCAATGACGATAAGCGGTAATACCTACGTAGATTTCTACAGTATTAACAATAGTACTGAATTGACTATTCAAGGACGTTCTTTACCATTTGAAAATAGTGATTTAGTGCCGCTTGGATATAAAACAACAGTTGCTGGTGAATTTACGATCGCAATTGACCACGTAGATGGATTGTTCAAAGATCAAGGCGTATATCTAGAAGATAAAACAACTAATACTATTTACGATTTAAAAACTGGTGATTATAAATTTAAAACTGAAGCCGGAACTTTTGGAGATCGTTTTGTATTACGATACACTGGTAAAACATTAGGAACTGATGATTTTGAAAATTTTGATAATGAACTTTTAGTTTCTGTAAAAAATAAAGTAATCAAATTAACATCAACCGAAAATATAAAAGATGTTACTATATACGATATCTCTGGTAGGCTTCTATATGGTAAAGATAAAGTTGGAACAACAGAACTACAGATTTCGAATCTGCAGTCAAGCGACCAGATTTTATTAGTGAAGGTAATACTTGAAAATAATCATACCATGACAAAGAAAGTTATATTCAAGTAAATAAAATATAATCAATAGAAAAATCCGACAGTTTTTTACTGCCGGATTTTTCCATGTTATAATAATAGATAAATAATTAAATAGAAGATCAAATTGATGCTGACAAAAAATGTGCAGCAAACCCCGTGAAAAACAACCAAATCAAACCAAAACTACAAATTGTATGTCCCCGAAATTACTTTTGTTTGCCCGTTCTTTAGTTCTTAAAAGTATAGTTTTATTTTTCTTTCTAGTCTCATTTGAAATGGCAGCACAGTCTACCGTTTCAAGAATTATCACTGACTGGAAAGGTTATTGGTCATCTACTACAACAACAGGAGTAGGAAACCGCCCAGATGATGTTAATAACCTGCTGGCTTTTACATGGCATGGTACGACTTATTCAACTGGAGTTAATAACACGATTTTGAATAATAATAGTGTTACTTATAACGCCCAAAGATTTAGAGCTTTAAAAATTCAGACTTTAGGTTCAACATCGAGTATGTATTTTCTACAAGGGTCCATGATAGATGGATCTGCATCTACAGCTACATTAGTGCCGCCAATAGCAGGATCTACTGCAACTGGTGCAGAACTCGCTTCAAGATTAACAGATGGTACAAATGGCTTGACTCTGGGAACTGGAATTGCGAATATAAAAGCAGGAACTGCTGAATTTAAAATTGGAACCAATAACCTAAATCTTTCAGGTCTTGGTGATGGAATTCCCGATTTAATTGTAACTCAGGTTGCAGATCCGGGAGGTAGTACACCAGATACTTTTAAATTTATTGACGCACTAGGAAATACAGTGGGAACAGAATTATCGATAAACTTTAATTCGGTTAATGCAGTTGGAACATACAGCCTTGACTTGTTTAAAATGGATGGAACGGTAGGTTTTCCTGCAGCCTCAACCAGAGATATTCGTGTCTTAGGAATTGAAACCAGCGAATTCGGAATCACATCTGCAAATGCTGCTCAGGTGGATCGCTTTGTAGTTACTTTTTCTGGAAGCTCAGACTGTGCTTTTATTGCATTCAATACAAATTCATTAAAAATTGCAGAATTAAGTTTAATTAAAAAAGCATCAATGGCCTCTTGCGGAAAAGTAGGTGATGTGATCAATTATACTTTTGATATCAAAAATACAGGCGAGGTGCCTATTACCGATATTAATGTTACTGATCCAATGCCAGGATTAGTCATTACAGGAAATCCTATCAGCAGTTTGGCAGTCGGGGCAACTGCTACGGTAACAGGAACCTATACAATCACAGCTGCCGATGTGAACTTAGGAAGAGTTATAAATTCAGCAAAAGTTACCGGAACAGATCCTTCACTAAATATTGTAGAAGATATTTCAGGGCAAACCTATACAGATAATATTGCAACAACAATTGATCTTCTAGCACCACCAACAATTGGCACAATTACCAATACAACTTGTACCGCTTTAGGAACAGTAGTATTAAATAATTTGCCATCAACAGGAACTTGGACAGTAGAAAGAAGTCCAGGTCTTGTTACTACGACTGGAACCGGAACAACAGCAACTATTACAGGTATTCCGGCCGGGACATACACTTTTAGAGTAACCAATTCTACAGGTTGCAAATCACCAGCAAGTGCAAGTGCAGTTATCACGGACCAATCTTCAACAACTTGGAATGGTACAGCTTGGTCAAATGGTACCCCAACTTCAACGAAAGGAGCAGTTTTTACAGGAGCCTATACTATAACAGCTGATTTAACAGCGTGTTCATGCACCATAAATTCTCCAGTAAATATGGTAGTGCCTTCAGGGATTACATTGAATATTGTAAATGGATTAACAGTAAATTCAGGAGCTTCATTAGTATTTAACAATAACTCAAGTTTAGTTCAAACGAATACAGGAACCAATATCAATACAGGAAATATTACATATAGAAGAGATACACAGCCCGTGCGTCGTTATGACTATACCTATTGGTCTTCACCAATTACAGCTGCACCTGCCTTTACACTGGCAAATCTTTCACCTGCTACATTAGGAGATAAATATTACAGCTATAATCCAAGTACAGGATGGGTAATAAATTACAACGGAACATTGACTATGGCAAAAGGAACTGGCTATATTGTAAGAGCACCACAAACTTTTAGTATTGTAACACCGGCGGTTTATTCAGCTTCATTTATTGGAGTTCCTAATAATGGAAACACAACCATCGCTGTATCTCCAAACAGCTGGAATTTAATTGGAAATCCGTATCCATCTGCAATTGATGCGACCTCATTAATTACATCTAACAGTACAATAGGAACACTTTATTTCTGGACACATAATCTGCCTCCAAGCGGATCGGTGCCAGGAGATGCTATTTACAATTATACAGCTTCAGATTATGCAGTGTTTAACTTACTGGGATCTACCGGAACTGCCAGCGGTTCTCCAGCACCAAATGGTTATATCTCTGCAGGACAAGCATTCTTTACCAATACAGGATCTGGAAGCAGTATTACATTTACCAACACTATGCGTGTGGCAGGAAACAATACTCAGTTTTATAAAACAGCCAATACAAATGCTATAGAAAGAAATCGCATCTGGCTGAATTTTACAAATGCTGAAGGGGCTTTCAAACAAGCTTTGGTAGGATATGCAGGAGGCGCAACAAACAATTGGGATTTACAATACGATGCCATTACACTTGATGGTAATACCTATATTGATTTTTACAGTATAAATGATAATACATCACTTACCATTCAGGCGCGCGCACTTCCGTTTGATGATGCCGATGTAGTTCCAATGGGATATAAAGCTACAGTTGCAGGCGAATTTACGATTGCAATTGATCATACTGACGGATTGTTTAACCAGCAAGCAATTTATCTTGAAGATAAAAAAGCAAATATCATTCATGATTTGAAAGCTTCGGATTATAAATTCAATACCGAAACAGGAACTTTTACAGACCGTTTCGTTCTTCGTTATACCAATAAAAATTTAGGAACAGGAGATTTTGAAAATACAGAAGATGCATTATTGATTTCTGTAAAAGACAAAACGATTAAAATTATTTCTTCAAAAGAAACTATTAAAGAAGTAAACATTTATGATATTTCAGGAAAACTTCTTTACAGTAAAAAGAAAATCGGGGCAGCTGAATTTTCAATTTCAAACCTGCAGGCTGCAGATCAAGTGTTAGTGGTAAAAACTGTACTTGAAAACAATGCGCTGTTAACCCGAAAGATTATTTTTAAATAAACCAACTTCCAAACAGAAAAACTCCATTTGTCAATTGATAAATGGAGTTTTTTATTTTCAAAAAATCACCAAAAGTGGGTATTGTGTACATTTTGCAAACCCTATAATTTCGGTTAATTATACAATAAGTATTAACCTTAATTTTTAGTTTTGATTAAAAAAATACTCCTGACTTCTCTAATTGCTCTTTTATTTTATAATAATTGCCTTTACGCCCAGCAGGGAAAAATAGATATAACCTTTAATACACTTGATGACGGATTAAAAGGTGATGGTTTTAATGATGTAGTAAGAGCACTTTATTTACAACCAGACGAAAACTTATTGGTTGGAGGAGATTATCTAAGTCTTAACGGATCGTCAGTTTCCTATTTAACACGATTAAAACCAGACGGCACCATCGATGAAAATTTTAATACAGGAACAGGTTTTAATGGAAAAATATACGCCATAAACGTACAGCCCGACGGAAAAATAATCGCCGCAGGAAACTTTACAGCTTATAACGGAAACAGTGCTGGAAGAATAATTCGATTAAACAATGATGGCACACAGGATTTGTCATTTAATACCTCAATTGGAGCCCCAACAGGAATTATTTACAATATTAGTCTGCAGTCCGATGGTAAAATTATTATTGTGGGCAGTTTCACCAAATACAATACAAAAACCGTTAACAGAATAGCACGCATTTTACCAGACGGTACTTTAGATCCCTTTTTTGATACCGGAACAGGTTCCACTTTAAATATTACCAATTCCAGAATTCTTTCGGATGGGAAAATACTACTAACAGGAAACTTTACTTTATTTAATAAAATAGAAAGTAACCGTATAATTCGTTTAAACACTGATGGAAGCGTTGATACAAACTTTAATATTGGAACGGGCTTTAATGATGATGTAAATGCAATTGTAATTCAGCCTGATGGCAAAATTATTTTAGGAGGAAACTTTACTTCTTATCAAGAAAACACAGCAAATAGAATTATCCGCATAAATCAAGACGGCTCTGTCGATACAGAATTCCTAGGCACAGGCTTTAATAGCGGAAATGTCGAGATTATAAAAACAGATACTCAGGGCAACATTATGGTTGGCGGTAACTTTACAAGTAAGTATAATGGAACTGATGTCAACAGAGTAATATTACTGGATTCAAAAGGACTTTTAAAAACCGATTTTGATATAGGATTAGGTCCTGCATCAGCATCTGTTTTTGCACTTGCTAATGATCAGGAAGGTTCATGGTTTATTGGTGGTTCATTTTCAGTTTTTGATGGGCAGAATCAAGGACGATTGGCTAAAGTAAATTTCGAAGGAGAACAAGATAGTAGTTATTTATCATCAGGTATTGGATTTAATAACTCAGTCTTTAAAATAATTCCGCAAGAAAATAAAAAAACAATTGTAGTGGGAAACTTTATCACTTTTAATAATAACCCAGCTCCTAGAATTGCAAGACTTTTGGAAGATGGTTCTTCCGATCCTGATTTTAACAAAGAACAAACCGGAGCCAATAATTTGATTAAATCGGCAATTTTGCAAGCAGATGGTAAAATCATTATTGGAGGTAACTTTACCAAATACAATGATGTTTTATGTAATCGTTTGGCCAGAATTCTACCTGATGGATCTTTCGATCCTACATTTAATATTGGATCTGGATTTAACAATCAGATTTATGCAATGGCAATTCAGTCAGATGGAAAAATAATCGTAGCAGGAAATTTTACCCGATTTAATAACGATTCTTCCGTAGAACGAATACTAAGATTATTACCAGACGGTTCTCGAGATTTTACTTTTAATGCAAGAATTGAGGCTATTATTGATGATGTCCTAGTTCAACCTGATGGAAAAATTTTAGTAGCAGGAAGATTTAACGGACATTTGGTTCGGTTAAGCAGCGATGGAAGTATAGATCCAGATTTTAATATTGGAGTTTATGGCTTTGATAAAAATGTATATGCAATAGCGCTTCAATCTGATAATAAAATCTTAGTCGGAGGCTTTTTTTTATCTTTTAACGGACAGTCACAAAAAAAAATTTCACGCCTAAACCCAAACGGAAGTTTAGATACCAGTTTTGATTCTGGAACTGGATTTAATAAAGGCGATGTTCGTGCTTTTCTTATACAGCCGGATGGTCGTATTTTAGTTGGAGGTTCTTTTTCGGGAACTTATAAAAATACAAGTGCTTTGCGATTAATCAGATTGATGAAAAATGGTGATCTTGATCCTTCTTTCACAGTAACTCTTAATAATAAATTGTACACTTTTGGTTTAACGTATAACCATCGATTATTAATTGGAGGAGATTTTAATTCTGTTTCAGGTGTTTCTAAACATCGTATAGCAAGATTAAAACTTTGTTTAGACTCAACAACTTGGGATGGTATTTCATGGTCAAATGGATATCCGTCAGGAGGAAAAGAAATATTTTTTAAAGGTGATTTTCCAGCTTTAGTATCTTCAGATGTTTGCAGTTGTAATATCGATTCAGGAAAAGAAGTTACAATTCCAAGTGGTCAAACCTTGAGTATTGAATTTTCATATTCTGGAGAAGGGATTTTAAACCTAGAAGACTCTGCAAGTTTATATCAGTCAGATGATGATATTAAAAATACAGGAATAATACATCTAAAAAGAAACACAAAACCAATTTTAAAATTCGATTACACCTATTGGTCTGCACCCGTGCAAAATCAAAAATTAATTGATGTGTCGCCCAATACATTATATGATAAATACTTTTCCTATAATCCCGTATCAGGATGGCAGTTTGAAAATCCATATTTTGATATGATTTCAGGGAAAGGCTATATAATACGAGGCCCACAGGAATTTTCAACCTCCACAGCTTCAACTTATAAAGCCATTTTTAAGGGAATTCCCAATAATGGTAAAATTGACGTGAATATGGGAGCAGCAGATTCGTTCAATTTAATTGGAAATCCATATGCTTCTGCAATTGACGCTGATGTTTTTCTGAAGAAAAATGAATTTAAAACTAAAGGAACGCTTTATTTCTGGACTCACAACACACCCATAACCAATTACGAATATACAGCTGATGATTATGCCGTTTATAATCTCGTTGGAGGCATTGGAACCAAAGCCAATTCAGATGGAATAAACGAAACAATTCCTAATGGTAAAATTGCGTCGGGACAATCTTTCTTTATCAAAAGTAATGCAGCCGGTACCATTGAATTTAATGACGGTATGCGTATTCCTAATCAAAATAACGCTTTTTTCAAACCATCAGAAAATAAGAATTTGGTAAAAGATGAAATCGAAAAACACCGTTTCTGGCTCAATCTAAGAAATGATAAAGGAGCGTTTAAACAACTTTTGGCCGGTTACGTTACAGGAGCAACAAACAATTATGATATTAATTATGATGGTGAAATTTTAGAAGGAAACCAATTTGTAGATTTTTATAGTATAGTTGAAAACAAAAAACTAGCTATTCAAGGAAGAGGACTTCCGTTTGAAGACACAGATCAGATTATTTTAGGTTATAAAACTACAATTTCAGGAGAATTTACAATTGGAATCGATCATACTGACGGGATTTTTGTCGATCAAGACATTTATCTAGAAGATAAGCTAAATCAAAATTGGCAAAACCTGCAATCTGGAGATTATGCCTTTACCAGTCCAATCGGAACATTTGAAGATCGATTTGTATTACATTATAAATACCAAACCCTTGGAGACAAAAAAATTGAGACTCATAAAAATGATATTTTAGTTTCTTCCAAACATAAAATAATAAATATTAATTCTTTAAATGTAAATCTTAAGGCAGTGGATATTTTTGATACAAGAGGTAGATTAATCTATTCAAAAAAGAAAATTGGAAAGTCAGATTTGGAGATTTCCAATCTCAATGCTGCAGATCAAGTTTTACTGCTGAAAATAACACTAGAAAATGAATATTCAGAAGTTAAAAAAATCATTTTTTAAAGTAAAAACCACTAAATAATAGTTCCATCTTAGATTTTAAGGTGGATTTTTTTTATTTAAAAAAAGCCATAAACATATCGTAGGTTTTTTCTGCCAAGTATTGATTTTACTGCGGTTTTTGGTTTTTAAAGCACTGTAAATGAGTTTCTTAAAATCAGGTTTAAAATGTTAAAATTAGTTTTTTAACAAATCAGATTTATTTCAATTGTAAATAAAATCGTACCTTGTTAGGATCTTATTCGACAAACATAAATAAAAGCCGTCAAAATGCACATTTTGATTTCTTTAAAAAATCGAAAAGGCATTTACAATTTTACCCGCCAGAAATTATTGATTGCAATTTTAAATACCACTAAAAAAAAGTGCATCTACAATATTTTTTTGGTTTTGATTATTGATGTGTCATTAATAATCAAAATTTATTTTTTGAGGTATTTAGAATTATAATTTGATCAGACTTCATCTGATTTTGAATGTTCTTTTAATTAAAAAATAAGTGCGATGAAAAAAAAATTACCTGCCTCGTTTATTTTTCCCCAAAATCTACTTCATTGTTTTTCTTTATCTAGTGTAAATTCTAAAAAATCATTTTTAAAAGTAAAGCTTTCTTTACTGCTCTCCTTTGTCTGTTTTTCTCTTTGGGCACAGCCGCCGCATACCCTTAATGCAAATGGAACAGTTGTCGTTCCGGCTGGTATTACCACTATGGATGTACAAGCTTGGGGAGGAGGAGGTGCCGGAGGAGGTGCTAGTAACTCGGCCGCCCTAACCGGAAGAGGTGGCGGAGGCGGAGGCGGAGGAGCCTTTGCACGCGGTAATATCTCAGTTACTGCTGGTGCAACACTCAACGTTAGAGTTGCCCCAGTTACAACAGGTACAACAGGTAATGGAGGTAATGGAGGAAATTCAACAATTGATAGCTACGAAACAATCTTATTTGCAGCAGGAGGAATTGGAGGTACCGCCAATTCTGCTGGCGGCACACCTGCAGGCGGATCAGGAGGTTTAAGTACATCTTCATTTGGTTCTGTTTCAACTGTTTCTGGAGCAAACGGAGGAACTGGAAATACAGCTTTATTAAGCCTTGGACTATTCTCGGGAGCAGGAGGAACTGCCGGCGGAACTGGTGGTGGTACAGGAGGTGATGCACGTGGAAGCTTACTTTTAGGAAACGGACCAGGTTATGCCGGAAATTCGCCAGGAGGTGGTGGAAGTGGTGGTATGCAGTTGGCAGGATCTGCTGCTCAAGTTGGTGGTGATGGTGCGGCTGGTCGTGTAATTATAACTTATACTTGTCCCACCTACAGCATTACCGGAATTTCAGCAGCAGATGTTTGTAATTCAGCGGGAACAACTTCTCTAGTAACATTAACATCAAGTGCGGCAGGATTACCAACTGGTCCTTATGTAGTGACTTATAATCGTAGTAATCCAAGTGCAACAGGTCTTACAGCAGTAATGACGGTTAGTGCAGCAGGAACTGGAACTTTTACTGCCGTAGGTTTAAACACTATTGGAACAAGTACTATAACCGTTACGAATCTGACATCGGCAGCGTGTTCTTCAAATATCACAACAAATAATGTGGCTTCATTAACTATCAATGCCGCAACTGTAGGAGGTAGTGTTGCGGGAACAACGACTATTTGTTCTGGAGCAACAAGTGGTACTCTAACCTTGAGCGGACAAACTGGATCAATCATAAGATGGGAATCAGCAGTAAGCCCCTTTTCAACTTGGGCTCCAATTGCTAATACTACAACCACTTATACTTCGGGAGCACTTACAGCAACTACTCAATTTAGAGCCGTAATCCAAAACGGTAATTGTTCTGTGGTAAATTCATCGGTTGCGACTATTACAGTAAATCCACTTCCACAAGGAAGTTTAACGGCCAATGGTCCATTTTGTGTAACAGGATCGGGACTATTAACTTTTACAGCAACAGCAGGAACTGGGCCTTATACGATAGTGTACAAAGAAAATGGCGGAGCAGATCGTACAGTAACAAATGTTACAAGTGGTACTCCTTTTGCACCCTTTACAAATCCAGTTACGGCCACTACTATCTATACTTTAGTTTCAGTAACTGGTGCCAACACTTGTTCACGAAGTACAGGATTTACAGTTGATAATGCTACCATTACCGTAAATTCCAGACTCGCTACGCCAACGTATGGAACCATTACACAGCCAACTTGCGTTTCTTCAACGGGAAGCGTTGTTTTAACTGGACTGCCGGCTACAAGCTGGACTATAAATCAAAGCGGCACTGCTTCTCAAACCTATTCTTCTTCAGGAACAACCTATACAGTTACAAATTTAGCGCCCGGTAATTATACCTTTACAGTACAAGATGCTACCAACTGTCCTTCACTGGCAACTTCAAATTTAAATATTATTGCGGCCGTTATAAATATCTGGAACGGAACAAGCTGGTCAAAAGGAAGTCCGCCAATCAGTACCGATGCTGTACGTTTTTCAGGAAATTATTCTACAACAGG
This sequence comes from Flavobacterium endoglycinae, assembly GCF_017352115.1. Classification (NCBI taxonomy): domain Bacteria; kingdom Pseudomonadati; phylum Bacteroidota; class Flavobacteriia; order Flavobacteriales; family Flavobacteriaceae; genus Flavobacterium; species Flavobacterium endoglycinae. The sequence continues at coordinate 2,797,722 of NZ_CP071448.1, forward strand.
AGATTTAAACGGTTGTTCTTTAACGGTTGATTCAGGTGTTACTGTTACCGTAAATTCCAATCATACTTTTACGATTTCAAATGCGGTTACCAATAACGGAGGCCAGTTGATTTTCGAAAATAATTCCAGTCTGGTACAAACCAATAATGTTACCAATACAGGAAATATCACGTATAAAAGGATTACACCTCCAGTAAGACGTTATGATTTAACCTATTGGTCAGCACCTATTACAAGAACGCCAGCTTTTACACTCTATGATTTATCACCTGGGACTTTAGGAGATAAATATTACAGCTATGATCCAAATCTAGGTTGGATAATAAGTTACAATGGTACGCAGGAAATGCTTCCGGGGCGTGGTTATATGGTAAGAGCGCCTCAAGCAAATGATATAAATACAGGAGTAAATTATGCTGCCGCTTTTGTCGGAATTCCAAATAACGGTACTATAAATGTTTCTTTAGGAACAGCCGAGAGATGGCAGCTGCTGGGTAATCCATATCCTTCTGCTATTTATGCTGACCAATTTATATTTGATAATGCGGCGAATGTATACGGAACTTTATATTTCTGGACACATAATAGTCCGCCAAGCAATGCGAATGCAGGAGATGCACAGTACAACTATAATAGTAATGATTATGCCATTTATAATATAACGGGAGCTACAACCGTGGGCGGACTTGTAGGGCAAGGTGCTCCAACTCCCGGAAACCAAGCAGCGCCATTAGGATATATCGCAGCGGGACAAGGCTTTTTTGCTATATCTAAAACTGGAGGAAATGCTGTTTTTACAAATGCCATGAGAGTTTCTGGTAATAATGCCCAATTTTATAAATCTACCGAAAGTAATAAAACGGCAATAGAAAGACATCGTGTATGGCTTAATTTAACCAATACCCAAGGCGCTTTTAAGCAATTACTGATTGGATATGTTGAAGGCGCGACCAATTCATGGGATCAAAATTTTGACGGAGTAACAATTGATGGAAATAAATATTTAGATTTCTATAGCATAAACGAAGGAATGAATTTAGTTATTCAAGGTCGCGCACTCCCTTTCTCTGAAACCGATGTAATACCATTAGGTTACAAATCTACAATTTCAGGAGAATTTTCGATTTCGATAGATCATGCCGATGGAAATTTAGCCACTCATGCTATTTATTTAGAAGATAAAGTGAAAAATGTTATACACAATTTACAGGAAAGTAATTATACATTTACGACTACAACAGGGACATTTTTGGAACGTTTTGCCATCAAATTTACTTCGGGTACTTTAGGAGTTGATCAGTTTGATCTGCCAGACAACAGCGTGATGATTTCTGTAAAAGATAGAACCGTAAAATTACGATCAGAAAGTTTTATTCAAGAAGTTTCTGTTTTTGATATCTCAGGAAAATTAATCTACAACAATAAAAAAATTGAAAATACCGAATTCCAAATCGCAAATCTGAGAACTGGCGAACAGCTTTTAATTGTAAAAGTAACTTTGGATAACGGAAAAACAACCACTAAGAAAATTGGATTTCATTAATTAAAAACGTTGATATAAAAACAAAAACCAGTTATAACTCTATAACTGGTTTTTGTTTTTTTCAATTATGCACTCTTTCGCAGATTTTCATGTGTGTTTTGAATTGCTTTTTCATTCTTATAATCAATCCATTTCTGGCCTTTGAACTTTCGCATCATAATATCAAAATGACGCATTATAAGAATGTTGTACGCTGCTTTTGATAAATTAACGATGTTTTTAGGAAATGCACGTAAACTCATTGAAAATCCTGGAGTTAAATATTTCATATAATGCCAATAACCTTCTGGCATGTATAACATTTCACCGTGTTTCAAATTGGTTATATAACCTTCGGCGTTTTGCAAAGCAGGAAATTTTTCATAATCAGGATTATCAAAATCAATGTCTTCTCTCGAAATTAAAGCGTGCGGTACTTTATACATGTATCTTGATTGATCTGGAGGGAAAATCATACACTGTTTTTCACCGTGAAAATGAAAATGCAGAATGTTTGAATAATCAATATCAAAATGCATAAACACCCTTGCGTTTTCTCCGCCAAAGAAAATCATTGGTAATTGTTTAACCAATCTTAAACCAATATCAGGCCATACAAAATCATTTTTTAGTGCTGGAACTTCTTTCATAATATTGTAAAGAAAGATACGATAATTGGTAGGTTTCGATTGTAATAAATGAATATAATCGCTCATTTTCATTTTGGTATGAGCTTCATTAAAACCCTCTTCATGATTTACAGGTCTGTCATCATATAAAGGAACAGTAATTTCACCGGCAATTTCATTGATGTAGGATAATTTCCATTTTTCATACGCTGGCCAGTCTTCGGTCAGTTCTTCAACAACAACGGGAATTTGTTTTTTTACATATTGGGAAATAAAATCCTTTTTAGAAATTTTTTTTACCCTTTCTATTTCTTTTAGTTTCATTTTGCTAATAAAAAAATTGCTTATAACTGTGTCACAAGCAATTTACTAATTATTAATGATATGGATTAACTCATTTGCTTAAATTTTTGATTTGATCGATGCGTCAACATTTCTTTCAATAGTATGTCCTGGTCTCGACCATTTTGGTTTTTCTCCCAAAGAAGTAAACTTAGAATCAGTAGCTTCAACAGTTTCAGGCTGCATCAACTTGATAAAAGGTTTTTGCGGAATCAAACCTAACATTTCAAACATTTTCATGTCTTCATTCACATCGGGATTTGGAGTAGTCAGCAGTTTGTCTCCGGCAAATATGGAGTTTGCTCCTGCAAAAAAGCACATCGCTTGACCTTCACGGCTCATATTGGTTCTTCCAGCAGATAATCGGACTTGTGTTTCTGGCATAACAATTCTTGTAGTAGCCACCATACGAATCATTTCCCAGATTTCTACTGGCTTTTCTTCTTCCATTGGTGTGCCTTCAACAGCAACCAAGGCATTAATAGGAACAGATTCCGGCTGTGGATTTAAAGTCGAAAGCGCTACAAGCATTCCTGCTCTATCTTCGATACTTTCTCCCATTCCTATAATTCCGCCGCTGCAAACGGTAACATTGGTTTTACGGACATTTTCAATAGTTTGCAAACGATCTTCAAAACCTCGCGTTGATATAACATCTTTATAATATTCTTCAGAAGTATCCAGATTATGGTTGTACGCATATAATCCTGCTTCGGCTAAACGCTGTGCCTGATTTTCGGTAAGCATTCCCAAGGTACAGCACACTTCCATATCCAATTTGTTAATGGTTCGTACCATTTCTAAAACCTGATCAAACTCTTCACCATCTTTTACATTTCGCCACGCAGCACCCATACACACTCGAGATGATCCGCTTGATTTTGCTCTTAAAGCTTGTGCTTTTACCTGACTTACAGTCATTAAATCATTTCCTTTAACTCCTGTGTTGTATCTGGCAGCTTGCGGACAATAGCCACAGTCTTCTGGACATCCGCCGGTTTTAATAGACAAAAGAGTAGAAACCTGAACGACATTTGGGTCGTGCTGTTGTCTGTGAATAGTAGCTGCTTCATAAAGCAGATCCATTAATGGTTTATTATAAATAGCAATAATTTCTTCCTTTGTCCAATTGTGCTTAGTAATACTCATTGTTTTAAATTTGTTTTTTGGAGTATTAAAAGTAGGTAAAATATTATAATCACCTAATTAGGTAACGATAAATATCAATTTGTAATTGTTTTTCAAAAAATAAGCATCCTAAAATCATATAATTAAGATTTATTATGATTTTAGGATGCCTGAAAAGTTATTTTTATTCCGATAAATTAATCGGCTGCATATTTGTTGTTCCAATATAACATCATCATTAAAGTTACAATTACTGATGAAGCAAGTCCTTCAAAAAGAAGACAGATACAATAAGTTGGTACTGAGGGATTTCCTCCAAACATAAAAGTTTCTGATAAAGTTCGTATATACGCATCACCACCTTTTGCATAACTGTAAATCAGTAAAGCCAGTACACTTAGTGATATTCCAACAACCGAAGTTGTCATGGCAGAAACAGCATTCGATACAAAATTAGTTTCGCCTTCATGAAGGTTCATCTGCATGGTCCTGTTTACACCATAAAATATAAAAAATACATTAAGTGTACGCAGGTAAAACAAATCAGCAAGACCCAATAGGTTCATTAGTAAAAAATAAATGCCAATTCCAAGGAATATCAAAAACCCGTTTAGTATTTCTTTCGGTAGTTTCATAATAATTATTTTTAGAGGTTAGTATTATAATTATTTGATAAGCAGGTAGGTATATCAAATTTACTAAAAAAATAACTACGATGGTTTAAAAAACACCAAAAGTAAATGAAGTATTATTACTGTAAGCGGCTCACAAATGTTAGAGAATCCTGCTGATCCTTATTTAATTGTGCTTTTAGAAGATCTAAAGAACCAAATTTCTGCTCCTCACGAAGATATTGCAGCAGCGAAACTTCTATTTTTTTGCCATAAATGTCGGCATCAAAATCAAAAAGATTTACTTCGATGGTTTGCCTTTGTCCGTTTACAGTTGGATTAAAACCAATGTTCATCATTCCGTAAACTTCCAAATCGTCTATGAAAGCCTTAACAACATAAACGCCATTTTTGGGAATCAGTTTGTATTCTTCATCGATTTGAATATTGGCAGTTGGAAAACCAATAGTTCTTCCCAATTGTTTTCCTTTTACAACTTCACCAGTTAAGAAGTAATCATATCCCAAATAATCATTTGCCAGATTCATGTTTCCTTCCTGAAGTGCTTTTCTGATTTTGGTCGAACTTACAGAAACATCTTGAATTTCCTGTGCCGTTATCTGTTCAACTTCAAAACCATATTCGGCTCCAAAAGCAATTAAATTATCAATATTGGCAGTACGGTTTCTTCCAAAACGATGATCGTGTCCAATAATTATTTTATGAATATGAAATTGATCTACTAATATAGAGTGAACGAATTCTTCTGCGGTAAGTCGTGAAAAACTTTCGTCAAATGGATGAATGATTAGATTTTCGATTCCGGTTGCCTCCAGTAATTTTGTTTTTTCAGAAATAGTATTTAAAAGTTTTATTTCTGATTTCTCTTGAAGAACCATTCTCGGATGAGGGAAAAAAGTAAGAACAAGACTTTCATATTTCCCATTTTCAGTGTTTTGAGTAATCCGTTCCAGAATTTTTTTATGACCAATATGTACGCCATCAAAAGTACCAAGAGTCAAAATAGTTTTCTTGGCCGAATGGAAATCGTTTATAGAATGAAAGAGCTTCAAAACAAATTATTTAAGATGCTGCAAATTTATACTATCTATTTTAAATTTAATACTAACAGGAATTGATTTTTTAGTTTGATTTTATTTCTTCTGTCGAAAAAAAATCCAATTCGTCGACTAAAAAACGTAAAATGTCGTTTAGATGTAAGAATTTGATTTAAATCATTTAATTTTGAGTAACCAATAAAAAAATCCTATAAGCATGAAGAAACAATTACTTTTATTTCTGATTATACTTTCGTTTGCAAAAATTCATGCTCAAAGCGATGATTTGTGGCAGAAATCCAGTTCAGTTTCAGGAAAACAAATTCAATCTGCTGATTCACAAAGGAAACTATATTATAAATTAAATACTGATTTCTTAACAGCTAAACTCAGCAATACTGTCAATAAATTATCTTCAGATAACATTACTGAAATTACCATTCCTAACTCTCAGGGCATTTTGGAAAAATTTCAGGTTTGGGAATCATCAAACTTTGATCCAGAACTTCAAGCAAAATATCCTGAAATCAGAGCCTATCAAGGAAAAGGATTAGATGATAAATCAGCCGTAATCCATTTTAGTTTTTCTCCAAGAGGAATTCAGACCATGGTTTTTCGTGCTGATAAAAACACAGAATTCATAGAAGCAAACCCCGAAAATAAAGGAGAATATGTTCTGTTTTCTTCTAAAGATGCTGCTTCAAAAGTAAGGTTGGAGTGTAAAACTTTGGATGTACTATCAGAAACACACCTGACTTCTAAAACAGCAAAAACGGCTTCCAATGATAAAGTATTTAAAACACTTCGCCTGGCATTGTCTTGTACAGGTGAGTACACATCATATTTTGGAGGAACAAAAGCGTTGGCATTGGCCGGAATGAATGCAACGCTGACCCGTGTTAACGGAGTGTTGAATAAAGATTTAGCAATACAATTAGTTTTAATTGCCAACAATGATGCCGTAATTTATACCAACGCTTCTACAGATCCATATTCTAATGCAGCAGCTGGTGCAGACGGAGCATGGAATCAGGAAGTGCAAAGTACACTTACTTCTGTTATTGGGAATGCCAATTATGATATCGGACATTTATTTGGTGCTTCTGGCGGAGGCGGAAATGCGGGATGTATAGGTTGTATTTGTACCAATCCAACTACTGGAAATCCGTTAGGAAAAGGAAGTGCTTTTACGTCACCATCGAATGGACAGCCTGAAGGCGATACTTTTGATATTGATTTTGTCATCCACGAAATCGGACACCAATTAGGAGCCAATCACACTTTTTCATATGATTCAGGAGAAAGAACTTCTGTAAATGTCGAGCCGGGAAGTGGTTCTACTATTATGGGATATGCTGGAGTAACAAATGATTATGATATTCAAAGTAATTCTGATGATTATTTTGCCTATGCTAGTATTTGGCAGATTCAAAATACACTTTCCAATAAAACGTGTCCCGTAAGTACCAGCATAACCAATAATCCTCCTGTAATAAGTGCAGGAATCGATTATACAATTCCTATTTCAACTGCATTTGTTTTAAAAGGAACTGGTTCAGATGCTGAAGGTGATGCAATAACCTATACTTGGGAAGAGTATGATAATGCGATTAACACTGCAGGATCAACCAGTATCGCTTATCCAACAAAACCTGATGGGCCATTGTTTAGATCATTTCCTCCAACAAGTTCACCAATACGTTATATGCCAAGTTTAAGTTCTGTACTGGCCAATCAGCTTACTACCACTTGGGAGTCTGTTGCGTCAATTGACAGAACATTGAATTTTACGTTAACCGGACGCGACAATGCAGCTATGGGTACGGCACAAACCAATACAGATGCAATGGTGGTGAATGTGGTATCTTCAGCAGGGCCTTTTACTGTAACTTCACATAACGGTACCGATTTAAGCTGGCAGCAAAATACCTTACAAACCGTTAGCTGGAGTGTAAATAATACTAATACACTTCAGGGTTCATCAAATGTAAATATTAAATTATCTACAGATGGCGGTTTGACTTTTCCTATAACATTGGTTTCAAATACACCTAATGATGGTTCTGAAGCGATTACACTTCCAGCAAGTGTACCATCTTCTACAAACTGCAGAATTTTAATAGAGCCAACCGCAAATATTTATTATGCGGTTAACAGTAAACCTTTTGCAGTAGGATATACTTCATCTACAAGCTGTAATACTTATAGCTTTGGAAGTGCTTTTAGTATTCCTTATTCAACAAGTTATACCACAAGAACGGTTAGTGTTCCATCATCAACAGGAATTATTTCAGATGTAAATGTTTCGGTTAATGTAACCCATGCAAGATTTTCAGATGTTGAAATTCAAATCGTAAGCCCGCAGGGAACAATCGTTCGATTATTTAATAAATCATGTGGAAGTACCAACTCTACTTTAGCGCTTCAGTTTGATGATTCTGGAAATTCTCTAGACTGTAATGCAACTACAGAACAAATCGTTATTCCTGCAGAAGCTTTAAGTGCGTTTAATGGTCAAACCGCTCAAGGTACTTGGACTTTTAGAGTTCGTGATGCCGTTTCAGGAATGTTTGGAACCATAAATTCGGCTTCGGTAAATATTTGCAATCAAACCTTTACTTTAGGAACAGAAGATTTTGAGACGATCGATTTTGCTTTATATCCAAACCCGAATAAAGGAAGTTTTACGATTCAGTTCCAAAATGAATCTCCTCAGGTTAAAGTTTTTGTACATGATATTTTAGGAAAAACTATTTATTCAAATACATTCCAAAGTTCAGGTACTTTTAATCAAAACATTCAATTGCCAACGATTTCAGCAGGAATTTATTTGGTAACAGTAATTGATGGTCACAAAAGAACCGTGAAAAAAATAATTGTAAACTAAAGGTTTTAAAATTCCAATATTTAAATTCCAAATTCCAACTGTTTCAATTGGAATTTGGATTTTTAGTTATAATAAGTTTTAGATTTTAGTTGCCAAGAAAAATTGGAATTTAAATTTTAGGAATTCGCCATCGCCATACAAACAATACTAATTTTGGCTCCGGGAATCTTTAACAATGCTCTTGAACAAGCTTCGAGTGTCGCGCCTGTTGTAAGCACATCATCGACCAATACAAAATGTTTGTTTCGGTTTTCTTCGGTAGAAACCACATCAAAAATGTTTTCAATGTTTTCAGATCTTCCCAAAAGATTTTTTTTAGATTGGGTTTTAGAATACTTTTTTCGATACAAAACAGAACTATTGAAAGGAATTTTTAAACCTTCGGCAAGAGCTTTTCCAAAAGTCGTCACTTGATTATAACCTCTTTCTTTAAACTTTTTAGGATGAAGCGGAACCGGAATTATCATATCAAAAGGAAATTCTGGTTTTAGTTCCTGCAGGTCTTCTACATACCAATTGCCCAAAACAGTTCCAATTTCTTCATGTCCTTTGTATTTTAAATTATGAATGAGTTCTTGAACGATTCCTTTTTTATTGAAATAAATAAATGCCGAAACATGCTGAATATCGATTTTTCCATAGAACTTTTTAACGGCCTGATTATCGGGATCTAGATGATATTGTGTCAGAGGGAGTTCATGACGGCAATTGGTACATAAAACCACTTCATTTGTCATTAAAACAGAGCGGCATCCAGAGCAAACTTTAGGAAAAAAGAGATCAATAATAAAATTAAACACAAATACAAAGAATTTAGTTACAAAAATAGCAAAATACCCGCTTCAATCTTTTTTATTTTTCTTTTTTTTATAAGTACTTTTTATATTTTTGCAGTACTATGGCAAAACAAGAAGATATATTTAAGAATGTGGTTTCGCACGCAAAAGAGTACGGATTTATATTTCCGTCAAGCGAAGTTTACGACGGTTTAAGTGCAGTTTATGATTACGCACAAAACGGTGTCGAATTAAAAAAGAATATCCGTGAATATTGGTGGAAATCAATGGTTCAGATGAATGAAAATATTGTGGGCCTTGACGCTGCAATATTAATGCATCCAACAACTTGGAAAGCTTCAGGCCACGTTGATGCCTTCAATGATCCATTAATTGATAATAAAGATTCTAAAAAAAGATATAGAGCTGACGTTTTAGTTGAAGATCACGCTGAAAAAATTCATCAAAAAGCGCAAAAAGAAATAGACAAAGCAAAAGCTCGTTTTGGCGATGCATTCAACGAACAGGAATTTGTAACTACAAATGCCCGCGTAATTGAATATTTAGCAAAAGAAAAAGAAATCAGAGAGCGTCTTGGGCGTTCTTTAGGGAATGGCGATTTAGAAGATGTAAAAGCTTTAATAGAAGAGCTTGAAATCGCTGATCCTGAAACGGGTTCTAAAAACTGGACAGACGTAAAACAATTCAACTTGATGTTCGGAACTAAATTAGGAGCTTCTGCAGAAAATGCAATGGATCTGTATTTACGTCCAGAAACTGCACAAGGTATTTTTGTGAACTTCTTAAATGTTCAGAAATCAGGTCGTATGAAAGTTCCTTTTGGGATTGCTCAAACAGGTAAAGCATTTAGAAATGAAATCGTAGCAAGACAATTCATTTTCCGTATGCGTGAGTTCGAACAAATGGAAATGCAGTTTTTCGTGCGTCCTGGAGAAGAAATGAAATGGTACGAGCACTGGAAAACAACTCGTTTAAATTGGCATTTGTCTTTAGGATTAGGAAAAGAAAACTACCGTTTCCACGATCACGAAAAATTAGCGCACTACGCAAATGCAGCTGCTGATATCGAGTTTAATTTCCCTTTTGGTTTCAAAGAATTAGAAGGTATTCACTCTCGTACAGATTTCGATTTAAAAGCTCACGAAGAATATTCAGGAAGAAAACTTCAGTATTTTGATCCTGAATTAAACGAAAACTATGTGCCATACGTAGTAGAAACTTCAGTTGGTTTAGATCGTATGTTCTTAGCCGTTTTTGCTACTTCATTACAAGAAGAAACTTTAGAAGATGGTTCAGAAAGAACAGTTTTAAAACTTCCTGCCGTATTAGCACCAACAAAAGCGGCGGTTTTACCATTGGTGAAAAAAGATGGTTTGCCAGAAGTTTCAAGAAAAATCATCGAAGATTTAAAATGGGATTTCAATGTAGCTTATGATGAGAAAGATGCTGTTGGACGTCGTTACAGAAGACAAGATGCATTAGGAACTCCATTCTGTATCACAGTTGACCATCAAACTCTTGAAGACGAAACAGTAACGATTCGTCATAGAGATACGATGAAACAAGACCGAGTTAAAATCTCTGAATTAAGAGGTATTATTGAAAACGAAGTTTCGATGAAAAACTGGTTAATGAAAATGTAATTTTCGATTATAAATCATATAAATCCCAAACTCAATTTAAAACGAGTTTGGGATTTTTTAGTTTTCAGCAAATTGTATTTCGTCGGATTTTTGTGTATTTCGTCCGTATGTTTTAACTTTTTGAAGTAATGTATTAACAATGAATAAGTTGAAATAATCAAATTCGTAATTTTATTGTGAATAAAGTGCTGAAAAAAATAATATCTTCAAAAAAACAATTTAAAACTGTTTCCTAAATTCACAAAAAATCAAATAGCAGAATTTAAAATTAGTAGTGAATTAATTTGAAAAAGTACTCGTATATAATTATTGATGATGATGCCGAGAGTATTTCGAAAACCAAAAGGATAGCTGAAGGTTTTTCGGAACTATCTTTTTTGGCATCCGCAGTAAATTATCACGAAGGTTTAGATCTGGTTTTAGAACATAGACCTGCTATTGTCTTTTTAGAAATAAACCCAAAAAATCCTTCCAGCTTCTTATCACTTAATTTTATTGATGAACTACACCGATATTTAAGTGTTATACCAAAAATCGTAGTTATTACAAATGAAAAAGACTTAGCTTTTGAAGCGATTAAATATGGTGTTTTTGATTACATTGTACGTCCGGTAGTTTCGTCTGAACTGCTCAAAACAATTTTAAAACTTAATAAAACTTCTGCGGAGATAAATCCGGTCGATTTAAGACCCGAAATTCTCCTTCCTGCACCATTAGTTCCAATTGAACCTCAAGTGGTAAACAAGCCGCTTATTATCTGCATTAAATCCTATGGCGATCACCGTTATTTAAATGCAGATGACATTTGTTACTTTCAAGCCGATAACAATTCAACAGATATTTACTTAAATTCGGGTGAAATGATAACAGCATTTAAAACTTTAAAGCATTTTGAGCATGTTTTGAATTATCCGTTTGTACGAATTCATAACAGCTATATTGTGAATAGAAATTACATTTCGAGAATTCATAGCGGAAACTCAGTTTGTTATATTAAAAACGTCTCGAAAAAGATTCCTTTTTCCAAAACTTACAAATCCAATGTAGATCAGATAATTGCAGATTTTTCTGAAGGAAATTACTTAGAGGTCTAGTAATTAATAAGTTACATCTTATTTCTTAGTCATTGACTATCAATTGGGTATGTTTCACCATAAAGCCATTTTTTCGTATACATTTTTTTTGATTTCGGTAGTAGTTTTACACCATGATTCACAACCCAGTAATCATAAAGCCCCAAAAAAAGTCAAAAATTTAAAAAAACTAAAAGTTATGAAAAAAACAGCTTTAACATTCGGATTATTCTCATTAGTAATGGTTGCAACTTCATTTGTATTACCAGCTTCGACAACTCTTTCTAATGAAAAATTAAGCGTAGTTTCTCCTGTAGATGGTTCTACTGGAGGAGGAAGAAAACAAGATCCACGTATTGCTAATAATAATGTAGTAGTTAAAAACAACGAAGGTTTTGCTAATATCAACCAATCTTTCGGTGATTCTAAAAAAATAGATTAATTAAAAGAAAATATTTACAAAGGTCTTTTAGGCTGTCAATTTTTTGACAGCCTTTTTTTATGTTTGTAGTTTTAGTATTTTTGGTAAAATTCAAAACTTGCATTGAAAAGATATTGTCCAATATTATTGTTTTTATTGTTGATTTTTTCAGGTTGTACCCAAAAGAAAAAATCAAAGGAACTAACTTCAGTGCAGGATAGTCTTCCTGTTTATTTGTCATTGGCAAATGATATTCAGCTAAATTACGACCTTAAGCAAAAATATGCTCAAAAGGCATTTTCTATAGTGGTAAAACAAAAAAATGATTCTATTAATAGAGTTAATTTGTTTAAGATTGCCAATAGGTACTACAATATGAATGATTTTAAATCATATCATGCAATTTCACAATTGGTTTTAGACAGGTCCATAAGCAGTAAAGATTCGGCAAGTATTGCAAAAGCGTATATCTATCTGGGCGATTATTACAGTTCAAAAGTAATTTCTGATAGTGCTTTTAGAAATTATTTTCTAGCACAAAAGATTTATTTGCAGATTAACGATCAATATAATCTCGCAAAAACCTTATTAAGCAAAGCAAGTCTGCAATACAATGAATCTGATTTTTTTGAAAGCGAAATATCTGTCTTCAAAGCTTTAAGCATATTGAAAAATCAAAAAAATGTAAATGACCAGCTTTATGAATGTTATAATTTGTTGGGTATTTTATATAATGAAAGAGAAGAATATGAAAAAGCCCTTGAATATCAGAATAAAGCTTTAAATACTTTGAATGATAAATCGATTCCAGCCGATCTTCAGCTGAAAGCGACTTCTTTAAACAATATCGGATTTGTTTACATGCGTATGAAAAACTACAAACAAGCCATTGTTTATTTTGAAAAAGGACTTCAAGAAAAAAATCTATTCGAAGAAAAAACTATTTTATACGCGATGCTGCTTGATAATCTGGCTTATTCAAAATTGAAATCAGAACGATTGGATGGGCTTCCGGATCAATTTTACCGATCTCTAAAAATCAGAGATAGCCTGGGATTAAAAATGGCCAAAATATCCAATCAAATTCATTTGTCTGAATATTATGCATTTAAAAGGGATACTTTTAGAGCTATACAATTTTCGAAACAAGCTTTGCTTCTCTCGCGTTCTTCAGATAAATTAGCAAATACGTTACTAGCTTTAAAACAAATCGCTGTAGTAGATCCTCGAAATGCTTCAAAATATTCAAGAGAATATATTTTGTTGAATGATAAAATGCTGAAAGCTGAACGTAATATGGGAGAGAAATTCTCCCGAATTGAATACGAAACGAGCGAAATTAAAGATCAAAATTCGAATTTGCAAGAACGAAACCGCACATTAATTTATGTTTTCAGTATCTGTACCTTAATCGGATTGTTTTTTTATGTCTATAAAACACAGCAGGCCAAAAACCGCGAATTGCTTTTTAAACAACAGCAGCAAATTGCCAATGAAGATATATACAACTTAATGATTTCTCAGCAAAACGAAATTGAATCAACCCGAATAAATGAAAAGAAAAGAGTCGCGCAGGAATTACACGACGGCGTATTGGGCAGAATGTTTGGGGTAAGAATAAGTTTGGACAGTCTTGATAAAATTGATGAAACAGAAGCCGCAGATAAAAGAAAGAAATATTTGGCTGAGTTAAAAAATATAGAAGAAGATATACGGGAAATATCGCATGATTTAAATAGAGAAAAATCGGAATTAATTAATAATTTTATTTTAATTTTAAACAAATTATTTGAAAATCAGAGGAATATATATCCGTCTAAGTTAGAAGTTTCTTTTGATAATCAGATTAAATGGGAATCTATAAGCAATATGGTCAAGATTAATTTGTACCGTATTGTTCAGGAAGCACTTCAGAATTGTAACAAATATGCTAAAGCCAATCTTATCAAAATAGAATTTAAAAAACATAAGGAAGATGTAATTCTTTCGATTTTAGATGATGGAGCAGGGTTCAATACAAAACGTACTAAAAATGGTATTGGACTGCATAATATTGAATACAGAGCAAAAGAATGTAACGGAACGGTTATCATAAAATCAGCCAAAGGAGAAGGGACACTTCTTATAATTAAAGTTCCAATCGACCCAAATAATAACCTGCAAAAAACGATTTAATTTGAAAACCCCACTTTCGGATTTAAAGAAACCTAATATTTTAATCGTCGATGATCATCCATTTATCATCGAAGGCTATAAAAATGCCATAACGCGATATAAACCTAAAGAATATGAGTTTATAATTTCGCAAGCTCACGATTGCAGATCGGCTTATGATTTACTCGAAGATCAGGAAACGCCAAAGTTTGAAATCGCATTTCTGGATATCAGCATGCCCGCTTACGAAGAAAAAGATCTTTTTTCGGGCGAAGACCTGGCAAAACTTATCTTGAAAAAAATGCCCGAATGCAAGATTGTTCTTTTAACAATGTATACCGAGCTTCTTAAAATTAAAACCATCATCAGGTCGATAAACCCAAACGGACTAATCATTAAAAACGATCTTACTTTTGATGAACTGCTTCTGGCGTTTGATAAAGTAATGAAAAACGAAAAATATTACAGTCAGTCGGTAATGAAAATGCTGAATCAATCCGCGCATAATTCAATAGAAATTGACGAGTTTGATAAGCAGATTTTGTTTCAACTATCAAAAGGAACCACAGTTCACGAAATGCCAAAATACATCCCGATTTCACTGCATGAAATTGAAAAACGACTAATAAGCCTAAAAGAACTTCTAAAAGTACGATCTGGAGTCGATAGTGATTTGGTGAAAGAAGCCAAGAGTAAAGGACTTTTCTAAATAAATTCAAATAAAAAAATCCAAATTCCAAATGCAAGCCATTGGATTTTGGATTTTTTTTATTTTAAAATTTTAAAAAAATTATTCACTCAAAGCATCCCAGCCTCTTGCTTTCAAAGCGATTTTGGTATTGGCACGAGTTACTAAGTGAATACCTTCGCTTTCTTCGGTCATATGACCAATAATGGAGAAGTTTGGATTCCCTTTTATTTTGTTGAAATCATTAATATCAATAGTAAAAAGAAGCTCATAATCTTCACCTCCGTTAATAGCAACTGTTGTACTGTCGATATTGAATTCTTCGCAAGTCGAAATAAACTGCGGATCTAATGGCAGCTTATCTTCATACAAATTACAGCCTACTTTTGACTGTTTGCAGATATGAATAATTTCAGAAGAAAGTCCATCTGAAATATCAATCATCGAAGTTGGTTTTATTTCAAGGGCGTGCAAAAGTGTGCGAACATCTTTGCGGGCTTCCGGTTTTAATTGTCTTTCGACCAAATACGTGTAAGGATCTAAATCCGGCTGGTTATTTGGGTTTACCTGAAATACCTGTTTCTCACGTTCCAAGACCTGCAATCCCATATAAGCCGCACCAATATCTCCAGTTACGACTAATAAATCGGTTTGTTTAGCGCCGTTTCTATATACAATTTCATCTTCATCGGCTTCACCAATTGCAGTAATGCTGATAATTAATCCTTTTTGTGATGAGGTAGTGTCCCCGCCAATAACGTCAACTTTATATTCTTTTGCGGCATGTGTAATTCCCTCGAATAATTCTTCTAAAGCCTCCAACGGAAAACGATTTGAAACAGCAACCGAAACTGTAATTTGTGTCGGTTTTGCGTTCATAGCGCAAATATCAGATACGTTTACGACAACGGCTTTGTATCCTAAATGCTTCAATGGCATATACGCCAGATCAAAATGAACACCTTCTATTAATAAATCAGTTGATACAACTACTTTTTTATTTTTAAAATCAAGAACAGCTGCATCATCACCAATACTTTTTAAAGTTGATTCCTGAGTAACATCAAAATTTCGGGTTAAGTGGTCAATCAAGCCAAATTCGCCCAATTGAGCTATACTTGTTCTCTGAGGGTTTTTATCTTCGATCATTTCTTTAAGTTCCAAAGTTATTAAGTGGCAAAGGTACAAAGGTTTTTTCTTTTAGAGGTACAAAGGCACAAAGGTTCAAAGCAGTGAAGTTTTTTTTGATTTTTAAATAAAGACATTAATTTTACAGGCGCAGTGCTGTGTATTTCTCTGTTTTTCAGTATGAAAAAAAATATTTTTAAAATTGTTTTTTCCTGCTGACAAACTGTTGTCACCGACCCATTTTAATTTTGGAGTATAGAAATTTAAAAACGTTTACATCATGAAAACATTAGAAGCACAAGTAATTACATCAGAAGATTTACTAAAACACTGGCAAGGTCACCGCGCACTTACGCGTCGTTTAATCGAGTTGTTTCCCGAAAAAGATTTCTTTGAATTTTCAATAGGAGGAATGCGTCCTTTTGCAAAATTGGTTGATGAACTTTTGGCAATTGCAGCTCCAGCATTAAAAGGAATTGTAAACAGAGAAGCTCAGCCTTATACAGAAGGAGCTGAAAAATTGATTTTTAAAGCTCAATATCTTGAAAAATGGGACGAAGCTACAGAAGAGATAAATAAATACTGGGAGCAGTTATCTATTGAAGATTTCAGTGAAACTTTTAACCTTTTCGGACAGTACGAATTTCCAATTATTCAAAATATTTTGTATTTTATTGATAATGAAGTACATCACCGTGGACAAGCTTACGTATATTTGAGAGCCCTAAACATTGAACCACCATTTTTCTGGGAAAGATAATGAGTATTAAATGCCTTTATTCCATTAACAATTAAATCCTAAGACTATGAGTTTAAAAAGAATAATGTCCAATTATGCAGATTATAATTTATGGGTAAACCAGCAATTCGTAAGTTGGCTTTCGCCGAAATCTGATGAACTGCTTTATGCAGAAGCTATTTCGAGTTTTTCCAGTATAATGAAAACACTCGATCACATCTGGAGCACAGAAGAATATTGGTTTTCGGTTATTTCAGAAACTCCAATGAAAGAAAAGAAAGACATCAGCGAATTATCCAGAGATGAGATATTTGCTGGTCTGCTGGACTCGTCTACAAGATTGAGAAACCTTATTCATTCAATGTCTGATGAAGATTTAATTAAAGAAGTTAAAATTATCAATCCGTGGTTTGAATGTGAGGAACCTATTTCCAATTATCTGATTCAGGTCATCAATCATGGCACCTATCACAGAGGTCAGATCGTAACGATTGGACGAAATGTTGGAATCACAGACGCCTCAAATACCGATTATAATTTTTATAATGTCGTAAAGGCAAAACAATAACTAAAAAACTCCCAAAGATGAAATGAATCTCTTTGGGAGTTTTTTTATAAAAGCCTTTTTTTATTGACTTCTAATAATTCTAAGGTTCGTGTTTTTAATATTTCAGGCTCTAGGATTTTGGCATAATCACCAAACATTAAAAACCAGCGCGGAAAAGCATTATTGATATCACTGCTCATAAAAGTCATTTCGATTTCGTCGCCAACTTCTTTCTGAGAAATAAAACCATGATATTTTCTTTCTTGAGCCAGATATCTTGCGATTTTCTTTTCGACCAAAATCCGAACTTTTGTAGTTGGATGAGCTGTTTTGTCTTTAGCCAGATAATTTTCCAATGGTTCATGTTCGATTGTAAAATCGAGTTCTGTTTTTTTAATTCCGTGAATACGGTCAGTTCTAAACTGGCGGTAATCTTTTCGAAGATGACAATATCCTAAAAAATACCAGTTGTTATTATCATGAAAAACACCCACAGGTTCCAGGTTTCGCTGTGTGGTTTCATCTTTTTCAAAAGTTTTATAGGTAAGAAGAATTTGTTTCTTTTCGGCAATTCCTTCAAATAGAATTGCTAAAGTATTGGGAGAATTATCATTGAACATTGGTTCTGCAGTCTGCATCAAAATTCTCGATTCGATGTTCGAAAGATAATCTTTATCGTTGCTTCTTAATACCGATTTCAACTTATACATTGCCGAAGCGTAATGTGTTCCTAAAGTCGGATCAGTAAATTTCTGCATCAATTTTTCGGCGGCGATAAAACTGCTTACTTCCTCGCGGGTAAACATAACGGGCGGAAGTCTGTAACCCTCCATTAAAGCATAACCAACGCCGGCTTCGCTATAAATAGGAACGCCCGAAGCTTCAAGAGTACGAATATCTCTGTAAATAGTCCGGAGACTACAGTCAAAACGATCGGCTAATTCCTGTGCTTTTACAATTTTTTTAGATTGCAATTGAATCAAGATAGCCACAATTCGGTCAAATCGTTTTGGAGTTTCGTCAAGCATTTTTTTATTTTTTGAACTTCAAAGTTACAAAGGTTAAAAGTTTTAAGAAATAAAAAAGCTGTCCCAAATTGAGACAGCTTTCTATTTTGTAAGTTATAAAAATGAATTAAAATCTATACAAAAGCCCAAACTGCGGCTGATCGAAGATGTTTTCAAACAAATTGATGTTCAAATTGAAAGTATCCGATGATGGGCCATCTTCAGGAGAAACGCTGTTGTACGACAATATGTTTGCTAATGTAAAAGTCACAGCGATATTTTTGGTAATAAAATAGTTTAAACCAACATTAATGTCAGCCGTTACACTATTGGTAGTATCGTCTGTTGTAGGACCTTCAACTCTATTTCTTCCGTAACCTACACCAGCTTCGGCAAATGTTTTAAGACGTTTTTGATCTAATTCTAAAAAATAGTAACGAGCGAATGCACCCACTCCAAAAACATTTGTTTTAATATCAGTAGATTCTACTTTGTTACTTCCTACTGTTACTTTTGCTCCAACAGCAAATTTGTCATTTAAAAAATAACCAAATGATGGAGTAACTGCATAATAATCTTCATCGCCGCCAGTGCTGACTTTGATAGCTCCTTCAAGAATCATATCTCCTGATTGAAAAGTTACACCTTTAGCAGAATGCATTTCTGAATCGACTTGATCTTGTTGGGCATTTGCAAAATAAAAAGTGAAAAGTGCTAATAAAACAGAAAATTTGGTTTTCATAATTATATATATTTAAAATTTGTAAGATTAAAGATATATTTTCTGATTTTAATTGACTTTATCTTTGCTTGAATGCGTTAATAAACAATTTTTTAGGTTAATATTTTGATATTTTTGAAGGTTTTTTCCTGTTTATAATGCAGTGTTTTTAGAAGATTTTAAGAAACAAAAAACCCAACAACTTTTGTTATTGGGTTAATCTATATTGTTATTCTTTCTTCTTTCTTCTCTCTTCTTTTTTTATAAAAAGCTTAGTCATTTAATTTCAAAACAGCCATAAACGCTTCTTGAGGAATTTCAACGTTTCCTACTTGTCTCATACGTTTTTTACCTTTTTTCTGTTTTTCAAGAAGTTTACGCTTACGCGAAATATCTCCACCATAACATTTTGCGGTAACGTCTTTACGAAGTGCTTTGATCGTTTCACGAGCAATGATTTTTGCACCAATCGCAGCTTGAATTGGAATATCAAATTGCTGTCTTGGAATCAATTCGCGTAATTTCTCGCACATCTTTTTACCAATGTTATACGCATTGTCTTCGTGAATCAAAGCCGAAAGCGCATCAACAGACTGTGCATTTAATAGAACATCCAGTTTTACTAGTTTTGAAGTTCTCATTCCAATAGGAGAGTAATCAAAAGAAGCATACCCTTTAGAAACAGTTTTTAAACGATCGTAAAAATCAAATACAATTTCTGCAAGCGGCATGTCGAAATTCAGCTCAACACGCTCTGTTGTTAAATAGGTTTGGTTGGTAATTAAACCACGTTTTTCGATACACAAACTCATTACGTTTCCTACGTAATCAGCTTTTGTAATGATGGTTGCTTTAATAAATGGCTCTTCAACACGATCTAATTTTGAAGGTTCTGGTAAATCAGAAGGATTGTTTACCACGATCGCCGTTTCTGGATCTTTTTTCGTGTAAGCAAAATACGAAACGTTAGGAACTGTTGTAATTACAGTCATGTCGAACTCACGTTCTAAACGTTCCTGAATGATTTCCATGTGAAGCATTCCTAAGAATCCGCATCGGAAACCAAAACCTAAAGCGGCAGAACTTTCAGCAGTAAATACTAAAGAAGCATCGTTTAGCTGCAGTTTTTCCATAGAAGCTCTAAGGTCTTCATAATCTTCTGTATCAACTGGATAAATTCCGGCGAATACCATTGGTTTTACATCCTCAAAACCAGTAATCATATTCGTTGTCGGAACTTTTGCATCTGTAATAGTATCACCCACTTTTACCTCACGGGCTTCTTTAATACCAGAAATCAAATAACCAACATCTCCAGCCGAAACCAGATTTTTAGGAACTTGATTTAGTTTTAAGGTTCCAATTTCATCAGCAAAATATTCATTGTCCGTAGCCATGAATTTAATTTTCTGACCTTTTTTAATCTCACCGTTTACCACTCTGAATATTACCTCAATTCCACGGAATGGGTTATAAACCGAGTCAAAAATTAGCGCCTGTAATGGCTCTTCTGGATCTCCTTTTGGAGCTGGGATTTTTTCAATAATAGCTGCTAAAATATTTTCAACACCAAAACCTGTTTTTCCAGAGGCATGAATAATATCTTCTAATTTACATCCCAATAAATCGATAATATCATCGCTTACTTCTTCAGGATTTGCACTTGGTAAATCTACTTTATTTAAAACAGGGATAATTTCTAAATCATTCTCTAAAGCAAGATATAAATTAGAAATAGTCTGCGCCTGAATACTTTGAGCCGCATCTACAATTAAAAGTGCTCCTTCGCAGGCTGCGATAGATCTTGAAACTTCGTACGAGAAATCCACGTGACCGGGAGTATCAATCAAATTCAAGATGTATTCTTCACCTTTATAAGTGTATTCCATCTGAATGGCGTGACTTTTAATAGTAATACCACGCTCACGTTCTAAGTCCATGTTGTCCAGCAGCTGTGCTTTTTCCTCACGGGCAGAAACGGTTTGAGTGGCACTTAGTAATCGGTCAGCCAATGTACTTTTACCGTGGTCAATGTGTGCAATAATGCAAAAATTACGTATCTTCTTCATTGTATTATATCAGTTCTCTAACGAGTTTTAGTATTTTTTGTATATAAATTGCGCTGCTGCAATAGCTTTAGAGCATCTTATTTAAGGGGCAAAGATAGCGCAAAGTTTTGGATTCTGGAATGCTGAACAGCCGATAGTTAAACATGAAATTTAAAAAGCGCCTTAAAATTCGAAATTAAATCCTTTTTCTGTTAATTTTTTATAGATTTCAGGATCAAATTTGAAGAGTTTTGCGGCACGGTGCGAAACATCCTGTTGTTTTTCGTCTAAGGCCACAAGTAATTTCATGTGCAGAATTTTTCGTCGGAAATTCGATTTATCTAATTCAATACCAAGGATTTCTTCATACAAATGCATAAGCTGTAACAACGTAAATTTTTCAGGAAGAAGATTAAAACCAATCGGAGCTTGACGAACTCGGTTTCGAAGCTGCATCAAACTGAATTCTAAAATCTCATTATGGTCAAAAATCAGGTTTGGGATTTCGTTAATTCGGCACCATTTGGCTTCTCGAACTGCGAGACTTGCTTTTACATCGTAATCTTCCTGATTTACTAAGGTATAATAACCAATAGTAACAACACGACGATCGAGTACACGTTTTGGATTGGTAAACGCTTTAAGTTGTTCGAGGTAAATATTATCAAGACTGGTAAGTTCGTATAGAATTCGCTGTGCAGCATCATCGGCACTTTCTTCTCTTTTAAGCCAGCCACCCAATAAACCCCAGCTTCCTTCACTTTCTCCGCCGGCATGTTGTACTAAAAGAACTTCAAGACTTTCTTTTTTAAAACCAAAAATGACACAGTCAATCGAAATACCGTCAATTTCTGGTGTTACAGTATTTTCGGAAATGCATTCGTTTGTTTTTGAAGTTTTTTTAGATGATGCTTTCATTTTGCTTTATAAGCAGTTTTTAAAATTCGAAATTAAACCCTTTTTCGGTTAGTTTTTTGTAGATGTCAGGATCAAACTTATAGAGTTTTGCGGCTCTATGTGAAACATCCTGCTGTTTTTCGTCTAAAGCTACCAGTAACTTCATGTGCAGAATTTTTCGTCGGAAATTCGATTTGTCCATTTCAACACCCAGAATTTCTTCATACAAATGCATGAGCTGCAATAACGTAAATTTTTCTGGCAGAAGATTAAAACCAATAGGTGCCTGACGGACTCTGCTGCGGAGATTTTTCAAGCTATACGCCAGAATTTCGTTGTGGTCATAAATCAAATCAGGAATACTGTTGATTTTATACCATTTTGCATCGGCGGCTGTAAAACCCGCTTTAATATTATAATCTTCTCTTTTGACAAGAGCGTAATATCCTATTGTAATAACACGGCGCAATGGGAAACGATCTGGATCGCCAAAAGCTTTAAGCTGTTCCAGATAAATATTATCAAGTCCGGTAAGTTCATTCAATAAACGATGAGCAGCATCGTCAGTACTTTCCTTTTTGTAAATCCATCCTCCAGGAAGCCCCCATTTTCCTTTGCTAATTCCTTCTGCATGCTGCACCAAAAGTACTTCCAGACTTCCTTCATCAAAACCAAATATTACACAGTCAATTGTGATTGCGTTCATTGCATTTTGTTCATTTTTTGAAACAGATTCGGCATCTACTTTTTTCTCCATGTGCGAATTAATTATGGACAAATTAAGCAAATAAAATGCTAAAGTGCCCTTATTGATGAATTAATATTTTTTTAACAAACCAAAAAATTGATACTCAATTGTTTGAAAATGGGTTTAAAATACAGTTTGAAATTTAAAACTTTTAAATGATTGATTGTCAAAATGCTAGTTTGTGATTTTTTCAACATTTTTTATTTCACTTTTCTCATCTCTGTTGTTAGATTGATAAAAATGACTTCATATAAATCAGAATAGAAAAAAAATAACCTTAATATTTTGCTAAAATAGAAAAAAAGTTTTACACTTGTAGTCAAATTTACCATAAGATATTTTCAAAATGACTATAAGTTTAAATAACTCGTATTTTGGAAGATGAGATCGGCAGAAAATATTTTGAATTATTCGTTTTGGGTAAATCGGCTGCATGAAAACTTACACTTAATCAATATAAAAAAACCGTAACTAACTTAATTTAAATCAACTCTTATTTAGTATGAAAAGCAAATATTGTATTAAAACACTGCTTCCGTTTTGCACGGCTTTGTTTTTTAGCTTATTTATGATACAGTCGGGTTTTGCACAGGCACAATCCCAATCTGTAAGTGGAACTGTAACATCGGCTGTTGACGGAATGGGCGTTCCAGGAGCTACTGTTGCAGTAGAAGGATCAAAAAACGGTGCCGCAACCGATTTTGATGGAAATTATAAAATAGAAGCCAAAACCGGCGACGTGCTTGTGTTTACTTTTATTGGATTTAAAACACAGAGAGTAACTGTAGGAACTCAAAAAACAATCAATGTTACTTTACAAGAAGAAACCGCAGAACTTAAAGAAATTGTAGTAATTGGATATGGAACTCAGAAGAAAAAGGTAAATACAGCTGCCACTTCATTAGTATCTGGAAAAGATATCCAGCAGGTTGCCAGCCTTGATGTTGTCAATGCTTTACAAGGTCAGGCTTCAGGGGTTTCTGTAACTTCTTCTTCAGGACAGCCGGGTGCTAATATGGTGGTAAACATTCGTGGTGCCGGTACAGCAGGAAACAGCGATCCCTTGTATGTAGTCGATGGAGTTGTGGTTGATAACGGTATCGGATATCTTGATCCTTCGATTATTGAAAGGGTTGACGTTTTAAAAGATGCTTCGGCGGCTTCTATTTACGGTGCGAGAGCGGCAAACGGAGTTATTTTGGTAACAACCAAAAAAGGAAAAGACGGAAAAATGAATGTTTCTTTTAATTCCTATACAGGTTTTCAGCAAGTTGCTAAAAAACTGGATTTAATGAATACGCAGGAATATACAACTATTATGAACGAAGCCCGCGTTAATTCAGGATATACTCCATTATATACGAAAGCGCAAATTGCTGCATTTCCTAACCACGACTGGCAGGACGATTTGTTTAATGAAGGTGCGATCAAACAAAATCACTCTCTTTTAATTTCTGGCGGTGATAAAAAATCAACCATTGCAACTGGATTATCGTACTACGGACAAGAAGGTATGATTGGCGGTGTGGCCAATCAATCACAATACGATCGTGTTACTTTTAGTGTGAACTCAACTTCAGAAGTAATTGAAAATCATTTAAAAATTGGTGAAAACTTCACATTCGCAAACACAAAAAGCAGCGGAATTGCCGATGACGGAATTTACAGCAACGGTATAAGAAGCTTCTTGAACGCCGCTCCAATTGATGCTGCGTATGATGCAAACGGAGATTTTGCGCATTCTGTTATTTCAGCAGATATCAGCAATCCAGTGGGATCATTATATTACAACAACTTCAATCAAACGAAAAACAACCGTTATGTAGGGAACATTTTTGCAGAATTAAAATTCTTAAAAGACTTTACCTATAGAACTAGTTTTGGTGTTGATATGACAGATAGTAATTATCGTTCTTTCAGACCGGTTTATTCACTTTCTTCAAATGATAATAATACTGTTTCGAGCGTAACACAAAGCGCAACGAAATCAATGGGATGGATTTTTGAGAATACACTTCAATACAAAGTAACCATCGCCAATTCTCATAATATTGATGTTTTGGTAGGAACATCGGCTAAAAAAAATACAGCTGATTATATGGAAGGTCAAGGAAGAAACTTAATCTTCGACGATTTTAAACACGCTTATTTAGATAACGCAAAAGATCCTACTTCAAATGTGGTAAAAGGAAATCGTAGAGATTACGCAATTCAGTCTTATTTTGGACGTTTGCTTTACGACTACAACAATAAATATTTATTCTCTGCTACAATTCGTCGTGACGGTTCTTCAGAATTTGGTCCGGATAATAAATATGCAATTTTCCCATCGTTCTCTGCAGGATGGAATTTAGACAAAGAAGCTTTCTTTACAGAAAACAAAGTTTTAAATACATTCAAATTAAGAGCAAGCTGGGGACAAAATGGTAACGACCAGTTTGCGAGAAGATTTGCTTATATGTCAACAGTAAACTCTACCGATAAAACATATCATTTTGGTACTGGAGACGAGACACTTTTGGTAGGTTCAAGCCCAGATCAGCTCGCGAATCGTGACTTAAAATGGGAAACTTCAGAACAGTTAGACTTAGGTTTTGATGCTACTTTATTTACCAATTTTACTTTAACTTTTGATTACTACGATAAGAAAACAAAAGACTGGTTAGTGTTGGCTTCGATTCCAGCATATGCCGGAGCAACTGCACCGTATATCAACGGAGGTGACGTAAGCAACAAAGGTTTTGAGATTGGTTTAGGATACCGCACACATTTTGGAAAAGACTGGAATTTTGGTATCAACGCCAACCTTTCACGTAACCAGAATAAAGTACTTAGAATCGCTAACAACGAAGGAATTATTCACGGAGAAAGTAACGTTTTATTTCAAGGTTTAGATGAGATGAACCGTGTTGAGGTTGGAAAACCAATGGGTTATTTCTACGGATTAAAAACCGACGGAATTTTCCAAAATGCTGCCGAAGTTGCTGCAGGAGTTCAGCCAAATGCACAACCTGGAGACGTTCGTTTTGTGGATTTGAATGGTGATGGAAAAATTGACGCTAATGATAAAACGCAGGTTGGTAATCCAAATCCGGATATTAATTACGGGGTTAATTTAGAATTATCGTACAAAGCTTTTGACTTGTCGATTAATACATACGGTATTGCAGGCGGACAAAACGTATTCGGAATCCACGATTACACACGTGCTTACACCAATAACACAACTGATGTTTTAAACAGATGGACATCTGAAGGAACTTCAAACAGAATTCCAAGAGTAACATACGGAACTGATGCCAACGGAAACTACACGAAATTCTCTGATTTATACATTCAGAATTCAGATTTCTTTAGAATTAAAAATGCAACTATCGGATGTGATTTGACAAAACTAACAAACAAGTTAAGCTTCTTCACAAAATTCAGATTGTATGTTGCCGGAAATAACATTTACACATTTACGAAGTACAAAGGAATGGATCCTGAAATTGGTTTCGGAAACGTAAATCAGTCTTGGGCTAAAGGAATCGATGTTGGATATTATCCACAGCCAAGAACCTATATGATGGGGTTAAATGTTAACTTTTAAATTATGAAAACCATGAAAAGATATATAAAATTATTTGCCCTTTCAAGCGTACTTGTTTTAGGTGCTTGTTCGGAGGATTTTTTGGAAAATGAACCATATACAGATAAAGTAACCGAGAATTTTTATAAAACACCATCTGATGCTTTTGAAGGATTGGTAGCAGTTTATGATGTATTACAGCGTGAAGCATATGGCGGGCCTTTGTTAATTAGCGAGCAGGCTTCTGATGACTGTTTTGGAGGTTATGGTATTGCCGATGCCCAGACAGATATTGAATGGGATCGTTTTCTCTATGTGTCCGATAAAGACATGAATAAAGATGTTTGGTCAAATGCCTATTTAGGAATTTACAGAGCCAATGTTTTATTAGAAAATCTTGACCGTGTAAACTGGGGTTCAACTCCTGAATTAAAAACGCGTTACGAAGCAGAAGCTCGTTTTTTACGAGCGCACTTTCATTTTACAGCAGCTAAAATGTTTGGAGATATTATCCCTCTTGATCATACTGTAACTACAAGCGAGTTCGAATTGCCAAGACAATCACCAGAAGTTACCTACGCATTAATTGCAAACGATTTAAAATTTGCAGCTGATAATTTAGGACCAGAGAATTATTCTCAAAACGGAAATGCAAATTATGGTCGTATTACAAAATGGGCAGCAGAAGCATATTTAGCAAGAACATTTTTATTCTATACAGGCGTTTACAACAAAACAGATTTAGCTGGAGTAGTTACAAAACCTCAAGTAATTACTTATATCAATGATGCTGTAAACAACAGTGGTCATGCATTAGTTCCAGATTTTGCAAACCTTTGGCTGGCGGCTTCTTTTGAAACTTTTGCCGGAGAAGACAATACCGAAATGGTTTGGGCTGTACGTTTTAACGGTTCAGGAAAAGGAAACTGGGATTTACACGAAGGAAACCGTTTTCAAGTTAACATCGCACCTCGTGGTGGTGCAATTGGAAAATATGCAACAGGATGGGGAGGAGCAACAGTAAACCCAAAATTGGTTGGAGAATACAGCGCTACCGATACCAGAAAAGCCGCTTCATTTATTGATTATGCAGGTGAAGGTTTAAACTTTAATGCCGAAGCCAGAGAACAACGTCAGTACACCGGATATTCATGGAAAAAATACTGCCCAATTACCAACGCTGCTGGTGTAAGTGTAGTAGAAGCAAACGGAGGGAATTTCCAAATAGACAACTATCAAGATTATGCCATCATTCGTTTTGCAGATGTATTGTTAATGGCAGCCGAATTGAATTTAGAATCAAATCCAGCTTTAGCACAAACCGATTTAAACAGAGTTCGTGACCGTGCATTTAAAAACACAACGAACCGTGTAACTGCAACGCTGGATAACATTATGAAAGAACGTCAATTAGAATTGGCACTTGAAGGGCTGCGTTACTTCGATTTATTGAGACAAGGAATGGCAAAAACAAAAGCCGCAATTGATAACACAACAGGAGGTTCTCAATTTGCAGTAACCTTTAGAACAGAAACGCAAGGATGGTTTCCATTACCGCAGTCTCAAATAATACTTTCAAATGGCTCGATTACTCAAAATCCGGGTTGGAATTAATTTTAAAACAAAATAATTATGAAACGTCTATTATATATATTGATCGCGGCAGTAACAATTGGCTCACTTTTGTTTTCATGCGAACCGGTTGAAGATCGTGAAAGCCTGCCAGCCGTAAACCTTACACCTGAAACGATTAAGTTTTCGGTAACCCAGAATACGGCAAACAAAAACGAAATTATTTTAAAGAATAATGATGCTACCGTAATTCCGTATTGGAAATATGTAGATGCAAGTGGTAATGAATTAGGACATTCTAATAAAAGCGATGATAAAATCACATTTCCGTTTGCTGGAAAATATACCATTTATTATACCGCTTACGTTAGAGGAGGTTCTGTAGATGCTGCGCCTGTAACCGTTGATGTACCCGAAAATGATGAAACATTCTTCAGCGATCCAAGATGGGAAATGCTGACCAATGGCGCCGCAGGAAAAACATGGGTTTTAGATTTTATCGACCCAGTTGGTTGGTCTGGTTTAGACTATCCTGGAACAACAGGCGACAACTGGAACTGGTTTCCAGATTACGCGAGCAACTCTTGGGTTATGCCAAATAAAAACTGGGGAGAAATGCAATTTAACTTAAATGGAGGATACAATACAAAAGTAATTCAGACTGCTCAAACATCGAATGCACAAACCACAAAAGCCGGAACCTTTAGTCTTGATTTGACCAACAACAGACTGATTTTTAACAATGGAGTTGAAATGCAGTATGGAGGAGATTATCACCCTGACTGCAGTAACTGGACAAATGTAAAATTGGTTCAACTTACTTCCACCTCATTACGTTTGGGAGTAAAACGTGATCAGAGTAGAACAGGAGAAGGAGTTTGTCTGATTGTTTTCCATTTCAAACCAAAACCGTAATTAGTTAGTTTTTGAAGTCTCAGTTGTAAAAACATTTTTATAATGTTCTTTATGACTGAGACTTAAATAATTTAGCTCCAGAAATAGAAGCGTTGTTTTTTATTTCTATCTTCAATTTTCCAAATAAAAAAAGTACCAATGCAGATCAAAAACAAATTAATAAGCCGTTATGTATTAGCACTCGCTGGAATCATTTTTTTGAATTCCTGTACTAAAAAGCAAGATGCATTTGTAAACCGAAAAGTTTCTTTTAATGCAGATTGGAGTTTTCATCTTAATGATAGTTTGGTTGATAAAGATACAATCGGAACCTCCACAAAATGGAGAACTTTAGATGTTCCTCACGATTGGAGCATCGAAGGAAAATTTGACGAAAAAAGTCCTGCCGGTTATGGAGGAGGATCTCTTAGCGGAGGTTTAAGCTGGTACAAAAAAACATTTAAAGTCGCTGCAGAAGACAGCACAAAAATAACTTCAATCACTTTTGATGGCGTTTACCGAAATAGCGAAGTCTGGGTAAACGGCCATTATTTAGGAAAACGTCCAAACGGATATATTGGTTTTCAATATCAAATTTCTCCTTACTTACATTACGGAGACAAAAACAACGAAATAATTGTTAAGGTTGACAATTCAAAACAGCCCAATTCACGCTGGTATTCAGGTTCAGGAATTTTTAGAAATGTTTGGATCGAAACAACAGACAAACTTCACGTTGGACAATGGGGAACGTACATTACAACTCCAAAAGTTACGGCTGAAAAAGCTTCGGTAAATATTGAAACGCGAGTTCAGAATGATCATTTAGCTTCAAAAAAAGCAAAAATTGTAACGACTATTTATAAAGAAGATTCAAAAGTAACGTCATCTTCAAGAGAAATAACTCTTACTAAAAAAAGCAGCATATTACTCAATGAAAGGTTAGAAGTTGAAAATCCAATTTTATGGTCAGATGAAAAACCAGAATTGTACACAGCAGTTACCGAAATTTTAGTTGACGATAAAATCATTGATCAATACAAAACCACTTTCGGAATCAGAGATTTTAAATTCGATTTGAATAAAGGTTTTATTTTGAATGGAAAGCAAGTCAAAATAAAAGGCGTTTGTATGCACCACGATTTAGGTCCGTTAGGATCAGCCATCAATACACGAGCCATTGAACGCCAATTGGAAATCCTGAAAGAAATGGGCGTAAACGGAATCAGAACTTCTCACAATCCTCCCGCTCCAGAACTATTGGATCTTTGCGACAAAATGGGCTTCATTGTAATGGATGAAGCTTTTGATATGTGGAAAACAAATAAGACAAAATACGATTATGCTAATGATTGGGACAAATGGCACAAACAAGATTTAATCGATCAATTGCGTCGCGATAGAAATCATCCAAGTATTTTTATTTGGAGTATCGGAAACGAAATTCCAGATCAATGGAGTGAAACCGGAGTAAAAATTGCAAAAGAATTGGCAGCAATAGTACGTTTAAATGACAAAACGCGTCCGCTTACTGCAGCGATGAATCCGCCAGTCAATATGAATATGAACGAGGTAACGTTGCAATTTGAGAAGAAAAATGTTCAAATTAATCCAATTGCCGCTTCTGGAGTTTTAGATTTAATAGGATACAATTATGCGCATCAAACCTATTCGCATCATCAGGAAAATTTCCCTAAAACACCTTTCATCGCAACCGAAACCACTTCAGGTTTGCAGACAAGAGGATATTACGACGCTGTTTCAGACACAATCAAAAAATGGCCAGTAAGATGGGATCTTAAATTTACAGAAGGAAATCCTGGAAACACCGTTTCGTCCTACGATCAAGTGCAGGCGCCTTGGGGATCAACGCACGAAGCTACTTGGAAAGTGGTGAAAAAATACGATTTTCTTTCTGGAATGTACATTTGGACAGGTTTTGATTATATCGGAGAACCAACACCGTACGAATGGCCATCGGTAAGTTCTTATTTCGGAATTGTCGATTTAGCCGGTTTCCCGAAAGATGTGTATTATATGTACCAAAGCGAATGGACAACTAAAGATGTTCTTCACATTTTTCCGAATTGGAACTGGAAAGCGGGACAAACCGTTGACATTTGGGCTTATTACAATAATGCAGATGAGGTTGAACTTTTCGTAAACGGAAAATCAGTTGGAAAAAGAGCTAAAAAAGGAGATGATTTACATGTGATGTGGAGAATTCCTTTTGAGGCAGGAACATTAAAAGTAATTTCTCGCAAAGGCGGAAAAGTGGTTTTAGAAAAAGAAATCAAAACGGCTGGAAATCCTTCACAATTAAAACTAACTGCCGATAGAAGTACCATCAAAGCAGACAAAACTGATTTGTCTTTTGTAACCGTAGATATTTTGGATGCGAACGGAATTTTAGCCCCAAATGCAAACAATGAAATCAACTTCTCATTAAAAGGAAACGGAAAAATTGTAGGTGTTTGCAGCGGCGATCCAGTAAGCCATGAATCTTACAAAGGAACAAAACATACTGCTTTGGCAGGAAAATGTTTGGTGATTGTTCAATCGGGAGATAAATCTGGAAGATTAGAATTGACCGCTAAAGCGAATGGACTAAAACAAGCCACAATCGTAATTACAGCAGAATAATATACCACGTTCCTGCAAGGTTTCCAAAACCTTGTAGGTATAAATAATATTTTGAATAAATAAAAAACAATACCTACGAGGTTTTGAAAACCTCGCAGGAAAACTAACATCTAGAATTAATGAAAAACTCACAACTAACCAAATTGTTTTCAGCTTTTATGCTTGGATTTGTTTTGACGCCAAAAGCTTCAGCACAAATTCAAAACGCAGATGTATTGAACGCACCAATCGATATCAGTAAAGATTTTCAGAACTATCTGAACACTTTTTATTTCGCAGACGAACTAGCTTCTTTTGATCCTGCAACAGGAAAAGGAACGATTAAATATTTGAGATACAATTATAAAACACGTCAGGCTTTCAACAACATGATGATGAAACCGGATGTGGAAAAAGCAAACGAATTCCCAACAACAGAATATGCAGAATCTCCTGTATTGCCATTCGAAATTCAGTTTGTTTCAGACAGAACCCTTCGTATCAAAGCGACTTCTAGACCACAATTTAATCCGCAGGCAACATCTTTAATGTTGGTTGACGGATTGGCGCCGAATCATCCAGAATTATGGAAATATTCAAAAATTGAAGGCGGTCACAGTTATACAAGCAAACACGGAAAAGTTGAAATTTTGACAAAACCTTGGCACGTAAAAATCTACGATGAAAAAGGAAAACTGCTAACAAGCACGCTTCACGATACTGATTTTAAAAACACCTATACGCCAACGCTTCCGTTTTCTTATGTTCGCAGAAACAGCGACTATTCAAGAAGTATGGGCGCTGCGTTCAGTTTAGAACCAGACGAAAAAATATTTGGTTGCGGAGAATCATTCACACAATTCAACAAACGCGGTTCAAAAGTAGTTTTATGGGCAGATGATGCAAACGGAATCCAAAATGAAACCATGTACAAACCAATTCCGTTTTACATGAGCAGTCGTGGATACGGAGTTTTCATACACCATTCAACACCAATTACAGTTGATTTCGGAAAATATTTTTCAAGTGCAAACGAAATGTACATTGGAGACGACGAAGCCGATTTGTTTTTCTTCATCGGAGAACCAAAAGATATTTTAGATCAATACACTAATTTGACTGGAAAAGCTGCAATGCCGCCACTTTGGTCATTTGGTTTCTGGATGAGCCGTATTACGTATTTCTCAGAAAAAGAAGGCCGTGACGTTGCCAGAGATTTGCGTAAATATAAAATCCCAACAGACGTAATTCACTTCGACACAGGTTGGTTTGATGTAGATTGGAGAAACAACTACGAGTTTGCAAAATCTCGTTTCCCAGATGCAACAAAAATGATGTCTGATTTGAAAAAAGACGGTTTCCAAGTTTGTCTTTGGCAATTGCCTTATTTTACTCCAAAGAACACTTTGTTCCCAGAAATTATGGATAAAAACTTGGCAGTAAGAGACAGAAAAGGAAATCTTCCGTATGAAGATGCGGTTTTAGATTTCTCAAATCCAGAAACGATTTCTTGGTACCAAGGAAAATTGAAAAAGTTATTTGACGAAGGAGTTGCCGTTTTCAAAGTAGATTTTGGAGAAGCAGCACCGCCAGACGGAATTTACCATTCAGGAAGAACAGGTTTCTATGAGCACAATTTATATCCTTTAAGATACAACAAAGCAGTTGCCGAAATCACGCAGAAAGAAAAAGGATATACTTTAATCTGGGCAAGAAGCACTTGGGCAGGAAGTCAGCGTTATCCGTTGCATTGGGGTGGAGATTCTGAAACTACAAACGGCGCAATGTCGGCAGAATTGCGCGGCGGACTTTCATTAGGATTAAGCGGATTCAGTTTCTGGAGTCACGATGTTGGAGGATTTGCAACTAAATCTCCTGAGAACATTTACAGAAGATGGACACCATTCGGAATGTTTACATCTCACGTAAGAAGCCACGGAGAGCCACCTCGCGAACCTTGGTTGTACAGCAAAGATTTCTTGGAAGGATTTAGAAAAGCAGATAATATGCGTTACGAATTAATGCCCTATATCTATGCTCAAGCAAAAGAAAGTTCTCAAAAAGGATTGCCAATGATGCGTGCATTATTTGTAGAATATCCAAACGATCCAGGAGCTTGGTTAGTGGATAATCAATATTTATTCGGATCAAGTATGTTGGTTGCACCGCTTTTTGAAGAAGTTGAAGAAAGAGACGTTTACCTTCCAGAAGGAACTTGGATTGATTATCAAACTAAAAAAGTCTACCAATCTGGCTGGCATAAAATCAAAGCGGGCGAAGTGCCAATCGTAGTTTTAGTAAAAGACGGAACGGCATTACCTCACATCGGTTTAGCACAATCGACAAAAGATATGGATTGGAGCAAACTGACCTTAAAAGTATTCGCTAGCGATAAAACAACTTCGGCTTCAGCCAAAGTTTATTTGCCAAACGGAGAGGCTGTACAAGAAATAAAAGTGACCAAAAACGGAAACAATTTTGATGTAACAACAAATCCATTAAACGGAAAAACCACTTTCAAAACCGAGTGGGCAAAATAAAAGATTGGCCACGAATTCACGAATTTAACTTATAATATTTGTGAATTCGTGGCGAAAAAATTACAACCAATTACACAAATTTCCGCCAATTAAAATTTGTGATAATTTGTGCAATTTGTGGCAAAAAAATAAACACATAGAAACATAGGTTTTTGTTGCTAATAAAAGGAATTAGAAAGAAACTAGTTTCTCACACATAGAAGCTATGTGAATTTAAGCAAGTGAAACGCCTTTTTTAAAGATTCCAATAAGCTATGATTCTATGTGTTAAAAAAATATCGCCAGCATTTAGGCAAAAAAACATAATACCCAAAAACATGAAAAACTATCTAATTCTCCCAGCCGTACTGTTTTCAATTGCAGTTGGATACTGTCAGAAAACTAAAAACGCCTACGAACTCGCATCGCCAAACGGACAAAATAAAATCAAATTTGAGTTGGTTAAAAACGCTCCAAAATACGCTGTTTCTCACGGAAAAACCGAAGTGATTTCTCCGTCAGAAATGGGATTTGTATTAAAAGGAAACGAAGACTTAAGCACCAACTTCGAAATCAAAGGAGCAAAAACTTCTACGTTTGATGAAACTTGGGTACAAGTTTGGGGAGAAAAGAAAAATATCAGAAATCATTACAATCAATTAGTAGTCGATTTACAGCAAAAAACAGGAAACAAAAGAAAATTGCAAATTCAGTTTCGTGCTTTTGACGACGGAGTGGCTTTTAGATATGTGTATCCAAAACAAAATGTAAAAGACAGTATTTTCATTATGGATGAAAAAACGACTTTCAACTTAAAAGAAGATGGAAAAGCGTGGTGGATTCCAGCAAACCGAGAAAACCGTGACGAATATTTGTTTAAAGATGCTCCAGTAAGTACGCTTGATACCGTTTTAACTCCCTTAACTATCGAAAGCAAAAGCGGATTGGCTTTAAGTTTCCACGAAGCAAACTTGTACGATTTTGCCAGTATGACTTTGGTCAACACAAAAGGAACAGAATTAAAATCAGATTTAGTGCCTTGGGCTGACGGAGTAAAAGTTCGCGTGAAAGATTCGTTTACTTCTTCTTGGAGAACGATTCAAATCGGAGAAAATCCAGGAGAATTAATTACTTCTTATTTGGTTTTAAACTTGAACGAACCAAACAAATTAAAGAATACAAACAGCTATTTCAAACCCTACAAATATTTAGGAATTTGGTGGGGAATGCACATTGGTAAATATACTTTCTGGGAAAGCGACAAACAAGGTGCAACTACAAAACATGCTGAAGAATATATCGATTTTACAGCAAAAGAAGGTTTTCACCATTTATTGATCGAAGGATGGAATAAAGGTTGGACACCAGGTTGGTACGAAAACCGTATGCACATGTTCAGCTTCACGAAAAGCGCTGACAATTTCGACTTAGAAAAAGTAGTGGAATACGGCAAGAAAAAGAACATCGAATTAATTGGATATCACGAAACAGGTTCCAACTTAATTAACTACTTAAAAGAAGTTGACGAAGGTTTTGCTTTATACAAAAAGCTAGGAATCCATACCGTAAAAATCGGTCACGTAGGTTCTAAATTAAACATGAAACAAATGCACTTTGGACAATTTGGAGTGAATTATTTCAGATACATTTTAGAAAAAACGGCACAATACGATTTAGCAGTTTTATACCACGAATCTATTAAAGATACAGGCGAAAGAAGAACCTATCCAAACATGGTTTCGAGAGAAGCAGCTCGCGGACAAGAGTATAACGCTTGGAGCGAAGGAAATCCGCCAAACCACTTGAGTATTATTCCATTTACAAGATTACTTTCAGGTCCAATGGATTTCACACCAGGAATTTTCGATGTTGAGGTTAAACAAGGTTACCCAGGAAAAAGAATTCAAGGAACAGTGGGGCAGCAGTTGGCATTGTATGTTACGATTTACTCTCCAATTCAAATGTTGGCCGATCTTCCTGAAAACTACGAAGGAAAACCAGCTTTACAATTCTTAAAAGACGTTCCGACCGATTGGGAAGACACAAAAATCTTAGAAGGAAAAATTGGCGAATACATCACAACAGCAAGAAAAGACAGAAACAGCGCCGATTGGTATTTAGGAACTTTGACAAACGAAAATCCTAGAAATGTAAATGTTTCATTGTCATTCTTAGATCCAAACGCAACTTACGAAGCGCAGATTTATGTGGATGCCGAAGGAACAGATCAAAAACACAATTCAGAAGCAGTGGCCATTTCTAAGAAAACAGTAAAATCTACAGATTCTCTAAAATTGAATTTAGGTGGAGCTGGCGGTGGAGCAGTGAGATTCAAGAAATTATAATTTGTAGAGACGCACTGCATTGCGTCTTTTTACGCAAAGTTAAACCCGACAGGTTTTAAAAACCTGTCGGGTTTGGTAACGGAAATAGATAAAGACAAAAAACCATTTTCAGATGAAAAAACTTTTACTACTAGCAGTTTTATTTAGTTCAATCCATTCGTTTGCACAAAATGAAAACCGAACGATAAAAGTCGATTTCAATAAAACGGCTGGCAAACTAAACACCATGTTCAAAGAATGCATTGGTGCAGGAAGAGCAAATGAAGGACTTCGTGCCGATTGGCAGCAGCAGTTGGCATTAGTAAAAAAAGAATGCGATTTTAAATACATTCGTTTTCATGGTTTATTGACAGATGATATGGCAGTTTACCGCGAAGACGAAAAAGGAAATCCAGAATACAATTACCAATACGTTGACGTTTTGTTTGATTTTATTGTAAGTCTGAAAATGAAACCTTTTGTTGAATTAGGTTTTATGCCGAATGCTTTGGCAAGCGGAAAAGAAACTATTTTTTGGTGGAAAGGAAATGTAACGCCTCCAAAAGATTATAAAAAATGGGAAGATTTAATCCGTAATCTGACAGCTCATTTCAAAGAACGCTATGGAGACGAAGAAGTTAAAACATGGTATTTTGAAGTGTGGAACGAGCCAAACTTAACGCCAGGATTTTGGACAGGAACTCAAGAAGAATATTATAAATTATACGATTATGCAGCTCGCGGTATAAAAGCCGTAAACCCAGCTTATAAAGTCGGCGGACCAGCAACGGCTGGAGCGGCTTGGGTTCCAGAAACAATTGCTTTTTGCACTAAAAATAATCTTCCGATCGATTTTATTTCGACACATGCTTACGGAGTAAAACATGGCTATTTGGACGAATTTGGAACTTCGGGAACGATATTGAGCAAAGATGAATTTAGTGTAAGCGGAGAAGTGATCAATTCACGCAAACAGATTGCAGAATCGGCAAAGCCAAATCTGGAACTGCATTATACAGAATGGAGTTCTTCATACACGCCAGCAGATCCCATTCATGACAGTTATCATTCGGCGGCGTATATTTTGCAGAAATTAAAACAAGTTGGGAACGCTGCAAACTCAATGTCGTATTGGGTTTTTACTGATATATTTGAAGAACCGGGGCCAAGATTTACGCCTTTTCACGGTGGTTTCGGATTATTGAATACGCAGGGAATTAAAAAACCAGCCTATTTCTCTTATTATTTACTGAATAAATTGGGAGAAACAGAACTTCAAAATTCTGATAAAACGTCTTGGACTTCAAAAAATGCTAAAGGCGATGTTCAGGTTTTATTGTGGGATTTTATGAATACACATCCGGGCGATAAAGAACTGAATCAGACGTATTACATTAAAGATCTTCCATCAAAAGAAAAAGGAAAAGTCAAAATTGAAGTCGACGGAATGAAGAAAGGAAAGTATTTATTGGAAATCTACAAAGTTGGTTATAAAGTAAACGATGTTTACGCGGATTATTTAGCGATGAACAAACCGAGTCAGCTAACTCGTGAACAGGTAAATAAATTAAAAGAGAAAAACAACGGAGCGCCAATTTCGACAGAAAAAATTACAATTAATGCAAAAGGAACTTTTAGCAGAGAATTCAAAATCAATGAAAATGATGTTGTAATGCTGAATTTGATTAAACAATAATCCATTGGGGAAACAAAATAAAATTTAATTTAAACACATAGAAACATAGATTTTTATTGCTTCTGATTAAGATTACAAAAAAAGCAAGCTTTAACACATAGTACTAATGTATTATATTCTAAGTGAAACGACTTTTGTAAGTTTCTCAAAACTATGTTTCTATGTGTTAAAAATAATTTTACACAATAGATTGAACAATAATTTTAGATAAAACCACAAACATAAAAGAATATTAACTGGGTTTAAAGACCTGCGTGAGGAATCAAATCTTTAAATTCAAAAACACCTAACTATCTATGAAAAACAAAATGATATACCTTTCGGCCGCTTTGGTTTTTGCATTTTTTGCTTCTTGTAAAAATGATGTGAAGACCACAGTTTCAAATTCGGTGCAGACCGAAGAATACGTTGGAAAAGAAATAGGAACAGAACATGATGCCGAAATCGACAAACTCATTTCGCAAATGACATTAGAAGAAAAAGTCGGAATGCTTCATGGTAACAGTATGTTTGCCAATTCAGGCGTAAAACGTTTAGG
Source organism: Flavobacterium endoglycinae (assembly GCF_017352115.1). Lineage (NCBI taxonomy): Bacteria > Pseudomonadati > Bacteroidota > Flavobacteriia > Flavobacteriales > Flavobacteriaceae > Flavobacterium > Flavobacterium endoglycinae. Next base: position 2,836,246 of record NZ_CP071448.1, read on the forward strand.
AATTCCAGAATTAAAAATGGCCGATGGTCCGTTAGGAGTTCGTGAAGAAATTTCGCGTGACAATTGGGCGCCAGCAGGATGGACAAACGATTTTGCAACGTATTATCCAGCGGGAGGTGCGTTGGCAGCAACGTGGAATGCTGAAATGGCACACACTTTCGGAACTAGTTTAGGAGAAGAATTGCGTGCAAGAGATAAAGACATGTTACTTTCACCAGCGATCAATATGGTAAGAACACCGCTTGGAGGAAGAACGTACGAATACATGTCAGAAGATCCATTTTTGAATAAAAAAATCGCAGTGCCATTGGTTGTTGGTTTACAGGAAAAAGATGTAATGGCGTGCGTGAAACATTATGCGGCAAACAATCAGGAAACCAATCGTGATTTTGTAGATGTGCAGATTGACGAGCGTACACTTCGCGAAATTTATCTTCCAGCTTTTGAAGCTACTGTAAAAGAAGCAAAAGCATACAGCATCATGGGAGCGTATAATAAATTTAGAGGTGAATATCTATGTGAAAACGATTATATGCTGAATAAAATTCTTCGTGACGAATGGGGATTTAAAGGTATTGTCGTTTCAGATTGGGCTGCGGTACATTCTACAGCAAAAACTTTGAAAAATGGTTTAGATATTGAAATGGGAACTCCAAAACCTTTCAACGAATTTTTCTTAGCAGATAAATTAATTGCAGCAGTAAAATCGGGTGAAGTTTCAGAAAAAGAAATTGATCTTCACATAAAACGTATTTTAAGAGTTTTATTCCAAGTAAAAGCAATGGGCGGAGGCGAGCGCGCTAAAGGAAGCATCGCAACAGAAGCACATTACCAAGATGCATACAAAATTGCAGCTGAAGCAATTGTATTGTTGAAAAATGAAAACAATGCATTGCCATTAAAATTAGACGGAGTAAAATCTATTGCGGTAATCGGAAACAACGCAACCAAGAAAAATGCTTTGGGCGGATTTGGAGCAGGAGTAAAAACAAAAAGAGAAGTTACGCCTCTTGAAGGGCTTAAAAACAGACTTCCTTCTTCAATCAAAATCAATTATGCAGAAGGATATCTAGAGCGTTATGACAAAAGGAATAGAGGAAATTTAGGAAATATTACGGCAAACGGTCCAGTTACAATCGATCAGTTGGATCCTGCAAAAGTAAAAGAAGCAGTTGAAGCAGCTAAGAATTCAGACGTAGCCATCATTTTTGCAGGTTCAAACCGTGATTACGAAACTGAAGCTTCTGATAGAAGAGATTTACATTTGCCTTTCGGACAAGAAGAATTAATCAAACAAGTTCTCGCGGTTAATCCAAAAACGATTGTAGTGATGGTGGCTGGCGCTCCATTTGATATTAATGAAATAAGCCAAAAGTCTTCAGCTTTAGTTTGGAGCTGGTTTAACGGTTCTGAAGGAGGAAATGCTTTGGCAGATGTGATTTTAGGAAAAGTAAATCCGTCAGGAAAATTGCCTTGGACAATGCCAAAACAGCTTAAAGATTCTCCTGCACACGCTACAAACAGTTTCCCTGGAGACAAAGCAGTAAATTATGCAGAAGGAATCTTAATCGGATACCGTTGGTTTGATACTAAAAATGTTGCGCCGTTATATCCTTTTGGTTACGGATTATCATATACGACTTTTGCTTTAGAAAATGCAAAAGCCAACCAAGATTCATTTGCTCAAAATGAGGTAATCGAAGTTTCGGTTGACGTTAAAAACACAGGAAAAGTTGATGGAAAAGAAGTGGTTCAGTTATATACTTCAAAACCGGATTCTAAAATTACTCGTGCTGCTCAAGAATTAAAAGGATTCAAAAAAGTGGATGTAAAATCTGGAAGTTCAGAAACAGTAACGATTAAAGTTCCTGTAAAAGAACTAGCATATTATGATGTTGCTGCTAAAAAATGGACAGTCGAGCCAGGAAAATATACTATTAAAATAGGAACTTCTTCAAGAGACATCAAAAAAGAAATTTCAGTAACAATTAAGTAGTCTTTTTAACCATATAAGTAATTTAAGTTCATTCAAACTTTGCGTCTAAGCATCTTTGCTATATTAATTTAAAGCTTGATTAAATGAACTTAAATTACTTAATATGGTTATTTTTTAAAAGCCTATTTGGTAAAACTTAAACCAAATGAAAAAAACAATCAAAGATTATCTCCTGAGTTTTATATTATGCTTTGCTTTTTTAGGCGTTTTAGCTTGCAGTTCAGATAAGGACAATACGCCAGTAAGTATAAAAATGCTGAGTGTCAACAAAGATAAAGTCGATTTTGACAGTAAAAAAAATACAATTGAAGTAACTGTTAATTCTAATGGAGTTGTTTGGACTTTGACTAATCCTGTTACTTGGATAAAAGTAAATCAGACTTCTGGACCTTCTGGAAGTACAGTTGTAAAAATAACGGCCTTAGAAAACACAACGAGTTCAGTACGAAATGTGGTGATTACACTATCAGGCAGCGAAGTTCCTTCTGCAACAATTTCAGTTTCTCAGGCTGCGGCTGTAGCGACAAGTTTATATCCGAATTATAATACTAATCCAATTGCAGCAGATGCTTCTGGAATGTCAAGTTCGGCAGTTGAATTGGCAGCAAAAATCAAATTAGGATGGAATATCGGAAATACTTTGGAAGCAACCGGAGGAGAAACCGCTTGGGGAAATCCAAAAGTGACCAAAGCATTAATCGATGCTGTAAAAGCAAACGGATTTAATGCCATTAGAATTCCATGTTCTTGGAATCAGAATTTAGAAAATGCAGCAACAGCAAAAATCAAAACTGATTGGTTAAATCGTGTGAAAGAAGTGGTACAATATTGTGTAGATAACGATATGTACGTTGTAGTAAACATTCACTGGGACGGCGGATGGCTGGAAAACAATATCAATGAAGCCAAAAAAGTAGAAAATAATGCCAAACAAAAAGCTTTTTGGGAACAAATCGCCACGCATTTACGCGGATTCGACGAACATTTGCTTTTTGCGAGTGTCAACGAACCAGCGGTTGAAGATGCAACGCAAATGGCAGTTTTAATGTCTTATCATCAAACTTTTATTGATGCCGTTCGTTCAACAGGAGGAAAAAATGCTAATCGAGTGTTAGTTGTTCAAGGTCCAACGACAGATATTGAAAAAACAAACAAATTAATGACTACATTGCCAACAGATAAGACGGCAAATAAAATGATGGTCGAAGTGCATTATTATTCTCCGTGGAATTTTGCTGGATTAACCAAAGACGAAACTTGGGGTAAAATGTTCTATTATTGGGGTTCAGGATTTCATTCTACAACCGATACCGAACGAAATGCAAATTGGGGCGAAGAAGCCGATTTAGAAAAGAATTTCAAATTGATGAAAACGCAGTTTGTCGATAAAGGAATTCCTGTTTTGTTAGGAGAATTTGGAGCAATCCGAAGAACCACTTTAACGGGAGACGCGCTGACTTTGCATTTAAATTCTAGAGCCTATTATTTAAAAACAGTGGTAAAAACTGCAAAAGCAAACGGTTTATTGCCGTTTTATTGGGACGAAGGAAGCTTAGGAAATAACGGTTTCGGAATCATAAACAGAACCAACAATACCGTCTTCGACACACAAGCTTTAAACGCATTAATCGACGGATTAAAGTAAAAAAATGTTATAAAACCATATAATTGATATAAGTAAATATAAATTCAATGAAAAGGATAATCTTAAATTTACTTATATCAATTATATGGTTCAAAAAAATAAAATTAGAATAAATGAAAAAGTTAATAGTTTTTATTTTATTGATAATTAGTGCAATATCTAGCGCTAATGTACGAATGCCTATACTTTTTTCTGACGGAATGGTGTTGCAAAGAGACAAGCAAATTCCGATTTGGGGTTTTGCCGATGCCAATGAAAGTATAGAAATTCATTTCAACAAACAAATTAAGAAAACAACAGCCGATAAAAACGGAAAATGGACGGTAAATTTAGCTGCCGAAAAAGCCGGCGGACCATTCGAATTGGTTGTAATCGGAAAAAATAAAATTACCATCAAAAATGTTTTGGTTGGAGAAGTTTGGATTTGCAGCGGACAATCGAATATGGAATTTCAAGTTTCCAAAACCATGAATGCTGAAAAAGAAATTGCAGACGCCAATTATTCAATGATTCGTCATTTTGGTATAGCGCAGGATTTAAGCGGAACCCCAAAAGAAGATTTAAAACAAGGGAAATGGGAAGAAGCTACCAAACAAAACGTAGGGAACTTTACAGCTGTCGGCTATTATTTCGCCAGAAAATTATATTCAGAATTAAAAATTCCAATCGGAATCATCAATACTTCTTGGGGCGGAACCAATGTAGAAACTTGGACAAGCCGTGAAGCGTTTCAAAATAGTCCTGATTTTAAATCAATGATTGCCGATGTTCCCGTGATGAACGTGGATTCAATTTCGAAACTGTACGCCCAAAAAATGAAAGAAAGAGTCGAAAAGATTCAAGGAACAGAAGTAAGTACTGCAAACGAAAATACATTTAAAGAACTTTCTTTCGAGGATAAAAATTGGGGCGATTTAAAAACACCGAGTTTATGGGAAAATCAACCGCTTGGCGATTTAGATGGTGTGGTTTGGATGCGTAAAACAATTACCTTAACCGCAGAAGATATTAAAAACAAAGCAATTTTAAGTCTAGCAAAAATCGATGACGAAGATGTTACCTATGTAAACGGAATTGAAGTGGGGCGAAATACACAATATGATTTAAAAAGAGTATACACAGTTCCAGACAATATTTTAAAAGAAGGAAAAAATGTAATTGCCGTTAGAATTGTAGATAACAGTGGAGGCGGAGGTATTTATGGAGAATCCCAAGATTTGAAATTAACAATAGGAACTAAAGTTATTCCGCTTGACGGAAATTGGAAATTTAGAGTTATTGTGGTCAAAACGGCATTATCGCCAAACAGTTATCCGTCGCTATTGTACAATGCCATGTTGAATCCTTTAGTTCCTTATGCGATTCAAGGTGTTCTGTGGTATCAAGGAGAGGCGAATGTTTGGAGAGCAAAACAATACAAAAAAGCTTTTCCATTATTGATTAATGATTGGAGAACCAAATTCAAACAAGGCAATTTTCCATTCTATTTTGTGCAATTATCAACTTTCGACGAATTTGGCGGCAACAGTCAAAAAGGAAGCCGTTGGGCAGAACTTCGCGAAGCACAATCTGAAACTTTGAAATTACCAAACACAGGAATGGCGGTTACAACTGACATTGGAAATGCAAAAGACATTCACCCAACCAACAAACAAGATATTGGTCTGCGTTTGGCAGCGATTGCAATGAACAATATTTACGGTAAAAAACAAGTTCACAGCGGACCAACGTATAAATTTCAGGAAATAAAAGGAAACCAAATTATCCTGACTTTCGATAACATCGGCAGCGGACTATCAACGCCAAATAGCGATGAATTAAAAGGATTTGAGATTGCAGGTGCAGACAAAGTTTTTCATTCCGCGAAAGCGATCATCAAAGACAACAAAATAATCGTTTCAAGTGATCAAGTTCAAAATCCAGTTGCCGTGCATTACGGTTGGGCAGACGACGATACGGCGATCAATCTTTTCAATAAAGAAAAATTCCCTGCATCACCATTCAGAACCGATAATTGGGAAATGATTACGGCAAACGAAATTTATAAAGTGAGTAAGTAGTGAAAAGTAGTTAGCAAATAGCTTTTTAACTAATACCAATATGTTCCGTTAGGAACAATTCGTCGGTAGCAACGGATGAAATCCATTGGTAAAAAAAATCGTGAAAATGTTCCGTTAGGAACATCTGGTCGGTAGCAACGGATGAAATCCGTTGGTTAAATAAACAAATTGCGAGAATGTTCCAGAGGAACATCTGATTATAACATTAAAATAAAACCCAATGCATTCAAGTTTCATCAAAAAAACATTTTTCATCTTACTTCTCACATTTTACGGAACAACCATTTCGGCACAATCCAAAAATGTTTTGTGGTACAAACAGCCCGCAGAATTCTTTGAAGAAAGTTTAGTTTTAGGAAACGGAAAAATGGGAGCAACGGTTTTTGGCGGCGTGAATTCAGATAAAATTTATTTGAATGATATTACACTTTGGTCGGGCGAACCCGTAAACGCCAATATGAGTCCGGAAGCTTATAAAAATATTCCCGCAATTCGCGATGCCTTAAAAAACGAAAATTATAAACTAGCAGAGGAACTGAACAAAAAAGTTCAAGGAAAAAACTCAGAATCGTATGCGCCTTTGGGAACATTAGAAGTCAACAATTCAGAGAAAGGAAAAGCGACCAATTATTACCGAGAATTGGATCTTGCCAACGCAACATCAAAAGTGACATATGAAATGGACGGCGTAAAATACACGCGCGAATATTTTGTTTCTGCTCCAGATCAAATCATGGTTATTAAATTGACAAGTAGTGAGAAAGGTGCTTTAAACTTCGACATTAGTTTAAAAAGTTTATTAAAATCGGAAGTTTCAGTTCGAAACAATGTTTTGGTAATGAACGGCACAGCGCCAATTCATGAAAATGCAGGATATAAAGTCCAAGAAAAATATTTACAGATTCCAGAAAGAGGAACAAGATTTACAACTTTACTGCAAGTCAAAAAAGTAGACGGACAGCTTACCAGTTCAAGAACAGCATTAACCATAAAAAATGCATCTGAAGTTTATATTTATGTTTCGGTGGCAACCAGTTTTAACGGCTTTGACAAAAATCCAGCTACCGAAGGTGTAGACGATGTATCAATTGCTTTGCAAAATCTTAATAAAGCGTATGCTAAACCATTCGACAAACTAAAGGAAAATCACATTGCCGATTATCAAAAATTCTTCAATCGTGTTGATTTGAATCTGGGTAAAACAACCGCTCCAGATTTACCAACAGACGAACGTTTATTGCGTTACGCAGACGGAAAAGAAGATAAAAATCTAGAAATTTTGTATTTCAATTTCGGGCGATATTTACTAATCAGTTCTTCACGAACTTTGGGTGTTCCTGCCAATTTACAAGGACTTTGGAATCCGTATGTGAATCCGCCTTGGAGCAGTAATTATACGATGAATATTAATCTGGAAGAAAATTATTGGCTGGCAGAAAACACCAATCTTTCAGAAATGCATCAGTCTCTTTTGAGTTTTATAAAAAACCTTTCGGTAAACGGAAAAATTACAGCAAAGACTTTTTATGGAGTAAATGAAGGTTGGGCAGCGGCGCATAATTCAGACATTTGGGCGATGACGAATCCCGTTGGACAATTTGGAAAAGAAGATCCAATGTGGGCATGCTGGCCAATGGCACAAGCATGGCTAAGCACACATATTTGGGAGCATTATACTTTTACTCAAGACCTAAATTACTTAAAAAAAGAAGGTTATCCGTTAATGAAAGGCGCGGCAGAATTTTGTTTGGGCTGGCTGGTAACCGATAAAAATGGAAATCTCATTACATCGCCATCCACTTCGCCAGAAAACCAATATAGATTAGCAGATGGTTTTGTTGGTGCAACAATGTATGGAGGAACTGCTGATTTAGCGATGATTCGTGAATGTTTTGATAAAACGATAAAAGCTTCAAAAGTGTTGAATACGGATGCTGCTTTCAGAGATAAATTAGAAAAAGCATTGGCTAAACTTCATCCGTATCAAATTGGCAAAAAAGGAAATCTACAGGAATGGTATTTTGATTGGGACGATAATGATCCAAAGCACCGTCATCAATCACATTTATTTGGGCTTTTTCCTGGCGATCATATCACGCCTTTGAAAACGCCAGATTTGGCAGAAGCTTCTAAGAAAACTTTAGAGATAAAAGGAGATGAAACCACCGGCTGGTCAAAAGGCTGGAGAATCAATCTTTGGGCAAGACTTTGGGACGGAAATCGCGCTTACAAAATGTACCGCGAATTATTGCGTTACGTTGATCCAGACGGAAAAAAAACAGACAAACCAAGAAGAGGTGGAGGAACGTATCCGAATTTATTCGACGCACATCCGCCATTTCAAATTGATGGAAATTTTGGAGGCGCTGCAGCCGTTGCAGAAATGTTAATTCAGTCAAACGAAAACGAAATCCGATTGCTTCCTGCTTTGCCAGATGCTTGGGAAGAAGGTTCTGCAAAAGGAATTTGCGCTAGAGGCGGTTTCGAAATTGAGATGGAATGGAGTAATAAAAAACCACAAAAAGTAATGGTTTCTTCAAAAAATGGAGGAAAAACGATTTTGATTTTCGGTGATAAAAAACAGGAAATCGTTTTGAAAAAAGGAGAGAAGAAAGAGGTTAATTTTTAATAATTATTGTCACCCTGAACGAAGTAAGGGCGCTCCAATTGGGACTGGGCTTCGACTCCGCTCAGCCTGACAAACGATAAAATAAATCCGACAGGTTTTTAAAACCTGTCGGGTTTTGTTTTCAAAATGAGCTCCAGCGGAGCGACATATTAGTTTGTGAATTTATGTCGCTCCGCTGGAGCTCTTTGAATTTAGATGATTTAAATTCTATAGATATTTCGCCTCTTTAAGGCTTTTAAAAAACAAATAATAATTATCCTTTCTCTGAATTTTCTTTTTCTTCAGGTTTCTGAGAATGCTCTTTTTTAAAACTTTCGTACCATTTTTCGATTGACGGATAAACAAAAGCCGCGACTTTTTTCACCGGATTGTAAAAAATAGATTTATCCAAAGTTTCTTGTTTGGCAAAAGTGTTGTTGAAATTGATTTTTTCGAACAAAGCAATAAAAATACTCAGAATCAGAATGGTTTTTAAGACTCTGAAAAATCCGCCACCTAACTTATTCATCCAGCCTAACATGGCAAAATCGGCAATTCCGGTTAGGATTTTGGCCAAGAAATAAACTCCAATGACAACCAGAATAAAAGTTAAGATAAAAGCCGTGATCTGAATATTAGTCGGATTCCAAGAAACATGTTTTGAAATCATTCCCGTCATTAAAGAAGAAAATTTAATCGCAAGATAAATGCCTAATAACAGCGAAATAAAAGAAGCAACTTCTACAAAAAGTCCGTTTTTAATGCCTTTGTATAAACTGTAACACAAAAGCGCACCGACGATAATATCAAAAAAACTCATGTTTTGGGTTTGGTGTTTAATGAGGCGCAAAGATAGATTTTTTTTTGAGGGACAAAGGTTTCAAAGTGGCAAAGGTTCAGAATTATAAAGCGGCAAAGGTTTATTTTGATTTACTTGAATATGTTTTAAACACATAGAATCATAGTTTTTTCTTTGTGAAAAGGCGTTTCACTTATTTTAGCAAATATAGCGATGTGTAAAACTTGTTTTTTTAAATTTTCTCTTCTTCATTTTTTTAAACTATGTTTCTACGTGTTTAAATTTTTTAATGTGTTTGCATTTGAACTATGTATCTTTGCAAATCTAATTTTAGAGTTAGATTGCGATTCTGAGCCTTCAGGATTATATTTTTTAATCCGCAATCTAAAATCTACAATCAAAAATCAAAAATTAAATGTCTAGAGATACACAATTAAAAGAGCGATGGGAAAAGCTCGTTGATATACTTTCCAATCAATTTTCGCAAGGCGAAGATTTAGATTTGGACTCTATAATTTACTTAATCGGAGTTCAGGAATATGGAAAAGTGCACCGTCAATACAAAAAAGATGAAAAACTAAATTTAATGCACATTGCAATCTGCCGATTGCTGGAACCATACGGATTTTACGAATTCGAATATTTTGATGAAGAAGGTTGGCCGCATTATAAAATAAAAGAACAATTGCCTTCGTTAAAAGCAGGTGAACAATCAGTTTTAATGAAAGAAGCGATTGTAAATTATTTTTTAGAAAGAAAACTTATTGAGTAGTTTTTTATAGTTTTCAGTCGCAGTCGCAGTTTGCAGTACTGAGACTGAAAACCGCGACTGAAAACGTGAAAAAATATGTGCAGATACGCAATGACAGCTTATAAACCTCATTACGCTTGTTTTAATTGTCGAAAGACATTTAAAAGAAGATTGATGGGAGATATAAAAAAAGGAGAAAAGTCGGTTTTTGAAGCCAAATGCCCCGAGTGTGGAGAATTAATGGCCAATATGGGATTGGATTTTGAATCGCCAAAAAAGGACGATTTAAAGAAATGGGAACATCTTAAAAGTCTGTATTCTGTTGGCATTACTTTTCATTCTTGCGGTTGCAGCGGACCAGGTTATATTCCGAATTCGAAAGAAAAACTAATTGAATATTTCGAAGAGATAAAAAAAACATATCTCAAGAATATGGAATTCTGGCGCAATAGAGTAGAGCCTTCTACCAAAAAAGAAAAAGAACAGGATTATAATAGAAACTGGTCTAAATTAGGAGAGATTTCTTCAAATTACAAAAAAGAAATAGTTACGAATCAAAAAGGACTGGATTATTGGCATCAAAAAATAAAAGAAATCGAAGAGAAAATAAATCTTATAAAATAATTACAGGTCAGCAAATAATAATCATTTAAAAATTAGCTGTGATTCGTTAAATAGGTTTGCAGAATTCTTAAAACTGTTGCTGTGACTGCGCACTTTAAACTAAAAAGACTAAATTTGTATTTCAATTATTGAAGGAAAATGATAGATAAGATAAAACAACATATAGAGGAAGCTAAAGCCTTTAATGATAAAAACAAAGAATCTTTAGAGCAATTCCGAATTAAATATTTAGGAAGTAAGGGGTTATTAAAGGAACTTTTTGCGGAGTTTAAAAATATTCCAAACGATCAGAAAAAAGATTTTGGACAAGTAATTAATACTCTTAAAGCGGTTGCCGAAGAAAAAGTAAGAGTTATTCAGGAAGAACTTGAAAGTAAAGAAGAAAGTGTAGGTGTTTTTGGTGATTTAACACGTGCAGCAGAACCGGTTCTTATTGGTTCTCGCCATCCTATTTCTATCGTTAAAAATCAGATTATAGATATTTTTGCCAATATCGGATTCAACGTTTCTGAAGGTCCAGAAATCGAAGACGACTGGCATAACTTTACGGCATTGAACTTGCCAGAATATCACCCAGCGCGTGATATGCAGGATACGTTTTTCATTCAAACCAATCCAGATGTCTTGTTGCGTACGCATACATCATCGGTTCAGGTGCGTTATATGGAAAATCACAAACCGCCAATCCGTACGATTTCACCGGGACGTGTTTTCCGTAATGAAGCAATTTCATCTCGTTCGCACTGTATTTTCCATCAAGTGGAAGGATTGTACATTGACAAAGATGTTTCTTTCGCCGATTTGAAACAAACGTTACTTTATTTCACTAAAGAAATGTTCGGAAAATCTAAAATTCGTCTTCGTCCGTCGTATTTCCCATTTACAGAGCCAAGTGCTGAAATTGATATCTATTGGGGATTAAAAACAGAAACCGATTACAGAATTACCAAAGGAACGGGCTGGTTAGAAATTGGAGGCTGCGGAATGGTAGATCCAAATGTTCTTAAAAATTGTGACATCAACCCAGACGAATACAACGGATTTGCTTTCGGAATGGGAGTAGAGCGTATTGCAATGCTTTTATACCAAATTGGAGATATCCGTATGTTCTACGAAAATGATGTTCGTTTCTTAGAGCAATTTAAAGCAAATATATAATTTAAGCCATAAAGTCGTAAAGTCGAAAGTTGAAAGCCTCAGAGTAGGTTTTTGACTTTCGACTTTATGACTTTCAAACTTTCGACTAATATGAAAAAAGATATAATAATTCCAGAAGTTGAAAACGTGTTTCTTGCTGCAGTGCAGGAATGGAGCGACGATTTTATGGAAAAAGTGTGGTACGCTTATTTAGTTAACGACAGCGATTTTAACTTAGACAGCGTAATGGTGGTTTCAAAAGCATTTGGAACAATCGACGGCGAAATGAAAAAGACGTCTATTTTACGTCATGCTTTTGTTGAAGTTCCTTCGGTTTCTGTTGTGAAGATAGAATTAGTAGAAAAAAGCCTTTTGGCGCTTAATAACGAATTTATGGTAACGTTCTTCATCGGAAATACTCTATACGACCAGAAGTTCATTTTTAAAGCCAATTCAATCAATGAAAATAATACTGAAGAAGTACCGATTTTGTTTGTTGAAGGGGTAATGGTGAAATAGATTTTTAAAGAAGAAAGAAGCAAGAGAAAAGACTTCTTTAAGATAGAATAAAAGAGAAAGAGCCAAGACTGTAAATTCAGTTTGGCTCTTTTTTATTTTCTGCACAAAAAGAAAAATCTTTCCTCTTGCTTCTTTCTTCTAATTTTGCAAAAAATCTTCCTCTTGATTCTTTCTTCTATCGAGTCTAGAAAGATTAATCCAAAGACTCCGTTAATTTCTTGAAAACTGTTTTGGCATCTTTTCCATCATATAAAACAGCGTAAACCGCATCGATAATTGGCGTTTTGGCACCGTAGCCTTGATTGAGTTTATAAGCGCTTTTTGTGGCGTAATAACCTTCGGCAACCATGCTCATTTCCATCATAGCGCTTTTTACAGTATATCCTTTTCCTATCATGTTTCCGAACATTCTATTTCTTGAGAAAACCGAATATCCTGTAACCAATAAATCGCCCAAATAAGCTGAATCATTAATGTTACGTTTCATTTTGTGTACTTTTCTAATGAATTTCTTCATCTCACGAATCGCATTACTCATTAAAACCGACTGGAAGTTATCGCCATAACCTAAACCATGTGCAATTCCGGCAGCAATCGAATAAATGTTTTTCAGCATCGCCGCATATTCAGTTCCGATGATATCGTCTGAAATTTTAGCTTTGATATAATTTCCTGAAAGTGACTTAGCCACGATTTTGGCTTTATCAGGATCTCCACACGCAATAGTTAAATAAGAAAGTCTTTCTAATGCTACTTCTTCGGCGTGGCAAGGACCAGTAATTACTCCAATATTGTAATAGGGGATATCGTATTGAATATGGAAATGCTCACCAACAATTAAACTGGTTTCGGGCACAATTCCTTTAATAGCTGAAAATATAATTTTATCAGACAGCGAAACTGTCATATTTTGAAGTTCGGCATCTAAGAAAGCTGAAGGAATAGCAAAAATGATATAATCTGCGTATTCAATAGCCTCATTTATATTGCTTGTTAATTTGAGTTTGTTAATGTCAAATTCAACTGAACTTAAATAGTTTGGATTGTGTTTGTATTTCTGAATATGCTCTATGGCAGACTCATTACGCATATACCACGCAATTTCGGAAAGATTAACGCATAACATTTTTGCAATTGCCGTTGCCCAGCTTCCACCACCAATTACTGCAAATTTTAATTTTTCACTCATTATTTTATTAATTTGAAACAAAAGTACTTAATAATGTAATAATAACATAAAATCTGATTTAAGAAATTTATAAATCACCTTTAAATACAATGGTTTTCAGTTGGTTTTACCTAAAAATAAAAAAAATTACCGCCTTGCACAATAAAGTAAAAAAACTTGCGTTGTAAGTGTTTAGAAATTAGAATTTTAATGAATTTATCAAGATTTGAGTTAGTTAGTTTTGTTTTAGTAATTTGAAAAGGCGTTCCTAAACTTGTTAAGAACGCCTTTTCTATTTCTATCTAAATTATAATTTCTAAATCCTAAATTCCCGAATTTAGAAAACCTTGGAATTTGAAATTTAAAAAAAATTGGAATTTTATTTAATATGAAAGTTCCACAATAGATCTCACTTTGTCTAAAGTCACCAATTGATTTTCGCCTAAACCTTTCCAGCCTCTTTCGTCGAAACGATTTACGATAAAGTCGGCTGTTTTAGAATAATCTTCTGTGTATTGAGAAAGTTTGGTGTCCATTCCCATGGTATGGAAAAATTCTACGGTTTTGTTGATCGCTTCTTTTGCTACTTCTTCATCAGAACCTGTTAAATTAAAGATTCTTCTTCCGTATTGTGCCAGTTTTCCCTTTTTAGTTTCGAACATCACATGATACAAACTTGGACCTATAATGGCCAAAGTTCTGGCATGGTCAATTTCGTAAAGAGCAGTCAATTCGTGACCAATCATATGCGTTGCCCAATCACTTGGAACACCTTTTTGAATTAATCCGTTTAAAGCCATAGTACAGCTCCACATAAAATTCGAAGCCAAAGTATAATCGGTTGGATTTTTTACAATTCCAGGTCCAACTTCAATTAGAGTTTGAAGAACACCTTCGGCAATTCTATCCTGAAGAAAAGCATCCGTTGGATACGTTAAATATTGCTCCATTACGTGTGTGTAAGCATCTACAACACCATTTTCGATTTGCCTTTTTGGTAAAGATGCAATTACCGAAGGATCACAAATAGAGAATTGAGGAAACAAAGCGCTTCCGCCAGAAGATAATTTTTCCTGAGTAGCTTCAATGGTTACTACATATCCAGAATTCATTTCACTTCCCGTTGCTGGTAACGTTAAAACAGTTCCGAATGGCATTGCATTTTCTTTAATCAAGATTCTTTTTTGAAGAATATCAATTGGATTTCCGTCAAAATTAACCGCAGCTGAAATAAATTTCACACCATCAATTACAGATCCGCCGCCAACAGCAAGGATAAAATCGATTTTTTCTGCTTTAATTACATCAACGGCTTTCATCAACGTTTCAAATCTAGGGTTTGGTTCGATTCCGCCAAATTCTACAATATCAAAACCTTTCAGATTGTGGATTACCTGATCGTAAATTCCGTTTTTAAAGATACTTCCGCCACCATAAGCCAAAAGAATTTTAGCATTTTTTGGTACTAAAGTCGAAAGTTTTGAAATCTGCCCTTTCCCGAAAACTAAATTCGTAGGGTTGTATAATTCAAAGTTTAGCATTTTTTTTAAAGGTTCTAAGATGCTAAGGTACTCAGGTTCTAAGTTTTATTGAATTGAACTTAATCAGCAAACTTAGCATCGTTGTTAATTTAATTTTATTGATTAGTGAATAGGATTAAGATTTTAGTTTCTAGGAAAAACACCTCAGAACTTTAGCGTCTAAGTCCCTTAGCACCTTTATTTCAACTCTTGCAGCAATTTTCCAGCTACCAATTTAGACGAAGCTGGGTTTTGACCTGTAATTAAAAGTCCGTCGGCTACTGCGTAAGGCTGCCAGTTTGGTCCTTTAGAAAAAATTCCTCCGTTTGATGCCAATGCATCTTCCAATAAAAATGGAACCACTTTAGTTAAACCAACTGCTTCTTCTTCGGCATTTGTAAAACCAGTTATTTTTTTGCCTTTTACCAGATATTCGCCTTTTACTTTTACATTTTTTAAAACCGCAGGGGCATGACATACAAAGGCTACAGGTTTGTTATGCGTGTAAAAAGCTTCTATTAAAGCAATTGAGCTTTTATCTTCCACTAAATCCCAAAGCGGACCGTGACCACCCGGATAAAATACAGCGTCGTAATCTTTTTGGTTAACGGTTGAAAGTTTCAAAGTGTTTTTTAATTTTTCCTGTAAAACTTGGTCAGCATCAAAACGCTTAGTATCTTCAGTTGCCGATGCTGGATCAGCACTTTTTGGATCAATTGGCGGTTGTCCTCCAAGCGGAGAAGCAATTGTAATTTCTACTCCCTGATCTAGTAATTCATAATAAGGTGCTGCGAATTCTTCAGACCAGAATCCGGTTTTTTCTCCTGTGTTGCCCAGTTTATCATTGCTGGTAACAACAAACAATACTTTTTTCATACCTTTTTTATTTGATTTTTGAGCCAATGCTGAAAAGCTTACGGCTGTAAATGCAGTTATTGCGAATAGTGCTATTTTCTTCATAATATTAAATTTTGAACAAATTTACGGGGAATGTGATATTTGTAAAAATAAAATAAACTATGTTTGTTATAAATAATTTTATGTCATGGTAAATTTAGAATGGTACAGAACCTTTAAGGCAGTGTATAAAAACGGAAACTTTTCAGTAGCCGCAAAAGAATTGTTTATGAGCCAGCCAGCCGTTAGTCAGCAGATTTCAATGTTGGAAGCTCACGTTGGAAATAAATTATTCAATCGGAAATCGAAAGGAGTAGAGCCAACAGAATACGCTAAGTTACTGAATAATTTGATAATAGATGCGCTCGATCGTCTTGAAAGTGTCGAAACTGGTTTTAGAGCCAAAGCAGAAGATGCGACAAGACTAATTTCGGTTGGAATTTCAAAACATCTTTTTGACTGTATTGGAAATCTCTTAATCTCCAAGTTTGATTTAATTGATTTTACTTTCGCAGAAAATGACGAACTTTTTGCATTGGTAGATTCTAAAAAACTCGATTTTGCCATTACTACAAAACGATTCGATACTTTTGATACCACTTATGAAATTGTGGGTAAAATCAAACTGATTTTGGTCGCGCCGTCAAGTTTGGACATAACTGAATTCCGCCAAAAATTAAAAGCAGATAATTTTACGGAAATTGAACAATGGCTTAATGCACAAAAATGGTATAGTCATGATGCGCGAATTCCACATATAAAATTATTCTGGCTTCATGCTTTTAATAAAAAAAGACCATCAATGGTGCCTAATTATATCATTCCATCAGAATCTGAAATGTTGAGATTGTTGGCAAAAAATGATGGAGTTGCCGTGACTTGGAATTGCAATGCAAGAAATTATATAAAAGAAAACAAATTACAGTTGGTGTGGAACAGTTTTCACGTTCCCGAAGAATTTGTGTATTTGCTAACGCCTAAAAATAACAGTGCCAAATCAATTTTCGATGTAATTGAAAAAGAGCTCAAATTATTTTTTGGTAATAGATTATAATACAGTTTAAATAGAATAGGAACATTTTATAAAGTATGCGAAAATTCTTCTTTTTGCTTTGACTTGATCTTTTAAAAGAATATTTTTGATATACAAACCACTAAAATTTTCCAGTATGAAAAAGATCTCAACTATTTTAATGTTTATAATGCTGTTTTTTATAATTAATTCTTGCAGTAAAAGTGATGATGAAGCTATAGTAGATTGTTTAGGAGATTCTATTCTTACTGAATTAAAACATCCTGTAGATGCAGCGGATTCAAAAAAAATTAACTTTTCAATTGAATACGCTGGCAGCGATAGAACGCTGAGTAATGTAAAATGGACTTTTGGAGATGGACAAACAGCAACAGGTCTTTCAGTTTCTCATACCTACAGTACAGCGGGTTCTTATACAGTTAAGGCAGAAGTTACTACAAAAAAAGGTAGTTCTTCAGAATGTACTCATGAGAAAACGAAAACAATTACTGTGAATTAGAAAAACCAAAATAAGATTTTTTTGAGAGTCAGTTTTATAATTTATGCTTCTGCATCAGATTATAAAATTGACTCTCATTCGTTATATTTGTTTGATATGATTTTTGAATATGGAAAAGTTACAAAATATTAGAATAGCAGTTGATGCGATTGTTTTTGGTTATAAAAACAATGATTTATACGTGTTATTAATTGAACAAAAGTTTGGTTCAGCCGATAAATATTGGGCGTTACCAGGAGGTTTGGTACAGAATGAAGAATCTTTGAGCGATGCGGTTATTCGTGAATTGCACGAAGAAACGAATGTGCAGCTTAATTTCATGGAACAGCTTTACACTTTTGGAGATGATATTTTTAGAGATTCCAGAAACCGTGTTATTTCGGTTGCGTATTATGCTTTGGTCGATGCCTCGAATTTAGAAATTAAAGCCAATACTGATGCCGAAAGAGTACAATGGTTTAAGATTGATGAAATTCCGTCTTTGGCATTCGATCATAATTTGATTTTGAAAAAAGCCATTGCAAGATTAAAATCAAAACTGACTTACGAGCCAATCGGTTTCGATTTGCTTCCTAATGAATTTTTATTTTCTGATTTAGAAAACCTGTATTGTACCATTTTGGAAAAGGAAATTGACAGAAGAAATTTCAGAAAAAAAATATTGAGTTACGGTATTTTGGAACAAACCGATAAAATTGCTCCCGTTAAAAACGGAAGACCAGCAAAACTTTTTAAGTTTAATAAACTGAAATACAATTTATTAGTTAAAGAAGGCTTCCACTTCGAAATAAAGTTTGCGTAATTTTTACACAAAATATATTGTTTATTTAAAATTAAATTCTACATTTGCGTATAATTAACGCAAACCTAAAAGCTATGATACTAAATCTCGACCCAAAATTCGCTCCTTTTCAAAATCAGGATCAAATTAAATCTCAAAGTTTTACTTTTTCTGGTGGAGAACCACACATTAAAATTGTTCCCGATTTTGATACCAACAGAAAAGTAACGATTACACACCGATTAAATTCATTCAACGATTTGGGTTTGTTGTGTATTACTGTGGATGCTTTACGCAGAATGGACGTTAAGATTATCGATCTTTTTATTCCTTATTTTCCAGCGGCAAGACAAGATCGTGTTATGATTCCGGGAGAGCCATTGTCTGTAAAAGTATATGCGGATATTATTAATGCGATGCAACTGAACAAAGTATTTGTTTTTGATGCGCATTCTGAAGTTACACCAGCTTTGTTGAATAACTGTACTGTAATCCCAAACTATACTTTTATTAAAGAAGTTTTAAATAGAATTGGAGAGAATGTAAAACTGATTTCTCCAGACGGTGGCGCTTTAAAGAAAATCTACAAAGTATCTGAATTTTTAGGTGGCGTTGAGGTTGTAGAATGCAGTAAAAGCCGTGATGTAAAAACTGGAAAGTTATCTGGTTTCAAAGTGTACAACGATGATTTGGAAGGAACGGATTGTTTAATTGTAGATGACATTTGCGACGGAGGAGGAACTTTCGTAGGATTAGCAGAAGAACTAAAAAAGAAAAATGCCGGAAACTTATACTTAGCAGTAAGCCACGGGATTTTCAATAAAGGGTTTGAAGTTTTAAACTGCTTTGATGGTATTTTCACAACCAATTCTTTTAAAGATTTTGAAGGTGAAAGTGTTCAGGTAATTGGACTAGATCAATTAGTTTAAAAGTTAAAAGTTAAAAGTTTCGGGTTTCAAGTTCCAAGTTGTTTTGGAAACCTTTAAAAAAAATCTATTAACTGTTTCAAGCTTCAAGTTCCAGGTTCCAAGTTGGTGCAAATAACTTGAAACTTGAAACAAAGAAAAACCTGAAACAAAAACAACCAATAAAAATTATGAGCGACGATTTAAAACCAAGATTTATTGAATCTTTAAAAAGAAACAATGATCAAATTAGAGAAGACAGAGCCAAAGTAATTGGTGAAGATTCTGAATTAATTTACAGACGAAGAGTCGAAGACATCGAATTAAAAATCAAAAGACTCGAAAGAGAACAAGAAGGATTAATTGATATTAGTCCGCTGGATAAAAACAGTTTGACTTTCGCCGATTTTCAGCCGGAAGCCTTTGTTCAGAAAGACATGGAACTTTCGCTGACCATTAGGAATTTAAACATTCAGTTTGAGGTTACAAAAAAGAGATTTGAATATTTATTTGGTAAAAAATATTAGTCATGGGAGGTACAAGATATGATTTCGGTGCTCGCGAAAGCAGAGCAAAAAAAGTAGGTTACGCTAGTAAATCAGCTAGCGAGATTTTTACACAAAATGCATTGCGAATGGCTCATGAATCTATGAATCCGAATGGAGTGATTTTTAGAGAAGCGAGAGATTCTGATGTTCATCCAAACACTGTTCCGATTATTTTAGGATTGGACGTTACAGGAAGTATGGGACATATTCCACACGAATTAATAAAAGATGGACTTCCAAAATTAATGGGAGGAATTATTCAAGGTGGCGTTCCAGATCCAGCACTTTTATTCTTAGGAATTGGAGATCATGAATGTGACCGATATCCGCTTCAAGTCGGACAGTTTGAATCTGGTGACGAAGAATTGGATATGTGGTTAACAAGAACGTATATCGAAGGTGGAGGTGGAGGAAATGCTGGCGAAAGTTATCTTTTAGCATGGTATTTTGCAGCGTTTCATACTAAAATCGATGCTTTCGAAAAAAGAGGAGAAAAAGGATTATTGTTTACAGTAGGTGATGAACCAGGTTTAAAAACGCTTCCAGCTTCAGCAATTAAAGAAATTATGGGGCAGGGACAACAGACTTATACGCATCTTGAATTATTAGCAGAAGCGCAAAAAAAATACGATGTATATCACATCAGTGTATTGCACTCAGGACAAGCTATCAATGCCGATGTTGAATGGAAAGAACTACTCGGACAAAATTGTTTATCTATTGAAGATCACAGAGAAATTCCAAACGTAATCAAAAAGATCATCTGCGATAAACATAAAAGTTCTGGTTTAGGAGCAATACCGGTTTCTGATGCAAGCGATAGCAGTTTAGATAATATAGAAATGCTTTAATTTTTTTAAACACATGGAAACATAGATTTCTCTTTTGAATGTCAAAGAATAAAGAAAGAAACTAGTTTCTAGCAGATAGTAGCTATGTGAATTGCGATAAGTGAAACGCCTTTTTTTAAGATTCTAATAAGCTATGATTCTATATGTTAAAAGATAATTGACGAACAATTAACAAAATGAAAACAGCGAAAATAGTTATAGGTTTAGGATTTGGCGATGAAGGAAAAGGCATAACAACAGATTTTCTGGCAGAACAAAATCCTGAATCTATCGTTATTCGCTTTTCGGGAGGACAACAAGCCGCGCATACCGTCATGATCGGCAACAGAAAACACGTCCATTCGAGTTTTGCAAGCGGAGCACTTCGTGGTCTTCCATCTTATTACAGCGAACATTGCACGATTCATCCTCTTTTTTTGTATAACGAAAGAGAAGAATTAAAAGAAAAAAACGCTAATCTGGATTTGTACATTCATCCTTTAGCAAAAGTTACCACTCCTTTTGATGTCTGGCACAACAGAGGAAATGTACGAAACATTGAAAACGGAACCTGCGGAAAAGGCATTGGTTCAACCATGAAAAGAAATGAAGGTCCGTATAAATTGTTTGCCATCGATTTGATTGCGCCTCGCGAAATGCTTTTAGAAAAATTAAACCAAATTGCATATTACTATGGTTTTTTAAATGAAAGCGGAATCGATGAAGAAATCAATCAATATCTGGAAGCAATTGATAAGATACAATGGAATATTGTCGATTATACATTCCTTTCGAAATATGAAAATCTCATTTTTGAAGGCAGTCAGGGCATTCTGCTCGATATGGATCACGGCGTTTTTCCGAATGTGACGTATGCCAATACTACCTCAAAAAATGCCATTGAAATTTGTAATAAACTAAAGATTGAAGATGTAGCCGTTTATTACGTAACCAGAAGTTATTCAACGCGTCACGGACATGGCTGGATGGCGAATGAAGGAGAAATAAAATTAAAAAATAACGAAGAAGAAACCTGTGTTTTTAACGAATACCAAAAACATTTGCGTTTTGGAACCCTGAATTACGAACTTCTAAATTACGCTCTAAAACTCGATGCAGCTTACAGCCCAATGGCAAAACGAAATTTGGTTGTAACTTGTATGGATCAGCTGGAGCAGGATTATGAGTTTGAAAATCTCACAACGGAATTCAGCGAAATCTACGGATCATTTTCACCCGATTCAAAAGATTTTAAAAACATTATTTCTTTGTTTCAATAAAATAGAAAAAATGAAATACAATACAGATACCATAACTCCAGAAAGTAAGTTTATATTTTTCTGGGGGCACCAACCCAGTAAAGACGGAAAAATTCTCAAAACCTGTTTCAGCCAGTGGTGGTTAAGTTCTTTTAAAGTAGATAAAGTAACTTACAAAACTGCTGAACATTGGATGATGGCCAAAAAAGCAGAATTATTCAACGATCAGGAAATTTTAGTAAAAATCCTTAAAGCCGATTCTCCAGCTGAAGCAAAAAAACTCGGTAGAGAAGTCAAAAATTATGTAGATACGGTTTGGTTAGAAAACCGATATGAAATTGTAAAACAAGGAAACTTTCACAAATTCAGTCAAAATGCTGATTTGAAAACGTTCTTATTAAACACTAAAGAACGAGTTATTGTCGAAGCAAGTCCAGTCGATTCAATCTGGGGAATCGGAATGGCAGAAGATCACAAAGATGTTCTAAAACCAGAAGCCTGGAAAGGATTAAATCTTTTAGGTTTCGCTTTGATGGAAGTTAGAGATGAATTGAGATAAATTGATTATGGAAACAACAAGATTATATCGTCCAGTTGGATTAAAAGAAGTGGAATTAATCGCAGAGTTGGATTACAATGCTTTTCCACCAAGGTTAGAATGGCAACCTATTTTTTATCCGGTAACGAATCAGCAATATGCAGATCAAATTGCTTTTGAATGGAATACCGTTGACGAATTTTCCGGATTCATTGGAATTGTAACTGCTTTTGATGTTAACTCAGATTTTTTGAAAAAGTATGAAATTCAAAATGTTGGCGATAAAAATCATAATGAACTTTGGATTCCGTCGGAAGAATTAATTGATTTTAATGCTAACATAGTAAACGGAATTGAAATCGTAAATGTGCATTTTACAGATCGTTCTTTGGTAAGTGAAAACAAAGAACTCAATGAAAAACTAGATAGTTTTAGAAAATGATTTTAGAATTATTAAAGGCAGACATAACAGAAATTCAAGTTGATGCAATAGTAAATGCTGCGAATACTTCTTTGCTTGGAGGCGGTGGTGTTGATGGTGCAATTCATAGAAAAGGAGGAAAAGCAATTCTAGACGAATGTATCCAAATTAGAAATAAGCAAGGAGGATGTAAAACAGGTGAAGCTGTAATCACAACAGCAGGAAATCTTCCTTCTAAATATGTTATTCATACTGTTGGACCAGTTTGGAATGGCGACAAAGAAGAAAAATCAAAATTGCTGGCAGATTGTTATCAAAACAGTTTGGCTCTTGCGGTAGAAAATGGAATCAAAACTATTGCTTTTCCAAATATCAGTACAGGAATTTATCATTTTCCGAAAGATAAAGCAGCTGAAATCGCGGTAAAAGTTGTGAAAGAGTTTGATAGAATTTCTGAAATAGAAAAAGTACTGTTTGTATGTTTTGATGATGAAAATTATCAGATTTATAAAAGTATTCTATAGTTGTTCCGCTAGGAACATCTGGTCGGTAGAAAAAATAGATTAATTGAATTTACGTTCCGTGGGAACGTTTGATTGGTAAAAAAATGAATGAAAAAATAGCAAAAAGTGTCAGCAAGTTTTTAAGTCTGGTGCTTAGACATTCGCCTGAAACTATCGGATTACAATTAGACGAAAATGGATGGGCTGATGTTGAGGAATTAATTATAAAATGTAATAAAAAGGGAAGTCAGAACGAAATGACGGTTGAACTTTTAGATTACGTCGTAGAAAATAACGATAAAAAACGGTTTGCTTACAATGAAGATAAAACCAAAATCCGTGCAAGTCAGGGACATTCGATTTCGGTTGAATTAAATCTGGAAGAAACGGCACCTTTGGAATTTTTGTATCACGGAACGGTTGGAAAATTTATGGAAAGCATTCGTAAAGAAGGTTTGAAAAAAATGAGCCGTCAGCATGTACATTTAAGCAAAGACAAAGAAACTGCGACAAAAGTTGGAAGCAGAAGAGGAGTACCGCAGATTTTAACCGTTAGAAGCGGCGCCATGCATAGAGACGGATATACATTTTATTTATCCGAAAACAATGTCTGGTTGACCGATGAGGTTCCAGCGAAATATATTGAATTTTAAAAATGAAAAGAACACTTGTTTTTGGAGATATTCACGGAGGATTAAAAGCCCTGATTCAGTTATTTAAAAGAATTGATTTATCTGAAAATGACAGACTGATTTTCTTAGGTGATTATGTGGATGGCTGGAACGAATCGGCACAGGTAATTGAGTTTCTTATGGATTTATCTCAAAAACACGAATGCATTTTTATAAAAGGAAATCATGATGCCTGGTGTCAGGAATGGCTGATGAACGATATTGTAAATGATATTTGGTTTTTGCATGGAGGAAAATCGACTATAGAAAGTTATGAAAATATTGATCTTTCCAAAAGACAGAAACATCTGGAATTCTTTAATCAAATGAAGGATTATTTTGTAGATGAAAGCAACAATCTTTTCATTCATGCCGGATTCTCATCGATGCACGGACCAGAAAAAGAACATTATCAAACCAATTTTTCGTGGGACAGAACGTTGTGGGAAATGGCGCTGACTATGGATAAACGAATAAAAAAAGATTCGCTTTTGTATCCGAAAAGATTACTGCTTTATAATGAAATTTATATCGGACATACTCCAACGCTAAATTATGATGTAGAAATTCCAATGCAAGGCTGCAATGTTTGGAATATTGATACAGGTGCCGCTTTTTACGGAAAACTTTCTTGTATCGATACAACCACAAAAGAATTTTGGCAAAGTGATGTAGTTCAGACATTTTATCCAAATGAAAAAGGAAGAAATAAATAAAATGAAAAATACAATAGAATCTGGTTTATTTGGTTTGGCTGTTGGTGATGCTTTGGGAGTTCCAGTTGAATTTAAATCCAGAGCTTATTTAAAACAAAATCCAGTTACTGAAATGTTTGGTTTTGGAACGCATCATCAACCAATAGGGACTTGGAGCGACGATAGTTCACTTGCTTTCTGTCTAGCTGAAAGTTTATGTTCGGGTTATGATTTAAATGATATTGCAAGAAACTTTGTCAAATGGTACAGCGGAAATTTATGGACGCCACATGGAAAAGTTTTTGATATCGGAATCGCAACTAGACATGCTATTCTTAATATTACAAAAGGACATCAACCTGATTTATGTGGCGGATTTTCTGAAGAAGATAACGGAAATGGCTCATTAATGCGTATTTTGCCTTTGGTCTTTTATCTTCAAAATGAAAATGATATTGAAGTTATTTACCAAAAAGTAAAAGAAGTTTCATCAATAACACATGCACATTTCAGATCGGTTTTCGCTTGTTTTATTTACGTGATTTATTGTTTGGAAATTCTAAAAGATAAAGATAAATTCGAAGCTTATACGGATATGAAAAGTATACTTTCAAAGTTTTTGGAAGACAAAAAATATAATCCTGCTGAAGTTCAGTTGTTTGACAGAGTTCTGAAAAATGATATTCTGTATGTGGAAAGTGAAATTCAATCTTCGGGTTATGTGCTACATAGTTTAGAAGCAAGTTTTTGGTGTTTTTTAAATTCGGATTCTTATGAAGAAACGGTTTTAAGGGCAGTAAACTTAGGCGGAGATACCGACACAACCGGAGCAATTGCTGGAGGATTAGCAGGAATTTATTATGGAATCGATAATATTCCGCAAAAGTGGATTGACAATTTAGTAAGAGTAAAAGATATAAAAGATTTAGCAGAACGTCTATCAAATAAAATGTAAAAAACTTATATATGAACCCATTATTATTAACCGACGGTTACAAAGTTGACCACAGAAGACAATACCCAGACGGAACTACAATTGTATATTCTAACTGGACACCAAGAAAATCAAGAATTGAAGGAGTTGATGAAGTGATCTTTTTTGGATTGCAGTATTTCATCAAAAAATATATTATCCACGATTTTGAAGAAGATTTCTTTAAAAAATCAAAAGAAGAAGTCGTTAAAAAATACTCACGAAGAATCAATAATTATTTAGGTGAAAACCAAGTTGGGACTAAACATATTGAAGATTTACACGATTTAGGATATATTCCTATGGTTTTTAAAGCCTTGCCAGAAGGCGCAAGCGTTCCGTTGAGAGTTCCGATGTTTACGATGTATAATACAATTCCAGAATTTTTCTGGCTGACGAATTATTTCGAAACGTTACTTTCTGCGGTAGTTTGGTTGCCTTGTAATTCTGCTACAATTGCAAAAGAATACCGAAAAGTATTAGACAAATATGCTGCAGAAACTTCTTCTGTTCCAGAATTTGTAGATTGGCAAGCACACGATTTCTCAATGAGAGGAATGGGCGGAATCGAAGCAGCCTTGACTTCTGCAGCGGGACATTTATTAAGTTTTACAGGATCTGATACGATTCCAGCAATTGATTTCTTGGAAGAATATTACAATGCCAATTCAGATCAGGAGCTTGTGGCTGGTTCAGTAGCAGCAACAGAACATTCTGTTATGTGTATGGGAACAACTGAGGGCGAGTACGAAACTTTTAAAAGATTAATTACAGGAGTGTATCCAAAAGGAATTGTTTCTATCGTTTCTGATACTTGGGATTTATGGAAAGTTCTAACGGATTATCTTCCAAGATTAAAAGAAGAAATCGTTTCAAGAGAAGGTAAAGTAGTAATTCGTCCTGACAGTGGCGATCCGGTAGATATTATCTGCGGAAATCCAAACGGAAAAACAGAACAAGAGAAAAAAGGGGTTATCGAATTGCTTTGGGATGTTTTTGGCGGGACTACAAATGCTAAAGGATTCAAAGAATTGGTGCCGCAAATTGGAGCGATTTATGGAGATAGTATCACAGTAGCAAGAGCAACTCAAATTTGCGAAAGATTAAAAGAAAAAGGATTTGCTTCTACCAATGTTGTTTTAGGAATCGGTTCTTTCACATATCAATACAATACAAGAGATACTTTCGGATTTGCGATGAAAGCCACTTACGGAGAAGTGAACGGAGAGGGAAGAGCTATCTTCAAAGATCCAATTACTGACGACGGAACTAAAAAATCGGCTAAAGGATTAATGAAAATAGAATTAATCGACGGTAAGTATCATTTAACTGATAATGTTTCTTGGGAAGAAGAAAAACAAGGTGAATTGAAGGAAGTTTTCAGAGATGGAAAGCTTTTGGTTGATCAAACGTTAAGTGAAATCAGAACAAGAGTAAAAAGTAACGTGAGTATCGAAGCTTAATTATGGCAAAAAGCCTGAATTTTAAATTCAGGCTTTTTTTATGATTTGATTTTTTTGTCATTTCGACGAAGGAGAAATCACACTAGAAATTCTTGTGCGGAAATTCTAGTGCGATTTCTCGTTTCTCGGAATGACAAGATTGTGTATGGTTAAATTCAATTGCCTCCAGTTTTAACTGGAGGTCAAAAATATTGATTTCTACATCGGCTTTAGCCAAACATCTTTAATTTTGGCTAAAGCCTTGTACTGCTGAAAATAAAAAACCTCCAGCTAAAGCAGGAGGCAATTCAAATTTTTTACTTCTTATAAAAATTATTATGATCAATATATTCCCAAACTTTCGGAGGAAGTAAAGGTTGAATATTTTTCCCTTCTTTAATATTATTTCGAATAAAAGTCGAAGAGATCTCTACAATCGGTGCATCAATAACATGAATTTTGGGATGCGATTTTAATTCTACATTTTCAGGTTCATCAGAAATTCTAGGATAGACATAAATATCATGATTTTCAAGAATCACTTCATAGTTTTTCCATTTATGAAGCGTTTTCAAATTGTCTTCACCCATAATTAAAGAAAAGTCATGATTTGGATATTTCTCTTGCAGATGTGCGAGCGTTATAACCGTATAACTCGGCTGAGGTAATTTAAACTCGATATCAGATGGTTTTATTTTCGGATAATCTTCTGTTGCCAGAAAGACCATTTGCAAGCGCTGCTGATCGTCTAATAAAGTCGCTTTCTTTTTTAACGGATTATGAGGCGTTACCACCATCCAAATCTGATCTAATCCAGCATACTCTGCCATGTGATTGGCAATGATTAGATGGCCAACATGAATTGGATTATAAGTTCCGAAATAAAGACCTATTTTCATAGTTGAAGTAACTAGTAAAAAGTGATTAGTAAAGAGTGATTGGTGATTAGTTTTTTAGTGTTTTTGAAAAAGTATTCACTAATTACTTGTTTATGAAATCCTTTACCAATTGATGCGCTTCTTCAAGAGCAACCTCTAAATCATAATTTTTGATAATCACATCGAATTGAGGTGCAGTCGCCAATTCTACAGATGCTTTTGCGATACGCATATTGATTTTATCTTCGCTTTCTGTAGAACGCTGTTTTAATCGGCGTTTTAATTCGTCAACACTTGGAGGTTTCACGAAAACCGCTAAAGTTTCTTCTGGAAATTTATGCTTGATACGAAGGCCGCCAACCACGTCAATGTCAAAAATAACATTTTTTCCTAAAGCCCAGATTCTTTCAATTTCCGATTTTAAAGTTCCGTAGAAGTTGTCGCGATATACTTCTTCCCATTCCAGAAAATCTTCGGCTTTAATGTGCTTTTTGAATTCTTCTAACGAAATGAAATAATAATCTTTTCCGTTAACTTCTTCACCACGCGGTGCACGCGATGCCGCCGAAATCGAAAATTCAAGATTTAAATCTTCCTGTCCTAATAAATGTTTTACGATCGTTGTTTTTCCTGATCCCGAAGGTGCCGAAAAAACAATTAATTTTCCTTTGTTCATTGTGTATGCTTTAGGCTTTAAGCTATATGCTCTAAGCTTTAAATTTGTGTAGTATTTATAGAACGTTCAATACTTGTTCTTTAATTTTTTCCAATTCATCTTTCATCATCACAACAAATTTCTGCATTTGAGCATGATTCGATTTAGAACCCATTGTATTGATTTCACGTCCCATTTCTTGAGTGATAAAACCAAGTTTTCGTCCGTTAGCTTCAGAACCGTTTAAAGTCTCTATGAAATAATCTAAATGGCTTGTTAAACGTACTTTTTCTTCCGTTATATCCAGTTTTTCTAAATAATAGATTAATTCTTGCTCAAAACGATTTTCGTCTACATTTACTTCTAATTCTGAAATAGCATTTTGCAAACGGTCTTTTATAGCCTGAACACGTTCTGGATCTAAAGCCAGAGTATCATTCATCAGCTGGCGAATGTTTCCAATTCTTAAATTGAATTCTTTTTCAAGCGATTCGCCTTCGTCTTTTCTGAAATTTAAGATGTTTTGCAATGCTTCATCAATAATAACCTGAATCTGCTCCCAGTCATTTTCGTCAATTTCTTCACGCTCTGTTTTTAATGTATCTGGCATACGAACGGCCATTTTCATTAATTCAGTTTCATCAGCATCAGCATAAACTTCTCTCAATTGAGCGATGTAGTTTTTTACAACAGGTACGTTTACTTTGGTTGAAGTCTGTTCGGCAGTACTTTCTACATAAATTGCAAAATCAATTTTTCCTCTTTCAAGTTTTGTCGAGATTTGAGTTCGCAAACCTAATTCCATTTCGCGATAAACCGATGGCATTCTTACGTTTAGATCTAAACCTTTACTGTTTAGCGATTTTACTTCAACGGTAATTTTTTTTGTAGGCAATTGCAAAGATGCTTTGCCAAACCCTGTCATAGATTGTATCATATAATTGAGTATAAAGGCGCAAAGATAAATAAAAGTTTGCACTGTTGGACTGTAATTCAGTAATCTGTAAAATCTTAGAGAACTTAAGGCTTTTTAGTTTCGATTTTCAATACTGTGTCCTAATTTTTGTTTTAAAAATTTACTCGAAATAAGTAATTGAATTCGGTAAAATATTAACTCAAAGCCTCAATAACTGCGGCCACATTTTTTTGGCTGTTGCCGATGTAAATTTTGCCATCAATAATAAAAACCGGACGACTTAAGAACGTGTAATGTTCCAGAATGTATTTTTTGAAATCGGCTTCCGTCAATGATTTGTCTTTTAATCCCATTGATTTATATAATTGCGCTTTCTTGCTGAATAAAGCTTCGTAACTTCCAGAAAGTGTGTGCATTTCTTCCAGCTGTTCCTCAGTGATTGGATCTTGCTTGATGTCATGAAAAACAAGATTGTTTTCTGGAAGGCTTTTAATGATTTTGCGGCAAGTATCGCATGAAGCTAGGTAATATATTTTATTCATGATGTTGTGAATTTATTAGATTGCAAAGAAAATCCATTTAGAGCTTAAAAATGTCTAATTTTAGAAAAAAAATAAAATTATGAATTCAGTTTTTAATGTACAGAAAACAAGCAGGGAAATTCTGCTGAAACTTTTAACTAGTCATTCGCTAGAACAATTAAATAAAATACCAGATGGATTTAATAATAATATAGTTTGGAATGTGGCTCATTGTATAGCGGCACAACAGTCATTGGTTTATAAATTATCAGGATTACCGGCGATAGTTTCGGAAGATTTTATTTTAAAATACCGAAAAGGCACAAAACCTGAAGGTGATGTTTCGCAGGAAGAAGTTGATGAAATCAGAGAACTGCTTTTTACTACATTAGAGAAAACTGAAAATGATTTTGCAAGCGGTCTTTTTGTCGATTATACCGAATATACCACAAGTATGGGTTTTACACTTCACAATGTGCATGACGCTTTGAATTTTAATAATTATCACGAAGGAATTCATACCGGAATTGTAATGGCAATTAAGAAATTAGTTTAAAACAAAAATCCCGCTTAAAGCGGGATTTTTTATTCTACTATAGTTTCAAGCGTTACTTTCATAGCACCAGCACCTTTACTTTTGGTGATTTCCATAAATGCTCTTTTTGAAAGGTCGATTTCGCGGGTTTTTACAAATGGACCGCGATCGGTGATTTTTACGATTACAAATTTTCCGTTGGCTTCATTAGTAACTTTGACTCTTGTACCAAAGGGAAGTCTTTTGTGTGCTGCAGTGTACTTGTTGTTGTTGAAACGACTTCCGTCAGCAGTTTTTCTTCCATTAAAACGATCTGCGTAGTAGGAGGCGTGAGCGTTTTTTTTATAGGGTTTTAGTTTTAATCCTTTATCTGTGAATACTGAGTCTGTTGGTAAAGCAATAAGGTTTGGTTTTACGTTTTTTACCGTATCCTGTATAATTTTAGGTTCAGTTGTAGGTTTCGTTTGACTTATAACATAAGAAAAACAGCAGATAAATAATAATGTAAAAGAGGCGAGTAAAATATTTTTATTTCTCATAGGTTATTTTTTTTCAGACTTGGGGGAGTTTGTACAAATAATATGCCGAGATAAAAAAAGCCCTATTGTAGGGCTCTAGTTGGTTATTGGAACCATAGGCTCCAAGGAATTCTACTTAAAACAAGTATTAATCCTAATCCGTAAAAAATAGCGAATGTTTTAAACTTTGCTTCGCTGTTTATTAGTTTTTTATGTTTAGACCATCCTATAGTAATTAAAGCAATGGCAATAAGGTTAATTAGTGGATGTTCTAATGAAGTCAATCGTAATGCAGAATTTGACATTTGTCCTAGAACTGGAAGACCTTTTGGAGACACAAAATAAAGGACTAAACCAATCAATAATTGTGTATGAATTCCAATTAGGGCAAATAGGGATATTTTGCGGTCTTTTGCTGTGAATTCTTTTTTTGAAGAAAAACCGATAAGGGCATTTACAACGGCAAACAATAAAAGCAATAATGCTAAATATGCCCAGCCCGAATGTAATTTTTGTATAAAGTTGTACATAAACTGTGTTTTTTTGTTAAAAACAAATATAGCAAAAACAGGTATAAAAAAACGGCATTAAACTTAAAAGTCAATGCCGTTTTTATTATTTATTTAGATTCTAAATTCTTAGAAATCGTAACGTA
Organism: Flavobacterium endoglycinae; assembly: GCF_017352115.1. Lineage (NCBI taxonomy): Bacteria > Pseudomonadati > Bacteroidota > Flavobacteriia > Flavobacteriales > Flavobacteriaceae > Flavobacterium > Flavobacterium endoglycinae. The sequence goes on from NZ_CP071448.1 coordinate 2,867,746, forward strand.
AGCTAAAGTTCCAAGTTCTACCGAAACCGAAGTATACTTGGTTGTTCGTAGAAATTCCTTTGTATGTTGGCTGAGTAGGGTAATCAGCAGCAAAGTAGTTTGTTTTTGCTTCAGCGATGTAAGTGTAATCAAAAACGTTGTTGACGTTTAATCTGAAACCAACTGAGTTATCTTTGTTTTTACCAACTAACCATTTGTAAGCTAATCCAGCATCTGCTGTACCGTAAGAAGGTAATTGCAATGAACCTCTATTAGTTGCTGATGTGAAGTTTCCTGGAGAAATTGCAGCATATAATTTGTCATTATAGTTATAATTTGCATCAACAGTAAAACGTGGTAAAATCTCATAAATTGCTCCTAAAGCTGCTGTAGTTTGAGCGGCATCTCCAACTTTTACACCATCAAGATATAATGTTGTAGCAGTTCCTCCACCAATAGGATTGTTTCCAGAATCGTAACGATTACTTGTACTTGTTCCGTCATACTTCCAATCTCCTATAGAGAACATTCCAGTAAGGGTAAGTTTGTCCATAACTTTAGCAGTAGCATCAAACTCGATACCTGAGTGAATTTCTGTAATTCCAGCAAAATCATAGTAACCTCCAGGATTGTCAGTAGCTCCGTCATTTTGTCTTTGGTATCTGTCTTTCCATGAAGTACGGTAGAAGTTTAAGTTTGCTGTAAACATCTGTGTACGTAAACCGTAACCAGCTTCAATACCGAAGATTTTCTCATTTGTTAAGTTACCATTTACTAATGAAGCATTATTTGGGTAAACCGCATTAAAGAATGGTTGTTTTGAGTAGTATCCTGAGTTAACAAAAACATTATGATGCTCATTGATGTTGTAGTTAACACCACCTTTTACGTTACCACCTAAGATGTTTTCGTAATCTGTACTAGATAATGGGTTTGAAGATAAATATTTGAAGTAATCAACTCTTTTGAATCCCTGTTGAGAAAGTGCTCCTTGAATGAATGCAGTAAAATTATCTGAAGAGTACTCTAATTGAGTAAATCCACCATACCATCTTACATCACCATCATTGTAGAAGTTAATTTTTTCTTCTTTATCTGTGCTTTTGAATACGTTCCAAGCTGCATATGTAGAATATGTGTTTGTTAAAACTCTGTTTGGATTGTTTGCATCAAAGTTGTCAATATATGAATCAGCTCCTAATAAGTTATTTATGTTTTGGTAGTGAATACCTTTGTATCCTCTTACATCAATTCCTAAATCCCAAGTTAACTTATCAGAGAATTTTTTGTTAAAGTTAACAATTGCACCATACCAGTTATGAGAATTTACAGATGAAATTTGAGAAATACCTGTTGTAGAGTTTGTTAAACTCCCTGTAGCAGAGCTGTTTTGGAATTGTCCACTTGTGCCATTTGTTGTACGTGTGTAATTAGTACCATTGATGTTTACTGTTTGTCCTGAGTTGTAAGCAACAATTTTGTCAAAATCTATTAAACCATCTGCAGTTCTGAATGCATTATTAGCATAGTTAAAACCTCTAATACCACCAGCTCCTCTAGAGCCTCCCCCACGTCCAAAAGAAACGTAAGCTACAGTAGATAATTTTGAAGTTTCGTTGATATTCCAATCATAGTTTAATGAAATAACTGGCTTGTGGTAGTAGTTTCTTACCATATTAAATGATTCACCACCTTTGTAACCCCAATCAGAGTTGTATTTGATATTTGGATCAGACTCTGTACCATATTTTTGGTATTGAGCTATCGTGATAAATGTAGATCTTTGATCGTGCCATTGTGGAGCACCAGTAACCGTAAATTGGAAATCGTGTTTGTTGTTTTTTGTAGTATATCCAAGAGCTACATAGTAGTTGTCTCCGTTAAAAGCTGTTCCGTCGACATAACCATCACCTTGAGTATGGCTGTATAATACAGAAGCAGAGAAACCGTTGTCTAATTTTCCTGTATTGTAAGCAACATTAGATTTAAAGTAATTATCGTTACCAAATGAAGTACCAACAGTACCACCTTGTTTTAAGTCAGAAGCTTTAGTTACGTAGTTCATAGTACCCCCAACAGAAGCAATAGCTAATTTTGAAGATCCTAAACCTCTTTGTACTTGAATGAAAGAAGTTACATCAGATAAACCAGCCCAGTTACTCCAGTAAACAGCTCCGTTTTCCATATCGTTAACTGGCATACCATTTACCATTACAGCAACGTTGTTTTGGCTAAATCCACGAACTGTAATTCTCGAATCTCCAAATCCACCTCCAGATTTTGTTACATAAACAGATGGAGTGCTTTTTAGCATTTCAGGAAGTTCTTGATTTCCTAATTTTGCTTGAATTTCAGCAGCTTTAATTGTAGAAACAGCAACCGGAGTTTTTCTGTCTTTAGCAATATCTACTGTAGTACTTTTAACTACAATTTCTGATAATTCGTTAGAATTTGAAGTTAAAACAATGTTACCTAAGTTTGTAGATCCTGAAACAGTGAATTTAACTGTTTTAGTTTCAAAACCTATGTACGAAATTACCAATTCGCCAGAAGCGTTTGGTGAGTCGATAGTAAATTTACCATCAAAATCTGTTGAAGTTGCCGTAGAAGATCCTTTGATCTGTACGTTTGCTCCTGGTAACGAACCTGCTGTACCGTCGGTAATATTACCAGTAACTTTTCCTTGAGAAAATACGGTTGAAACTATCATAAAAAATAGTCCAGTGAGTAACCAATTTTTCATTTTCTTCATTTTGTTATTGAGTTTATTGTTTTTGGCAAAATTATAACAATAAAATCAGATAATGTTATCAAAATGTTAAGAAAAATCAGTTTTGAAGTTTGTGTTGCGTATTAAAATGATTTTTTGATTTTTTATTAAAGAAAATAATTTTTTATTGAATTTTTATGATGTTATATTGTTAAATCAGCAATGATTGTAATTGCTTTGTAGCTGTAAACTTGCAATATGTGTTAATTTATACTCTTTTTAGAAGGTATTTATACGAAAAAACGCCTTAATTAGAGTTAAATTAAGGCGTTTCAATTCATTATATAATTGTAAACTATTTATTTTTTAAGAAATGATTCAGCAAAAACGATGTTGAACTATCATGATTTTTAACTGTGTTAGAATTAATTTCGTCTAAGATTGAATTAGCAAGCTGCTTACCTAGCTCAACTCCCCATTGATCAAAACTAAAAATATTCCAGATAACACCTTGAACAAAAATCTTATGCTCATAAAGCGCGATTAAAGATCCTAGACTTTTTGGAGTTAATTTTTGAACCAAAATTGTATTGGTAGGTTTGTTTCCTGTAAACACTTTAAAAGGTAATAAATAAGAAGCTTTATCTGCTGCAAGTCCTTGTTTGTCAAATTCTGCCTGAACCTGTTCTGCGGTTTTTCCATTCATTAAAGCCTCAGTCTGTGCAAAGAAATTCGACATTAATTTATTATGGTGATCCTTATTTCCGTAAAGAGGTTTTACAAATCCAATAAAGTCTGTTGGAATTATCTTCGTTCCTTGGTGGATTAACTGGAAGAAAGCATGCTGCGAATTAGTTCCTGGCTCTCCCCAGATAATAGTTCCTGTTTGATAGTTAACCGGTTTTCCATCACGGCCAACACTTTTACCGTTACTTTCCATTGTTGCCTGCTGTAAGTAAGGTGCTAATTTTGATAAATATTGAGTATACGGAATCAAAGCTTCACTCTCTGCACCGTAAAAATTATTATACCAAATGCTTAACAAAGCCAAAATTACAGGAATGTTTTTGTCAAATTCTGCCGATTTGAAATGTTCGTCCATTTCGTTTGCTCCAGTTAACAATTGGTTGTAATTGTCAAAACCAATTGCCAATGCAATGCTTAAACCAACAGCACTCCATAGAGAAAATCTTCCTCCAACCCAGTCCCACATTGGGAAAATATTATCAGGG